>JACQUZ010000070.1 GCA_016210055.1 Deltaproteobacteria bacterium | reverse complement strand
GTGCGACCTCGCTTGCTCCTCGGCGTACATCAGTACGCCTTCCTCGCTCGCTCCGCGCGCCGCCGCGATCTGCCGCGGCGGGCAGCGCTCTCGCGACGGCCCGGAAGTGACACAGTAGTGCTAGAGAGCCGGCAGGATCAACGCCGCGGCCAGAAGCATGGCGGTGGCGGCAACGACGAGGGACTGAACTCGGGGCGATCGGTCGACCAAAACAAGGGCAGTGATGCGTGGCAAGAGGGTCGCCGCGAGTACCAGGCCGGGAAGCGCTGTGACGAGGACCATGGAGATCGCGAACGCCTCCAAGTCTCCTCCAGGAGGAGACTGGCTGGGGCTCGAAAGGGCCAACATGGGCCAAAGGCGTCCCACCAGAGTCAAGTGGGACGGAACCACCACGAGAAGCCCCCAAGTGTGCCCGGCAAGGAGCGCCAGCGCCCCAACGGCGAGCACGGTCGCTCCGGCGGTGGCGGTGGTGGAAGCGCCGGGAACGACCAAGGCGCAAAGTGCCCCGCCAAGCGCCGGGATCGCCACCCACGAGGGGCCAAGCAATGCTGCTCGCCTGTGCGCGAGATGGTGCATGGTCAATTGTCGCAAGCCAATTACAAGTGTACATGGCTCATGACAACTCTGAAAGGCCTCCTGGGGTAGACACGCTGGCTCGGTGACTCTCGAGACGCGGACTCGCGACGTGGCCGTGCCCACGACTGGCTGGTTCCTACTCGTAATTCTCTGCACTTCTGCATTGTTGCGTGGCATTCGCCTGGATGCCGAGAGCTTTTGGCTGGATGAGCTTTCGACCTTGAATGTAGTCGAGGGCCTTTGGGGCGATCTCTTTTCCCACCTGAAAGAGAGGGATGTCCACCCGCCCCTCTACTTCGTGCTCACCAAGGGACTTGGAGCGGTGGCGGGATTCGATGAAATCGGCCTGCGGCTCCTCAGCGTGATAGCTGGAACTTGTGCTCCACTTTTTGCGTTCTTGCTGGGCAGGAAGCTTTGGAACCGGCGCTCTGGCCTCATTGCCGCATCGCTGGTCGCCGTGTCTCCGTTCTGCGTCTACTACGCGCGGGAGGCCCGAGGGTATAGCTTGCTTCTTTGCTTGTCGCTCGCCGCCACCTGGCTGTTTTTCCGGGCGGCACCCCTGTTTCGGCTGCGCCCTCTTGCCGCCTACACGGCCGTGGCGGCGCTCCTTCCGCTCGTGCACGTGTTTGGGTTTTTCACCCTGGCCGCGCACGGGCTGGGCGCCGCCCTCCTAGTCTTGGAGCGCCGAGCGCACGACCATGGGGACCGCGCCACCGCGAGGCGCCTGATCGTGGCCGCGGTCTTCGTCGCCCTGGCCTATCTGCCGTGGCTTCCCGCGACATGCGCACAAGTCGGTCGCGTGGGTCAGGGTTTCTGGGTACCGCGTCCGCACCCAGCAACGTGGTTTCATTCATGGGTGGGGGAGGGGGTCTCTTCTTGGGCGTGGGTCATCGGTACGGTTCTGGCCGCGCTCGCCACGTTGTGGAGATGGACTCGCAAGTCACCGGCCCTGTTCTCCACGGCAGTGGCCGGGCTCTTGTTCCCATGCCTACTCCCCATTGCGCTGTCCTACGTGGTGCAGCCTTTTTTTATGCCCAAGTACGCGATCGCCGCCTCGGGCCTGACCCTTGTCCTCGCGGCCGGTTCCCTCGCAGAAAGGCGTTGTCCGTGGCCACGACTCACCATTGGGCTTCTTCTAGCCATTGGTGCCGGCGAAACGATTCGGGACGTGCACTCGCGTAAGACCAAGGAGCAGTGGCGCGAGCTCGCCGCCCATGCGTCTTACCAGGCGGTGGAGCTGAAGGTCCCCCTCGTGATGACCGTCCATTTTGCCACCCACTTGCGACACTACCTTGATCCCCGTGCCCCTCTTTGGCCCGTCGGTCACCACGAGCTCATCACTCCAGGCCCCGACGGCCTGGCGCAGAAACTGGCGGCCGCCGGGAAGGACCGCTTCTGGCTCCTCAATATCCACCCGGATCAAGCAGACCCGGCCCTGGCACCGCTCTTTCTTCAGCGCTGGGTCCCTGTCGACATCAGGCGGTGGCTTGGTACCCAGGCGGTGCTGTGGGTGGACGCGAAGTCCATTCCGGGCCATTCTCAATAGGGAAGGAGGGGCAAGTGTTCCTCATCAAGTTCGGTGTCCGGGTCTTGGTCTTTGGTGTTGCCCTTGCGCTCGCCACGAGAGTAGTCCCTCGTGTCCGGATCGAGCCACGCTCGGCGCTTCCCATGGTCGCGTTGACGTTCGCGCTCCTCAACTCATTCCTCTATTGGTTCATTAGCTTCGCGATGAACCTCTTCACGCTTTGGTTGCTCTGGTTCATCGTTCCGTTCCTCGCCAACGCGGTGCTCCTGTGGCTTACGGACAAGCTGCTCAAGCCGTTCAAGATTGACGGCGGATGGCCGCTGCTCCACGCGGCCGGCATCATCACCTTGGCGCACGTGGCGCTGCGCGTGGCTCCTTTCTAGCTCCATCGCGCGCGTTTCCAGCCGTCACCTGGAAAATGTGCTAGTAGAGTGGGGTTCCCATGTGCGGCATTTTTGGCATTACCGGCCATCCGGAGGCGGCAAACATCGCCTACCTTGGGCTGCACGCCTTGCAGCACCGGGGGCAGGAATCGGCCGGAATCGTGTCGTCCGACGCCGGGAAGCTGCACCCACACCGCGGAATGGGGCTTGTGACCGACGTCTTTGATTCGGGCGCCATGGCTCGCCTCCCTGGGAGAGCAGCGATTGGCCACGTGCGCTATTCCACGGCAGGATCATCGGATATTCGGCACGCCCAGCCGTTTTCCGTGCAGTATGCCCATGGAGCGATTGCGGTCGCGCACAACGGCAACCTGGTCAACGCCGATGCGCTCAGGACTCGGCTGGAGACCGCTGGCTCCATTTTTCAGTCCACTTCCGATACCGAATCGATCATCCATCTCCTCGCCCACTCGCGGGAAAAGGACACGGTGGATCGGCTAACCTCGTCGCTCAGGCAGCTGGAAGGTGCGTTCTCGCTGCTTTTCCTGACCGAGACCAAGCTCGTCGCAGTGCGCGATCCTCACGGCTTTCGCCCCCTGGCGCTTGGCAGGCTCAAGGACGCCTTTGTGCTTGCTTCGGAGACGTGCGCGTTTGACCTGATCGAGGCCGAGTTCATCCGCGACTTGGATCCAGGCGAGATCGTCGTCGTCGACTCGTCGGGAATGCGCTCGTATTACCCCTTTTCCGGCGACAACGTCCCCAAGCGGTTCTGCGTGTTCGAGCATGTCTATTTTGCACGGCCTGACAGCCGCGTGGACGGACAGTCGGTGTACCGGGTAAGAGAACGGATGGGGCGCATCCTCGCCAAGGAGCATCCCGTGGACGCCGACGTCGTCGTGCCGGTTCCCGACAGCGGAATCGCGGCGGCGATTGGCTATGCGAGGGAGAGCGGAATCCCTTATGACATGGGCCTTATCCGTTCCCATTACGTGGGGAGGACATTTATCGAGCCGCAGCAGTCCATTCGTCATTTCGGCGTCAAGCTCAAGCTGAACGCGGTGCGCGAGGTGCTCGAGGGGAAGCGCGTGGTCGTTCTCGATGATTCTGTCGTGCGCGGAACGACTTCCCGAAAGATCGTGAAGATGATCCGTGCCGCCGGCGCGCGGGAAGTACACGTGCGCATCAGCTCCCCTCCGAGCACTCACCCGTGCTTCTACGGGATCGACACGCCCACTCGGTCGGAGCTCATCGCCTCGTCACACAGTGTCGACGAGATTGCCCGTTATCTGACGTGTGACACATTGGGCTATCTTTCCGAGAAGGGGCTCATGGCGGCAGTGTCCGCGCCTGAATCGCGCGAAGGCTACTGCGCGGCCTGCTTTACGGGGCAATACCCCGTGCCCTTTGGATCCGCGAGCGGGGGAAAGCTCATCCGCTTGCATGCCGACCGAACAGAACGATTGGAGTGAATCTTAGCGATGCCAGCGACCCACCTTGATTACAAGAACGTGAGAACAGGCCTCTCTGTCCTGGGCGAAAAGCTCGCCGAGCTCGGGAGGCATCTTTGACGTCGCTGGAAAGAAAAGGCGCATCTCCGAGCTAGAGGAGCAGTCCGCGGTCCCAGGCTTCTGGGACAAGCGTGACGCGGCTCAGGCAATCCTCCGAGAGCAGAAGTCGCTCAAGGCCACTGTCGAGACCTACGAGAAGCTCGTCCGTGCGCTCGAGGACGGGCAGGTTCTTGTCGACTTGGCCGAGGAGGCGGTCGATGAGGGGGCGCTGGGCGAGGCGGAGCAGGCCCGCGCTTCCATTGAGGCGGCTATTGCCGACATGGAATTCCGCCGAATGCTGTCGGGCGAGCAAGATCATGCTGGGGCGATCCTATCGATCAACGCGGGTGCGGGTGGCGTTGATGCCCAGGATTGGGCCCAGATGCTCGTCCGGATGATTAGCCGCTACTGCGAGCGGAAGGGCTGGAAGATAGACCTCCTGGACGAGCAGCCGGGCGAAGAGGCGGGAATCAAGAGCGCCACGCTGGCGGTGACAGGGGAGTACGCGTACGGCTTGCTCAAGGCGGAGATGGGGGTGCACCGTCTCGTGCGCATCTCTCCCTTTGACGCCAACGCGCGCCGGCAGACTTCCTTCGCCGCCATGTCGGTATCGCCGGACGTCGAGGAGGACATGGAAATCGAAGTGCGCGACGAGGACCTGCGCATCGACGTTTTTCGCGCGGGCGGCGCCGGCGGACAGCACGTGAACAAGACGGAATCCGCGGTTCGGATTACTCACCTCCCGACGGGAATTGTCGTGCAGTGCCAAAGCGAGCGTTCCCAGCACTCGAACAAGGCGCAGGCGATGCGCGTCCTCAAGTCACGGCTCTACGAGCTGAAGCTCCGCGAGCAGGAGGAAAAGCAGGCCGCCTTCCAGAAGGAAAAGAAGGCCATCGAGTGGGGCAGCCAGATTCGGTCGTACGTCCTTGCCCCGTATCGCCAGGTCGCGGACCATCGAACTGATCTCAAAGTGGGTAATGTTGACGCCGTTCTCGACGGCGAGATCGAGCAGTTCATCCGCGCTTTCCTCCTCCAGCGCGCAGGCCGCCCCGGGGACGCGCTCCCCTGATTCCGACCAGGCAAGCAGCAAGTCAGCGGGACCCTAGGGCGTGGCGCCTGCCCCCAGTTTTTTCAGGCGGGCGATGGCGGTTTCGGCGGCTGACTCTCGTTTTTGGCCGTCTGGGAGGGATTGATAATGGCGCACTTGCTCTTCGATCACTTGGCGAGCGAGGTCCAGTTGCCCCTTGGCCTCGAGAATGTCTGCCTTTAGGCCAAGGACGGTACCCTTGCGGGGGCCATACGCTTTGGCCAGGGCTCTGTCCACCGCGGCCACGGCCTCATCGTGGCGCCCGAGCTTGAACAGCACCCGAGCGAGCTGATGCGGCGGGTTGAAGTCTCGGGGGAGGGCTGCCTCGCTCGCCGTGAGCATGCGAATGGCCTCCTCGGGCTTCTCGAGAACCAAGTACGTGTTCGCCCGCGCCCAGTTAAAGGTCGATCGAGCCGTCTCATCCGGCGCGGCGGCGGCCGCTTTCTCGAGCAGGGCTAGGCGCTTCTCGGCCGCTGCGCGTGCGCCCGCCTTGTCGCCCAGCTGCTCCTTGAGTTCCATGACCAGCGCCAGGGCTTCCCCGCGGTCGTCTGCGGAAAGCGGCGCCTCGCCGTCGGCTGCGATTTCTTCGACCCTAGGCAACGCCAACTTGCGGAGCACGCTCAGCCTAGGATCGCCGCCCTGCAGCTTGCTCGCGCATTCCATCGCATAGAACGCGAGATCTACGGCACTCGCCGAGCGCCCTGCCTGCTCCATCGCCTGCAGGCCGAAATCCACGCAGGCGGAGGCGTTGCCGCTCTTCTCGAGCGCCTCGATTCGCGCGATAAGAGCGTCGGAGCGCCTCGACCAACCAGGTGGGGCTGCGTCGAGCGCCGCGGCGAAATGGGTTGCCGCTTCCTCGTGTTTCTCGGCCTGGACCGCACGGTACCCACGCAAGAGAAGAGCCAACGGGTCTCCTGCCGGAAGCTCGGCGCTGTGGGCCAATTGCACTTGCCGCTCGCTATCCTTGAGGAACGCAAGAATCTGGTCCATGGACGCCGAGCCAACCCAGCGCGCCACCACGCTCTCGAGCGCTGGGTCCACGACAAGAAACGTCGGGTAGGCAGATACGGGGAACTTGGCGAGAAGCTCGGCGTTCTGCGGCTTGTCCGCGTCCACCGCAAGCCACGTGAATCGTTCCGCCACCTGGAGCAGGCCAGGGTCCGTAAAGACGAATGAGCGCATGGACAGGCAGGTGTGGCACCAAGTGGCCCATGTCTCGACGAACAGCGGGCGCTTGGCGCTGCGGGCGTCCGAGAGCGCCCGCTTAGGGTCGTCTTCGATCCACTCGATCTTGCGCGGTTGGGCGGATCCCACGGCCTTGGCCGGGGCGCTCGACCGACTGCAAGACGTTCCTAGAAAGAGAACCAGGGCAAGCAGCGGGGTCCGCATGCGCGACATGCCGCGCACTATATCTTCCCTGCCTGCCGAACCAGCACGGCAAAACACGCTTGGCGCCCTCGAAACCACCCTGCTAGAGTCGCCGGTCATGTCAGTGGATGGCACCCTCGAAGTGGATTACCTCGACCGCATCATGGCTGAGCGGCGCAAGAAAGCCGAGGCCATGCGGGAAGCCGGCGTAAACCCGTACGCCAACGACTGGAAGCCCGACGAGACCTGCGGAAGCGTCCGGGAAGCATACTTGGGAACTCGCCCGACCGAGGTACACAAGGGCATTACACCCGTGGATGGGCGCGCGGTTCGATTGGCCGGGCGCGTCGTGGCCAAGCGCGCGTTCGGCAAGACAACATTTACCCCCATCCGGGACACCACTGGCGACTTGCAGCTCTACCTCAACGTGGAGCACTGCAAGGACTATGGCCAAGTCATGTCGTGGCTCGACGTCGGCGACATTGTCGGCGCGGAGGGGGTGGTTTTCTGGACCCAAAAGGGTGAGCTCTCCCTCCTCGTCAAGACGCTCAGGATCCTCACCAAGTCCATTCGGCCACTGCCCGAGAAGTGGCACGGCTTGGCAGACGTGGAGCTCAGGTACCGCCAGCGTTACGTGGACCTCATCGCGAACCCCGAGGTTCGGGACGTGTTCCGCACGCGCACCAGCGTCATTCGGGGGATCCGTCGGTTCCTCGACGAGCGAGGCTTTCTCGAGGTGGAAACGCCGATGATGCACACCACGATTGGAGGCGCGGCGGCCAGGCCCTTCAAGACACACCACAACGCCCTCGACTTGGACCTGTTCATGCGGATTGCGCCCGAGTTGTATCTCAAGCGGCTCGTCGTCGGCGGGTTCGAGCGCGTCTACGAGATCGGCCGCAACTT
>JACQUZ010000065.1 GCA_016210055.1 Deltaproteobacteria bacterium | reverse complement strand
TTTGATACACCCTGCTTTTCGGACCCGCGGTCACCGGCGAGGCGGCCCACGGTGCCGCGTTTTCGCCCGGGCCCTTTCGCCTCCACGAGCGGCTTCTCATCGCCCGGGGACGCGAAGCCAAGGCGGTCCCAGAGGACGCCACTGCCGGCGCACCGTCGGAGACCGCAGCTGCGGCGAAACGGCGTCAAGGGGAAAAAGGGGAAAAAGGGGAAAAAGGAAAAAGTAGTAACCATTCAGCTGCGAACAGGCACCGCGCGCAACAGGAATCCCATCCGCCGCGGCGAGGCATCTCCCGACGCGTAGTGGCGACCGAAGAGGGGCATGGGTGGATTGATACCTCGTCGGGCCCCCCCATACCTGTCGACCTTATGAAGTTCGTCTCGGGGCAAGGCGCAATGGCGATGTCGCCACCGGCATGGCAACGTTGCCGTTGAAATGGCGACGTCGCCATTCAAGGCTGTGCCCGGCAGGATCCGCAGCGCACGGTCTCCTACCGCAGCAAGTCCGCGAACATGATCATCATCGCCTTGCCCACGCGCCCCCCGCCGAGCGTATTCAAGTGCGGATTGCGCTCGCCCGCCATGTAAGGAACGCACAGGCGCTCTAAGGTCTCGCCGCCGCTCGTGAACGTGCAACGGCTGCCGTCTTCCATGGTGGCTTCAATAGAAGCAACGTCGAATAGCCGCTTCCCATTGGACCTGACGTAATCGCGAACCTTGCGATTGAATGCATTGCGCGCAACGTCATTGGCGTCGCCATAGGCGAGAGGTGCGGTCGCGTACACGAACTTCGTCTTGGTGTACCTCGCTTCGAGCGACTCCATGGCCTGAACGTACCGGTCGAACAACCCGTCCACGTCCATCCCGGAGATGAAATCGACGTAGCAGAACTTGAACATCGAGATGGAGACCTTGTCCCCGAGGCCTGTTTTGGTTGGGTCCTCGAATCCCGTCATGTAATCGATGAATGCCCGGATCTTGGTGTCTGGCTTTTCATTCTCGCCGATGTTTCGGTGGCCGAGGGCAGGGCGGCCGTTGTAAGGGCGCAGGAGGTTATTTAGGTCGTACACGTATTGCTGGCGCACCTCGTAGCGTGGCTCGGTGTTGTTCAGGGAATCGAGGCCGGCGAGGATGTTGTTGCCGACCGACTGGTGGCCAAAGAACAGGTACGCCTGCCGCACGCGATCGAGGTCCGCGTCCGAGTACTCCTGCTCCCGCGCAAGGATGGTCTCGTCATAGATCCGGGAAGTGCCCGGCGGCGGAGGAGGTGGTGGCGGCGGCGGTGGGGCTGCGTCGGGTTCCGATGGAGGTGGCGGCGGCGGTGGCGTCACCCGTGCGTCCGCAGTCTCGGCATCAGCACGAGCGACGGCGGCATCAACGGCCGGCATCGAGGCGTCCACGACCAGGGCTCCGTCAGGCCGTCCATGCTCGTGTTCATGTTCGTGCTCATGCTCATGCGCGTCAGGGGTCCCGGGGAGGTGGTCGTCGTGGTCTTCCTCGACTCCGCCCGCCTTGCACGCAAGCACGAGCGAAAGAGCACACGTTATGAGGACCGATCTTGGCGCCTTTTGGCGAAAGCTACGGATAAGCATTGTCGGGACCTCCTGCCTGTTTGAACAGGTCCTGTCGTTCGGAGGTCTTCAATGCAACCGCAATGCCTCGTACCAGCCGTGTCTTTTCCGACTGCTCCCGTTCGGCGCGGCTTCTTGGACAATCCCTTGGACAGTATTAGGAAAGCTTGCGATTGAATGCCGGAGGGTAACGCACCAGGCCAAGCTCTGCTCCACGGCCGTGCATGGCGAGGGCACGATCCATGGCGTCTTCGACGGTCGCTGTAGCCTCGAAGCCCGCATGCCTAGCCAGCGCGGGGTCCTCGATGCCGGCCACGATCACCCGGGCCGCGTGCCTAAGGCGTGTGAGGGGAAATAGCCCCAGGAGCGGGTGCACGCCATGGAATCCATGGCCATCGCGATAGGCGGCGATGTATTCCGGCCTGCGCGCCAGGTCATCGGCGTGCTCGCGCAACGCGGCGTGAGGGTCACGGCCACAGGCGGGAAGGACTCGCTCCCAGACCTCTCGGTACGACGGGTGATGCTGCTCGTCCCAACGGTCGGGGCACGGCGTGGCGAGGATCACCGTGCAGCCTGGCTTGCCTGCGGCATTGATCACGCCGCCGAGATACCCAAGCCCCGTGGACAGGAGGGTGAGCATCGGATTCATTGAGGCATATGCTGCGTACGGACTCCAATCGGGGACGCCGTAGACAATGATGTCGGCTCGCGACTGTGCGGCCTCGCGCCGTGGCCGCACGTGGGCGCGCATGAGAGAGAGCGCAGCCAGACGAGCTCCTCCCACGCTTCCGGCGAACACGCGTGCGACTTGGAGCGGATTGGCGAGGACCGTCTCGATCTTGAAAATGCGAGAGCGCCCGAGCTTATGCTCCACGAGCGCTCCCATCTCGTCGAGGACCTCGTGGAGCGGATTGCGGTCAAACGACATGGACATCCGCTCGGGCGTGTGATGCCAGCGGATGGACCGCCACGTGGACAAACCCACGCACACCGATTTCCAGCCGCCGTTGAATCCGCGGTACGAGCTGGCATTGACATAGACGAGGAGGTCGGACTCACAGGCCGCCCGGTTGAGCTCGACCTCGTAGCCCGACGGGGTGGACCCCAGGTAGATGAGGTTGTCGGGATCTTCCGCGTCGTGGCACGAGACGCGGTCGCCGTGCGTGGACATGACCGCTTTCCCGAGAATCCCGGCGAGCTCGCGGTGCGTGAACTTGCGGTGCAGCGCATTGGCGCAGAGCAGGCGGACACCTTCGGCCGGCACGCCGGCTTGCTCGAGCTCCGCGAGCACCCTGGGGATGGCGATTTCCCAAAGCGGCGCGAGACAGGGCACCGTGGGGTCATCGAAAGCGATGGTGACCTTGCGAGCGCCACGCGCGAGCTCGGCAATAGGGGGCATGTCCAGGGGTTTTGCCAGGGCGGCGGAGACTTCGGCGCCTAGGTCGGCGACTGCCGGAACCTTGAACCCGACTCCAGCATCGACCTCACGGGCTCCTTCCGGCAACTCGACGTCCAGCCAGCGGTCCCCAAATACGATGGAGGTGCGCACGGCTGGCCATCGTAACACGCCTAACGGAACACGCCTGCCCACGCTGTGAGGCTCTGCAAGCGACCGCCCACGCTCCGCCTTGTCCCAGCCGGGGTGCGGGAGTATGGTCCCGCCGTTGAAAAGGAGTTCTGTCATGAGAAGTCTTGGGCGCACTGCTTTGAACCTGTGTTCGGTATCCTTATTACTCCCCCTTGCCCTTGCGGGCTGCGGAGGCGAAAAGGACGATTTCGACGCCTCTGATCTCGACGACGAGCTGGCCGGCGAAGTGAAGGCTGACAGCACGACGAATCGGACGGTCATCAAGGGCGGAATCTGCGCTGGCGTGCCTATTGCCGGATCTTTCGTCAAGGGCAAGTACGCCGGCTATACCTTCGTCGCCGATGCGGGGGTAAAGATAAACCTCGCGCTCGACGCAACGGATGGCCGATCGGATTCGGTCTTGATGCTGTACGGCCCGCGGAACGGCAATGGAACCTGGCCCAAGCGCCTGGCCATGAACGACGACTTTGGCGGGTCTACCGACTCGCGTCTCAACGGAGTCGCCCTGCGCAAGGCAGGCACCTACCTGGTCATCGCGGGCGAGTACCGACGTGCTGCAGGGACCTTCGAGCTCCGCCTCGACGTCGCCTCGCCTGCAACTGGCAATGCGTCCGATCCGAGCTGCAAGCCGGCGGTCGGCTTGTCGCTTGTCAAGGCGAGAGACCACATTGATGGGGCATTCCTCACGCCAGCCACGGTGGCTGCCGACGCCACGCGCATTTACCTGGCCTCGCGGGGCAACGGCAAGCTGTTCGTGCTGGCCCGCGACCGCGCCGCAGGCTTCCCGCTCGTCGAGACCATCGAGGGGGACGGCACTCGGTTGACGAGCATCACGAACCTCGACCAGGAGCTTCTCGTCACCACCGAGACTGGTGTGGTGCGGGTATACCGCAAGGGAAGCCCGCTCACTCTCGTCACCACCCAGGCGATCGCACCGCGCGGGTTCTCTTCGCACGGCGCTTGGACCGGAAACACGCTCCTCGTCGGCGATGGCTCTGCCGCCATGGCGGGGAACTCCTCGACTGTCTTCGTGTCGCCGCTCAATGAGGAGGACGGCGCAGTGGAAATCCGCTCGGACCTGAGCGAAGTGCGAAGGTACTACCCCGCCTTCGATCAATACACCACCACCGCCTTCGATCGCGCGACGGGGCAAGCTCGCGGTACGTTGAAGAACCCGCTGACCTTGGGGGGGACACTGGGTGGCGTCTCTATCTACGCCGACGAGACCACGCTGGCCCTGTTCATTGCCGGCTGCTGCGGCCCAGGCGTGAGCCTGTACGATGCGCGGACCCTTGCACCGCGGGCGACGATCGACAGGAGCTGGGCCAATGCGGTCTCGTTCCACAAGGGGTACCTGGTCATCGGCGGCGAGGACGGCGGGGTGGACCTTTGGGACGTGGCGGGCACCACGCCGAGGCGCCTTGCGTCGGTGGACTTGAGGCAGCTCACGGGCCACACGGGCATCGAGGACATCGAGATCCGTGCAGTGTGGACCGACAACTACGACGACCTCATTTTCGCGGGGAGTAGCTGGGGGAACGATCAATCAAGGAGCTTGGACCTGCCGTCGTTCTTCGTGCTCGAGATGACGGGCGTGCGGTAGGTTACCGTCATCCGCCCCAGGGCTGCCGTGCCTCCTTTTCGGGGCTCGGCGGGAGGTTGATGAAATCAGCGGGAAACTTGCTTGCGACAAGCGAGAGGATATCGCGCACCGAAACCACCCCGACAGGTCGGCATCCACGCACGACCGGCAAGTGCCGGAACTTACCGACGTTCATGCGGCGCAATGCCTCGGCGAGAGTGTCGTCTTCGCGGACGACTTCCGGACGCGCTGTCATGACCTCGGAAACCCTCTTATCGCGCCAGGCCAGGCTCGAGTGATCGACACGGCGCATGAGGTCGTGCTCGGTAAAGATACCGATCAAATCGCCGCCCTTCACCACCAGGGCGGCGCCGGTACGGTGCTCTCTAAGGGCGCTGACGACGGCGCCGAGCCGCGTGTCGGGACCCACGATAACGGGCTCCTTGGTAGGAACCTGCGCGAGTGTGCTGCTCCCGAGCTCCATCATGGTCAGCCTCCTCCTAGGTCTTGCCAGATGTTGTCGGTCGGCCTCTCAGGTGGTAGCCGCGAAATCTCCTCAAAGATATCCGCCATGTGGGTCATTACGTCCCAGATCTGCAGCAAGCCTACTGGGCGGCCGTGATCATCAACGACGGGTAGATTGCGGATGTTGCGGGTCGCCATTCGATTGATCGCGTAGGTCACGCAATGATGCCGCTTGAGTGTCTCGGGCTGGCTCGTCATCACGTCCCCGAGCGGGACTTCTGCAGGTAGCCTGCCGGCCGCCGCGACGCGATTCATGAAGTCGCGGCTAGTGAACACCCCTTTGAGGACGCCCTCCTCCACCACGAGGACACAATCGACAGCGACGCGAGCCATGGCCTCCTGCGCCGCCGCGACGGTGGCGCCTGGTGGCAGCTCTGGCCAGGACTTTTGTCCCAGCACCTCACCGATCGTTCGTTGGATGCGCTCCATGACGTCTCCCTCTATCCCATCACCAATGAGAAGAGTAGCACGCCCGGGTGCGCCAGGCTTGGCAAGTCGCGTGCGACGGGGGATTGCGGCGGGGTCGAGAGGTGAGATTTGTCGAAGGGTTAGTCGACCATGGAGGAGGCCATTATCGAAAGAAGGACTCCTGTTGCGGCCCGCCGAGCTGTTGCAGTCGCAACGGTTGCATCCTTCTGGTGGCCGCTGCCTATCCCCTGCGCAGCAGCGCCTCGACCCTCTCCGTAATGACCCGGCGTGAGACCGGCTTGGGCAAGAAGGCGCTGGCTCCCGCCTGCACGACTCGCTCTCGGTTCGCCGCAGCGGTCTTGGACGAGATCACCAGGATCGGCAGCCCCACGCCAACCTGCTGGCGAACCCGTTCGATCAACTCATGGCCATCGAGCCCTGGCATCTCCAGGTCGGTGACCAGCAGGTCGTACCTCATGTGCTGGAGCATCTGCCAGGCCTCTTCGCCGTCCTCGGCCACGTCAACGATGTACCCGCACGGCGACAACATGCGGGACATGCTCTCGCGGACCGTGCGCGAATCATCGGCCACGAGGATCCGTGGCGTGCTTCCAGGCGGAGACAAGTTGGCCGAAGGATGCACGGGCGGCTGGCTCGTGTTCCCCTCTTGCGCGGCCGCCTCTTGGGGATGGGCCATGCGCGCAAGCGCCGCGGGATCCAGGATGAGCTGCACTTTCCCAGAGCCGCTGATCGTCGCGCCGGCGAAGAGACCCAGGGGGGCAAGGAGTGGGCCGAGCGTCTTGATGACGATTTCTCGCGGCCCCACCACCTTGTCACACGCAGCGGCCAGCTTGCGCCCCGCGAACTCCAGCACCACCACCGGGAGCTTGCGCGCGTCCGTCGGTACTTCGGCGCCCACAATGTTGTGGATGGTGATCAAGGGAACCGCCTCCCCTTCGATGGTGAGCGCGGGCGGCAGCGAAGGCACGGACGTCTCGAGGTAGGTCGTGGCCATGACGTGCACGTGGGGCAGGGCATACACTTGCCCTGCGACCTTGAACAGCAGCGCCTGGGCGACGGTCGTCGTGAGGGGAAGGCGAACCGTGAACTTGGTCCCCTGCCCAGGGACCGACGAGACGCTGATGGAGCCGCCCAACCGCGCGACGCTGCCGCGCACCACGTCGAGCCCCACGCCGCGCCCGGCGAGCTCGTCGGCCGCGTCCCGCGAGGACACGCCAGGCTGAAAGATCATGGCGATCACGCGGTCAGGCTCCCAGGTGGCTGCATCGGCAGCCCCCACCTGCCCCGAGGAAATGAGATGCTTGCGTAGCTTGTCGATGTCGATGCCCGCGCCGTCGTCCTCCACCTCGAGGTACACCGAGTCCCCTTGGTGGCGTGCGCCCAGCGTGATCCGCCCCATGGGCGGCTTGCCCCTTGCCACCCTGACGTGGGCGGACTCGATCCCATGGGCCACGGCATTGCGCAGCAACTGCACCAGGGGATCGGTCACCAGCTCGACGACCGCCTTGTCGAGCTCCGTGTCTTCCCCGGTGGTGACCAATTCCACGCGTTTCCCCGCACGCCGCGCCATGTCCCGAACAGGTCTCGAGAGCCGCTGGAAGAGCTGCCTGAGCGGGAGCATCCGCATCTGGGTGAGCCCTTCCTGCAGGGTCACGGTCGTGCGCTTGAGCGCATCGGTCGCCTCGATGAGCGACGCCCCGCCCCGAAGGAGCGCCGCCACGTCGCTCGCCATGTCCCCTTCGATCTCGACGAGCCGCTCGACCACGGAGGCGAGCTCGGGCCACTTCGCCACCGCCTCGCGAAGCCCAGGAATGGCTCCTCGAAGCCCCACGCGGTTTCGGGACAGGTCCCGGACTACGGCCCGAAGCTCCTGCACCCGGCGTTCGATGCGGGTGCGATCGAACACCAGCTCGCCCACGCCATCCATGAGCGCGTCTATCCTCCTGGCGGAAACCCGCAGGAGGTGAAGGTCATCCCGACGACGATCCGGCATGAAGCGGCGCTCGTCCAAGACCGGATCGGATTCTCCTGCACCCGGTGAGGAGGATAGACCCGGCGACGTGGGTTCCGTAAGCGAGCTCAGGTGCCAGGCGGGCGCTGTGTTTTCCTCCCGCCCCTCGCGGGGGTGCCGAGCGCCCGCGAGCTGAAGGGAGATCTGCTCGAACACGTGGCGGTGGTGGGCCTCATGGTGCACCGGAAGATCGATGAGCTTGCGCAGGGTATCCACTGCGTCGAGGAGCGACTCGACGTGCACGTCTCGCGCCTTGAGCTTGCCCGAACGCAGATGGGCGAAGACCTCCTCCATGTCATGGGCCGCCCTCGCGACCACGTGGAGCCCCACCGTGGCGGCGGAACCCTTGAGCGCATGCGTCTTGCGCAGGAGCTCGCTCGCTACATTGATCGAGCGGTCACGCTCGAATGCCAAGAGCGCCGACGTTATCCCCTCCAGGTGCTCATGAGCCTCCTCGGCGAACACGCTTCGGACGAGCGCCATCTCGGCCGCATCAAATCCGCTTGCCAAGTCAGCTCCTGCAAAAGCGGCAGCTTCGGCACTGACCTTCTCGAGCCTGGCGCCGAGCTGTAAGGCGAGAGGCCCGATGAACTGCTCGTTCCCCTCCCGCAGGTGACCCTCTGCGATGCAGGCGATTTCCTTGATTTCCGCGGCGCCCACGAGCGCCGCCGCGCCTTGCAGCCCCTGCGCCGACTCGATCCGCGTGCTCATGGGGGCGCTCGTATCCCGGAGGACCTGGAGATGCCGCCTTGCCTCCTCCAGGAAAACGAGGGCTATTTCACGCTCGACTTCCATGGTCCTCGTGCGGCGCTTCTGCCGCAGCAGCTCGGACCACGAGCTTGCGTGCCGTGGCGAGGAGCGTGGGCGGATCGAGGAGGGGAATCACCTGCCCATCGGCCGTCACGAGTGCTCCTCCGTCGTCCTGCGAGAGCGTGGTCACCGCGTCGATCCTCTCGACGGCCAGGGCGGCCCGCGTGTCCACGACGTCGAAGACGACTGCCGTGTCTCCGGCATGAGGCGGCCTTCCCCGGGGGAATGAATGGCCCAGGGACTCCTCGAGCAGGGACGGCCCATTAAGGACGGGCATGATAACCCCGGCCACGTTCACCGCTCCAGCAATCACCGGCGGCGCCGTCGGGACTGGCGTGACCGGCCCCAGGGTGACGATCTCGCGTACCCAGCGCAGCTCCACGGCGTGACGTTCTCCCCCGAGCACGAGCACGACCACGTTCTTCATGAATGAAGCTCCGCTTGCCGGCGAACGCTACACCGCCACGGGCATGACCCTGCGGCGGATGAGCTTGATGGACAGCAGCCTGTACAGCATCTTCGACACGTCAAACGAGCCCATTCGTGACTGGCGGACGATTTCTTTCACCGAGTTCTTGCCGTTGACCAGCTCAAGCACGGCGAGCTCTTCTCGGGTCAAGCGCCCCCGCCCCATTTGGGTCACGGCGTCCTCGTTGCGTAGGAACACGAGGTCGAAGTTCTCGATCTCCCGCTCGATGAGATGCCACTCATCCACGCGGCGGAAACCCTCCATGAGGATTTCTTCAATGTCCAGCCCGAGCGCGGCTTGCACGGCTACAGGCGGGAGGTCGCGCGTGGACGTGAAGGCAAATCTGCCGTGGTTCCAGCGGAGGATCTCGTAGATCAGCTCGCAGGTCTGCCGGACGATCGCCCGCCGAAGCTCGCCTTCGCTGAGATATCCCAGCTTGACCAGCTGATCGCCGAGCAGCTTCGACCCGGGCGTCCTGGACTTGAGAAATGCATCCAGGTCCTGCTTGGTCATGACCTGGCTCTCGAGGATGAAACGCCCCAAGAGAAACTCCTCGCTGACGCCCCGAGCAGCGGCCAGATCGATTTTTCCCTGGCGGAAGAACACGTCCACGGCAGCGCTCGCCCGCTGGACCTGCAAGATACCTGCCTGCGACTGGGCGTGCAGGAGCTGCAGGACTTCGGCAATCGGGATGATCTTGAGATCTCCCTGAAGTGCCGGTTCACCCGTCTTGGGCTGTTCAAAGACGGGCACGGCCTTGGTTAGAAGCTCGCCCATGAAAGCGTCGTCGAGAAGCACCTGTGCTGCCTCGGCGACCTGCGTGGGGTCGAGCTTTTGGGAGAGCTTGCCCACGAGCACCTCCCGAACCTCGGCGATGGCTTGCGTTCGCGCCCCTTCTCGGGTTGTGGCGGACCCTCCCCTGTCCCCCTCTTCCTCTTCGGGCGGAGGCTCATTCCCTTGGATGAGAGGTCTCCCAGGCTCGCCTCCCTCGATCACGGCGAGGCCGTCTTGCCCGCTCCTCCGCACGTACTTGGCGATCGTGTGCTGGACCACGGCCGTTATGGCCTCCGGTGAAAAGGGCTTGGTGATGTAGTCGACGATTCCCATCACCTTGACGAAGCGCTCCCCAACTTGATCCCCCTTGGCGCTCATCAAGACCACGGGAACATCTTTGAGCGCTTCGTCGCCAGCCAAGGCGCGGCATACCTGATAGCCGTTCATCTTGGGCATGACGAAATCCAAGAGGATCATGTCCGGCTTGGCGTCGTGGGCGGCCGCGAGCCCGGCCTCTCCGTCCGGGGCCACGTGCACCTGGAACCCGGCCTTGGTCAGCACGAGCTGGACCACCTTCAGAATCGTAGGACTGTCGTCGATGACGAGGACCGTCTCACCCGGCATCCATGAGTCTCCTTGCAGCAAGCCGCGCCCGAGCCTTGCGCATGATACTCCCTGGGAGAGCGTGCTTTCAATGTAACTTCTAATTGACACTTCTCTTTCTGCCATCGGCCTGTGGTACGCTGCCTGCTTGAGGAAGCCTCTTGGCACTCCACGTGGCGCGGTGAATGACCCAGGGATTTCCGCGGAAACTCGGCAAGTACCAGCTCCTCGCACCACTCGCGCAAGGGGGGATGGGGGCTCTCTACCTGGCCGTGGCCGGGGACCGTGGGCTTGAGAAGCTCTGCGTCATCAAGACTGTGCTGCCCCACCTGGCGGACGCTGAGTACATCGCGCGGTTCCGTGATGAGGCCAAGGTGGTGGTCAAGCTGTCCCACGGCAACTTGGTGCCCGTGTTCGACGCCGGGCTGGCAGACGGTGAGTTCTTCCTGGCGATGGTTTTCGTCGAAGGAAATGACCTGCGGGCCGTCTGGAATCGTTGCGCCAAGATTGCCG
>JACQUZ010000066.1 GCA_016210055.1 Deltaproteobacteria bacterium | reverse complement strand
AGGGCCAGGCAGTTCTCCGGCTCCAGCAGGTCGCGAAGGTGACACAGCTTGTTCAGGCTCAGCCGCCCCTCGCGCAGGCATGCCCCGACGGCGGGCATGCGGGCGTGAAGGCGACACGCGGTCACGCGACGAAATGCCGCCGCATTCGGAAAATGCATGCGCTCGGTCAGCCACGCGAACAGCGACGGAAACCCGGCCGGTAGGTACAGGCGCCGGCGGTCGAACTCGGCCAGGGTGATAATGAAATCGTCGCGCGCTTCGCTCTCGCTCTTGGCCAACGACTGGTGCCGAGACACGAGCGTGTCGTCATCGACCTGAGGCGTATCCGAGAGCGTGGGCGGCAGGTCGAGAGGGAGTTCCATGGTCTTCATTCCTGTTTGATACACCCTGCTTTTCGGAGCCTCGGAGACGGGACAGGACGCTCGCAGTGCCGCGCTTCCATCGAGGCCCTTTCGCCTCCACGAGCGACTTCTCATCGCCCGGGGACGCCAAGCCAAGGCGGTCCCGGAGGACACCACTGCCGGCGCACCGTCGGAGACCGCAGCTAAGGCGAAACGGTGTCAAGGGGAAAAAGGAAAATGGAACCGAAATTTCGTAACCGTAAAATATCGACCTTGCCGGCGAAAAAGACGACCAACTCGATCCACGACACCTCGCCGTCTTGGCGAAATTCGCCAGGATTCTGGCGAATTCGCCAATCGCATCGGAACGGTGCGCAACCTGGGTGCGCGCCGTCCTCGGCGAGATGCGCGCCGGCGCGGTCAGCGCCGCCAAGTCGGCTGATGCATCCTGCCGAATCCCCCACGTGCAGTCCACGCAAGGCCATCGCGGCGCATGTTACCGTACGCGCCATGCGTCACCTCACCACCACCCTGCTCGCACTAACCCTTGGACTCTCCCCCCTCGCCGCCTGCAAGGAGCGCGAGGCCAAGCGCCCGTCATCACCACGCACAGGAGAGGCACGCTTGGCTGAGGTACGACTGCCCGATCCTTTACCACCGGATCCTACCCCGTCCGAGCCAAAAGCCCCCCCGCCAGAAGCAACTGCGCCAAAGAAGCCCCTTGCGCATGGAGATCACAACCCTCGTCACGGCGGCGTGGTGTTCATGAACGCCGACATCCACTTCGAGGTCGTGCTGGACGCGGCCGGAAAGCACATGATCTACTTTAGCGACGAGGTGAGAAAGGAGCTGCCTCCCACGGTAGCGTCCGACGTCGCGATGACCATCCGGCGGACCAATGCCGCCGAGGAATCGCTGGTCCTAAAACCCGACGCCGCTGGAACCTATTGGTTGGCTAAGGGCAAGCCAATCAAGGATCCGGGCGCGGTCGCGCACGTCACCTACTCATACAAGGGGAAGCCCTATTGGATCGACGTGCCCATGCCGAAGGCAGAGGACCACAAGGCGGAGGGCCACGACCACAGCGGGCACCGCCACTAGGAAGATATTCAGACCCTGGCATGCTTTCTGCTGGCTTCGTGTTAACGCCCATGCCAGCTCGCGCTATCACCATGGTCATTCTCGGTGTCGCGGTTGGGCTCGCCGCAGGAATCGGCGGTTACACGTTCATCTACGCCCGGGGCGCCTCCTACCTCACGGAGGATCCTTGCCGAGTCGATCGACACGGCACGCAAGGGGCAGCTGTCCCTTCGCCCTAATTCCCCTCGCCCGTGATCCGCCGAATCTCCAGGAGCGCCTCGACGAGCCGCTCGTCGCCAGGATTCAGGATCACCAGCCGCTCGAGCGCGCCCCGCTCTCGCGCCACGTCTTCGACGCGATGATAAATCCCGCGCAGGTTGTTGAGCATGCGGGTGAGAATCTGCCGCTTGGTAGCCGTCACGAGGTGCTCATCGGCAAGCTGCACGTCCTGTCCAATGGCGCGCTCCAGGCGGTCCACGAGGTCTTCGCGCTCGAGGTAAACGCCCCCGTGGTAGGGGTCCAAGATCTTTTCCTCGGAGCCCAGGCGCTGCTTGACCAAGAAATGGCCCGGAAAGGACACCCCATGGAGATCGAGTCCCAGTCGCCGGCCGACCTCGATGTAGACGACGGACAGCGTGATGGGAATTCCGACCCGGCGATCGAGCACCTCATTCAAGAAGCTATTCCGCGGATCGTAATAGTCGTCCTCGTTGCCTCGGAACCCGAGATCATCGAAGAGATACTTGTTGAGCGCACCAACGACCCGCCCAGGCCCGGACATGCCGTGACCACGAATGGCTTCGGCCATCTCGTCGAGACGTTCCACGTAATGGGCGACGTCGAGACTCGCGTACTCCGGCTCGGCAATGAGCAACGCGGCCGCCGCCAGATCGAGCTCAGCCTCGGGACGGCGAGCCACGTGCGCAAACAGGAGGTAGGCGGGGTCCACAGGGAAAGAGTATCAGGCCTCGCGCCCCCTGGGGCCTTCCGTGACGAGAACTCCCGCCAAGGCGTTGGGGACCATGGAAAAGGAGTCGTGGTGCTCCAGCACGCGACCACTCCCGTCCACGATGTCCACCTTGGTCATGTTCACGACTTGCACGGTACCGGTTGCCGGCTTGCAGGCAGCCATGTAGCCGATGATCTTGGCGCCGGTGTCGTATTCAAAGGTTACGCGGTGCGAAACCAATTGGCGGAGCTTGGCATAGTCTGGCATGGCGGCGCCTTTATACCATGGTCACTCGACGGGCTTGTCGAGGACGAGCTTGAGCCCCTTCTTTGCTCCCGTGGCGATGACGGTCCCCTCGATATCCCCTTTCTCCCGCGTGCGCGCCTCGGCATCGCGGTCGATGCGTGCCAGAACCGCCACCTCCCCCTCCGGCGCACCTTGCGTGGTTAGGGAAAACGCCATGGGGAACGAGGTCACCTCCAGGCGGTCGACGGCCAAGGCGGCACCGGTCGGCTGCTTTGTCGCCTTGTCTACCGCCTTCACGCTCAGAAACACGACGTCTCCTGGCTTGATCTTGTCGGCGAGCGTCCGCGCAGGTTCTAGGGTTCCTTCAAGGACTAGGGCTGCCCCTTGTGGGGCCCCTGCGGCCGGGGCGGCTCCGACATGTCCGGCATGGGGATCGGGCACCACTCCCGCGTGCGGATCTGCGCCTCCCATGCCGTGGGGATTCGCCGTGCCCATGTTGGCGTGCGGGCTTTCGCCGTGCGGGTTGGAGGACGCCGCGCGCTCGGTGGGCGCACCTTCGGACGGCTTCTCGCTGGCGGGGGGAAGCCCTCGGGGTGCCTGGCCGGGCTGAGGTCCACTCGTGGCGCTGTCTTTCTGACAAGCCACCAGAAAGCATGCAAGAAGAAGGAAGGGTCGCATGGGGCGCATTATTCACGATCCACGGCGCCTGTGCGAGGCCACGCGATATACTTTTCAGCGTGCGGCTCCAGCCAAAGCTCACGCTCGGGATCCTTGCTGCGTCGGCGGTCCCGCTTGCGCTGGCTGGATTCACCTCGGCGCGCCTTTCCGAGCGCGCGCTCAGGGAGCGAATTCTAGGAGACCACGAGAAGCTGGCGAAGAACGCCGCGGAAGGCGTGGCTCGATTCTTCGACGGGATCCTCGATTCCCTTTCCGTCTATCCCCAGCTCCGTGACCTCGAGACGGCTTCGCCCGAGGTGACCACCGGCGTCCTGCGCCTCGCGTACCGGTCCCACGATGAAATTGCCATCGTGGCCCTTCTTTCGGAAGACGGCACGCCCGTGGTCCCCCCCGTGTACTTGAGCCACCAGGAAGACGCACGCGCTCTCGGACGGCTGTCGATCGTCACAGAAGACGATCGAAGTGCGTTTCTCGGTCGCATCCCCAAGGAGCAGGCGCAAAAGAGCGGCAAGGGCATGGGACAGGTGGTCATGGCCGGCAGCCCTTCCGAGCCGCGCTGCGCCGTCGCAGTCGCATTTCGCGGATCCCGGGGACGCTACCTGCTGTCCGCCGACGTATCGCTCCAAGCGCTCCACCGAGAGCTCGGGGAGATCTCGCGTGGGGGCACCGAGGTCGTCCTCGTCCCGACGGCGGAGGGGGAAGCGAGGCTCCGGGAAACCCGAGAGGCGCTCTCGGTGCTCGCGCCTGCCGGCCAAACCGGCCTGGGCGTCGTGGTGACGCAGCCATCGCACGTCGCTTTTGAGCACGTGCGCACGCTTCGCCAGCGCACCATGTACTGGCTGGGCGTGGCCATCCTAGTCGCCGCGGCGTACGGAATCGTGCTGGCCCGGTCGATGTCGCGCCGCATCGCCAACCTCGCCGCGGGGACCAAAGCCCTGGCGAAAGGGCGCTGGGAGAGCAAGGTTACCGCCGAGGGGAATGATGAGGTCACGGCGCTCGCTCACGCGTTCAACCACATGGCGGACGAGCTATCCCGAGCCACCTCGGAGATCAAGGAGCAAAACGAAGAGATCACCCGCTGGAACCAGGAGCTCGAGAAACGCGTCCAGGCGAAAACGAGGGAGCTCGAGCGCGCCCAGGAGCTCCTCCTTCGATCCAAGTCCCTGTCGCAGATAGGGACGATGGGCGCGGGAATTGCCCACGAGATCAACAATCCCCTCACAGGAGTCCTGGGT
>JACQUZ010000067.1 GCA_016210055.1 Deltaproteobacteria bacterium | reverse complement strand
TCGGCGACGTCCCGCTCGACGTCTCCGTGGAGCTCGGGCGCGTGACCATGACGCTCAAGGACATCGCGGCACGCCTCGGACCTGGATCGATCATCGAGCTCAACAAGCTCGCGGGCGAGACCCTGGACGTGCGGATCAATGAACGCCTGGTGGCCCACGCCGAGGCCGTCGCCGTGGGCGAGCGGTACGGGATCCGGATCGTCGAGATCATCGCCAAGGAGGGGGACTAATGCGCAAGACGTTTTGGATCGTGGCGTTGCTCGCGCCTTGCGTGGTGTCGACCGAAGCGCTGGCGCAGCAGGCAGAGCTCATCCCTCGGCTCAAGGTGATCCAGGACGAAGCCTCTGTCACCATCAATGTGACGGTCACCCCCGACGAGCGGCCCAGGAACGCTCAAGCGGAAGCCCGCAGCGATCGGGTGGAGATACCACTCCCCGGCTTGCAAATCGTCGGCGAGGTAATGCCCCTCGACGACGATCTCGTCAAGCGAATCGAGCTCATTCCCGGGCCGAACGCACGCCTATCCATCAAGACGAGGCGTGGGCGCGAAGGCACGGCCAAGACCGCGGCGGGCACTTCAGTCGCGGTGACAAGCCAGGGAATCCGCGTCGTGCTGCCAAGAGAACGGAACCCCGTGGCGATAGGCCAGGCTGTGAACGTGGGCGCGGCCCAAGGCGCCACCGTAGCACCGCAGGCCCCTGCTCCAACAGTCCCCGTGGGGATCGTGGTGGAGAATCGTATTCCATCGCTTGTAACCCAAGCACAGGGTGCTGGATCGAATTCCGCCGGGACGAACAACACCCTGGCACCAGCTGCGGTGGTCGCCACGACTGCAGCGGAGGTCGCGGCGAAACAGGAGGCGAAAGCCGTAGAACCTGCTGTTCCCACCATCACCACTCCTGCCGCCGCTCCTGCCACGCCAGCCGTACCTGCTGAGAAGCCG
Source organism: Deltaproteobacteria bacterium (assembly GCA_016210055.1). Lineage (GTDB taxonomy): Bacteria > Myxococcota_A > Polyangia > Haliangiales > SHYZ01 > JACQUZ01. Next base: position 38,901 of record JACQUZ010000067.1, on the reverse strand, counting down.
TCTTTCCTGCCCGCGCTGAACGTGCAGGGAGAAATGGGTACGATCAATGCCACGCCCAAGCCTAACGCTGCCCGGGCCTCGATCGGAGGCAGCAGTGTCGCCTGGGGGATCTTGCTTCTCTTGGCCTGTTGCGGAATCGGGTTCCTGGCGCGGCGTCGCATCAAGATCCCCAACCTGGGCGAGTCCATCCGGGTCATTTCGTCGCAGGCGCTCGGCCCAAGGACCCGCTTGGTCCTGGTCGCTGCCGGGAGTCGCAAGCTCCTCCTCTCCGTCGGGGACAAGGGCACTCATGTCCTGGCGAAGTGGTCGCGGCGCGCGGAGGACGAAGGTCCAGAGGGCCCGTCCGAAAAAGAGATGCCCCTTGACCACGAGCAAGCGCAACCCTCGCGCTTAAAGCCCCTTTGGAAGCAGATCATGGCCGAAGAGGAGAGCGACGCGGGCCCTGCGCAGCAGCCAGCAAGGGGTAGCAGCGAAAGCCCTCTCGTCTCGGGAATTCTCCGCCTGAGGACCAAGGCCAGGGCAGCAGAGCCACAGGACATGTCGCGCGCGAATGGAGCGGGCTAGATGTCCTCCGCGGTGCAGATGGTCGTTGTCCTCGCGCTGGCGTCGCTAGCGCCGGCCATCGTGCTCACCGCGACGACATTCACCCGGTTCGCGGTCGTCTTCTCTTTCCTCCGCATGGGTCTTGGCACGCAGGGAGCTCCTCCAGGACAGGTACTCATTGGACTTGCGCTCTTCATGACTTCGTTTGTCATGGCGCCGACCGCCGCTGCAGTTCACGAGCGGGCACTCGGTCCATATCTCGACGGAAAAATGAACGAGCGTGCGGCGCTCGAGGCGGCGACGCCCGTCGTTCGCGAGTTCTTGCTCAAGCGAACCCGCACCGAAGACCTGGAGGTGTTCTACAGCGTGTCCGCGCTGCCAAGGCCTTCTGGACCGGAGGACGTACCCCTGCGCGTGGCACTGCCAGCGTTTGCCCTGTCCGAGCTGAGGACGGCGTTCAAGATGGGGATCATCGTCCTCCTCCCGTTCCTCGTGGTGGACCTCGCCGTCGCCAGCATCCTTTCGAGCCTCGGCATGGTGATGCTGCCACCACACGTCATTGCCATGCCGATCAAGCTTCTTCTCTTCCTGGCGGCTGACGGGTGGCGACTGATCGTCTTGTCACTCCTCAAGGGGGTGACCTAATGCACGGTGAACTTGCTCTCGATCTGTGGAGGGAAGCGCTCCTGACGGTCGCGATCGTCACTACCCCCTTCTTGATCGCCGGACTGGTGGTGGGAATTGCGGTGGCACTCCTGCAAGCCGCCACGCAGGTGCAGGAACAAGCGCTCTCCTTTGTCCCAAAGATGATGGTGATCGGCTTCATCTTGATGCTCGCAGGGCCATGGATTCTGGAGCGCATGGTCCGGTTCAGCACGGTCTCCATGGAGCGGATTACCGAGATCGGAAGGAGCGCTGGACCATGATCGACCATGCAGCGATCCAGCTCCTTCTCCCGTTCCTGGCGACGTTCCTGGCGTTCTTTGCCAGGACGAGTGCTTTCTTGCTCTCCGCGCCATTTTTCTCCGAGCGCGTGATCACCAAGAAATCCCGCATGGCCTTTGCCGCATTCGCGTCGATGGCCATGACGAGTGCCCACGGTGGAATCCCGCTTTCCAACCTGCTCGCGGTCCTTCCCGTGGAGCTCGCCCTGGGCGCTGCATGTGGCTTTGCCGCGCGCCTCGTCGTCTACGGCATCGAGACGGGCGGGCAGCTCATCGGCCTGAACGTGGGGCTGGGCTTCGCAGAAACGGTCGATCCCCGCCTCGGGGAGACCGCGCTTCCCACCCGCAGCCTTGCGAATGGCCTCGCTGCCCTGGTCTTCTTCGCGAGCGATGGTCCGGGCGCGGTGATGTCGGCGATCGCGGCTCCGCTCCCTGGCTCCGCGTCGCTGGAGGGGATGTCCCGGGTCATCATCGCGCGTTCGGGTGATGTCCTGGTCGCCGGGGTTCGGATCGCCGCCCCAGTGGTCCTGTCCACGCTGATTGTGTACGTGGCGCTGGCGCTTGCGTCTCGGGCCGCACCTGCCCTCAACCTGTTCTCCGTGGCGTTCAGCGCCGCTCTTCTGGTCGGTGGCCTCACGCTTCTCGGGACCGCAGCGGGGTTCACTTCGGAGCTCGTCGGGGGAGTGGGGAGGATACAGGAAGTCGTCACCCAGGTGGTGGAGGCGCGCCCATGAGCGATGAATCAAGGCGCACCGAAAAACCCACCGAGAAACGCAAGAGCGAGTTCACCAAGAAGGGGAACGTCCCAAGGTCACGTGACATCACTTCCGTGGCCGCCCTCCTCGGTGGGGCCGTCGTGGGCATCAAGATGGTGGGCTACTCGGGGACCGCCCTGTTCGGATTCGCCGAGAATACGTTCGCTCACCTGGACTCTAGCCTAGACAGCGTAGGCCCCCAGATGGTGCGGGTGCTCCTCCAGGTCGCCATGCCCACTGCTCTCGGCGCGGTCACCTGCGCGCTGGTAGTAGGCACCGTGCAACTGGGGTGGCCGCCCGCCCTCAGGTTCCCAAGCCCCGATTTCTCCCGCGTGTTCACGGTCACAGGCCTGGGAGGCGTCCTTTCCCCGAAGGCCATCGCCACGCGCACCGTCTTCGCTGTCGCCAAGTTCGCGGTCGTCGCCCTCGCCGCGTTCATGGCCGCAAGGGACGAGTACGAGCGGTTTCATCAAAGCCCTGCCCTCGAGTCACGCGAGCTCTTTGGACGGCTCCTCGGCGGCATCACGCACCTGGCAAGCTACGCGGTTCTCGCCCTCGGCGCCCTCGCGGTCCTCGACTACCTGCAAAACAGGCAGTCCCTGACCAAGAAGATGATGATGACCAAGGACGAGGTCAAGCGAGAGCATCGCGAGCAAGAAGGCGATCCGCAGATCAAGTCCAAGCGGCGCCGCAAGATGCGCGAGCTCGTCAAGAAACGTATCGCCCTGGCCGTCAAGAAGGCCGACGTCGTCCTGGTCAACCCGACCCAGTATGCAGTGGCGCTCCGCTACCTCGCAGGCAAGGACAGGGCACCCAAGGTGCTCGCCAAGGGTCGCGGCCCGCTCGCCGATAAGATCCGAGAGCTCGCGCGCCAGGCAGGAATTCCTATCGTTCCGGATCCCCCCCTTTGCCGCATGATCTACAAGCTCGTCCCCGACGGGAAGGAGATCCCAGCGACGTTGTACAAGGCGGTCGCCGAGGTGCTCGCCTACGTGTACCGGCTGCGCAGGAGGAGTAGATGAGCGCACAAGCGGCACAACCCGCCTTCGACGCCAAGCGCATGGATCTCGCCATGGCCGCGATGATGATCGCGGTCATCGCCATGACCGTGCTCCCGCTGCCCACGTTCCTCATCGACCTGCTCCTGACCACCAGCCTCTGCCTGTCAGTGATCATCCTCTTGACCTCCATCTACGTCGAACGCCCGCTCGAGTTCTCGGCGTTCCCGTCCCTGCTCCTGTTCATCACGCTGATTCGGCTCGCCCTCAACGTGGCCACGTCACGCGTGATCCTCACGCACGGGGACAAGGGAGCAGGGGCCGCTGGCGGCGTCATTCAGGCGTTCGGTGAGCTGGCGATCGGTGGCAACTATGTCGTCGGCGCCGTCGTGTTCCTCATCCTGGTGATCGTGAACTACATCGTGATCACCAAGGGTGCAGAGCGCGTGTCCGAAGTGTCGGCCCGCTTCATCTTGGACGCCATGCCTGGCAAGCAAATGGCGATCGACGCCGAGCTCGGCGCCGGCCTCATCAACGAGACCGAGGCACGGGCCCGCCGCAAGGAAGTGGAGAACGAGGCCGATTTCCACGGCGCCATGGATGGCGCTTCCAAGTTCGTGCGCGGCGACGCCGTCGCCGGGTTGCTCATCGTCGGCGTAAACATCGTCGGTGGCTTTATCGTCGGCGTGGCGCAGCAAGACCTGTCAGCGGCCGATGCGGCAAAGACGTACACGGTCCTCTCCGTGGGTGACGGTCTTGTCACCCAGATTCCCGCGCTGCTCATTTCACTCGCGGCCGGTATCATCACGACGCGCGCCTCCACCGAAGGGAGCCTCGGCGGAGCGCTCTCCTCGCAGCTCCTCAGCCGCTCGAAGCCCCTTTGGATCAGCGCTGTCCTCCTCGGTGCCCTCGCGCTGGTGCCAGGGATGCCACACGTGTCGTTCCTCGCCCTCGCGTCGCTCTCTGCACTCGCGGCCCGCCATGCGGACAAGCGAAGTTCCGCAGGGGCGCCGGACGCCTCGCGGATGCTCGAGGGAGACAAGACCGCAAGGGCCACCACCACTGCGGCGGCCAAGTCCGCGGAAGACAACGCGGCGCAGCGCAAGGAGATAGAAGCCATCCTTCCCATCGACCTCCTGTCCCTCGAGATCGGGCTCGACCTCCTGCCGCTCGTCGATGTTTCCCGCGGCGGCGAGCTCCTGGGACGCATCGGCGCGCTGCGCAAGCAGCTCGCGATGGACCTGGGAATCATCGTGCCGCCGGTCCACGTGCGGGATGACCTCAAGCTTCGCGGCGGCGTGTACCGCATCCTGGTCTCGGGGATCGAGGTCGCGACGGGCGACGTGCGGGTGGGTCGCTTCCTCGCCATTGATCCCACCGGAATGGGAACGGTCGGGATCGAGGGTGAAAACGTGAAGGAGCCCACCTTCGGGCTCCCGGCCAAGTGGGTCTCGTCGTCGGAGCGCCGCCGGGCCGAGATGGCGGGCTGCACCGTGGTCGAGCCCTCCGCGGTCATCGCCACGCACCTCACCGAGGTGGTGAGGAGCCACGCCCACGAGATCCTGGGCCGACGGGAGGCCCAGGACGTCATCGAGATTTTTGGCAAGCAGAACGGCAAGCTCGTGGAAGAGCTGGTCCCGCACCTCCTGCCCCAGGGCGAGGTCATCAAGGTCCTCAAGAACCTCCTCAAGGAGGGGATCTCGATCCGCGACCTGCGCACGATCCTCGAGACCCTGGCCGACCACGCCGCCCAGGTCAAGGATCCCTTCGAGCTCACCGAGCTGGTCCGCCAGCGTCTTGCCCGCCAAATCACCGCTCAGCTCAAGGGCGACGCCCCCGAGCTACGCGCGGCGATCTTGGACCCGCGTGCCGAAGAGGTCTTCCGCATCGCTAACCGCGGTGGCGCGCAGGATCCGAGGCAGGTGTCACGGATCGCCGCCGCCGTCGAAGCTTCTGCACGCGACGCAGCTGCCCAAGACGAGCCCATGGTCCTCGTGGTGGCACCCGACGTGCGTCGAGCAGTGGCCGCCGTGGCGCAGCGCCACGCACCTGGCCTGACCGTCTTGTCCTATCGGGAAATCGACCCGAGGGTCCCGCTGGTAACCCGCACCGTTGTTGGAGCTGAGGAGGCGCTCGCGGCATGAGGATTCGCAAGTTCGAAGCCAAGAGCATGAAAGAGGCTGTCGCCCTGGTGAAGAAGGAACTGGGCTCGGACGCGGTAATCATGTCGGCGAAGGAGACCCACAAGGGCCTGCTCGCGACACCCTGCGTCGAGGTGACTGCTGGCTTGGACGTGGGCGAGCTCGATGGACCAACCTCGAAGGAGCCCCGGACGAGCTCGCGCTATTCGCATGCGCCTCCGCGCCCTGCCTCACCCCAAGGCCTGCTCGAAATCGACGTGGATCGCATTGTCGGGCCCCTCCGGGCGGAGATGCGATCGATTCGCACGCTCGTGCGCAATCAGGCTGAGCCAGCGGCCGACAACCCCCTGCTCGGCGAGCTCGCGGCCCTTCGCGAGGCAGTTCAGGCGCTCCAGAAGAAGTCCGCCGAGCTGCCAGTCGTCCCCGCCGTCGCCATGCCGCCGCGCGGATCGGCAGAGCCTCCGCTCCCCCCCGTGGAGAGCATGCTCCATCGTCCGGGCCTCACGGCCGAGTCTCATGCCCGCTGCGTGATTGTCGTGGGCCCCTCGGGCGTTGGCAAGACAACCACCATCGCCAAGCTTGCGTCTCGGGATGCGCTCATCTTGCGCAAGCAGGTAGCCATGCTGAGCCTCGACGTGTATCGCGTGGGCGCCGTGGAGCAGATCCGGGCCTATGCGGACCTCATCGATATCCCCCTCGAGGTCATCGCCGAGCCCGAGGACATTGGGCGTGCCATGGATCGCATGGGCCACGCCGACCGGATTTACGTGGACACGGGGGGCAGGAGTCCCCTCGATCCTGGTGCGCTCCTCGGAATCGCTGAGGCCATCCGCTACCTTCCGAGCGCCGAGGTCCACCTGGCGCTCGCCGCATCCTTGACCGCGACCCAGATGGACCAAGTCATCGCCAGGCATCGGCAGCTTCACGCCGCGCGCCTCATCTTTACCAAGTGCGACGAAGCGGAGGACCTGAGCGAGATCGTCTACACGCCCGTCCGCGCGGGCATTCCTGCCTGCACCATCACCACCGGGCAGCGCGTGCCCGAAGATCTTGAACCAGCAACCCCTGGGCGCCTCGTGGAGTTGGCGCGGCGAGGCCAATCAGCGCTGGCGGTGGCCGCATGACGAAACAACGTCGCATCGATAGGTACTTGGACTGCGCGGGGAGCGCGCGGCTGGGGGGAGGCTCCGAGGGCTTTGCCCGAGGAGGGGGGACGGGAACGTCCCCCCCTGATAGAGACTACACAGAGTCGGGTTGGAAACCTTCCAACGCGACTCTGTGTAAAGACCAAGCACTCACGCTGCGAAGAATGTCGGAGGCCCGCCTCATGCCCGATTTCATGCGACGCACGCGCGTCATCTCCGTAACCGGTGGGAAGGGGGGAGTCGGCAAGAGCAGCATCGCCGCGAACCTGGCGGTCCTCTTCGGGCGCAAGTCGCAAGTCCTTATCCTTGACGCCGACGTGGGGATGGCCGACTTGAACCTCCTCCTCGGCGTGGCTCCAGACAAGAGCATGCTCGACGTCCTCGACGGCGAGCGAGCTGAGAGGGTGCTCGTCCCGGCCCACGGGATTCACCTGCTCCCGGCCTGCAACGCTTCCACGCGGCTCGCCAACATGGGCGAAAATGAGCGCCAGTCGCTGTTTTCCGCGGTGGACGTCCTCGCCGATCGCTTCGACACGCTGGTCGTGGACTGCGCCGCCGGCATCCATGCCAACACAATCGGCTTCGCCGCGGCCGCCGCGGACATCATCGTAGTCGTCACGCCCGATCCCACGTCGCTGGCTGACGCCTATGCGTGCGTCAAGGTCTTGAACAAGGAGCATCACGTCAAGCGGCTCTACCTCTTGCCGAACGGGGTTAGGTCGCAGGCCGAGGCCACTGGAGTCGTGCAACGGGTCACCATGCTCGCCGCGCGCTTTCTCGACGTATCGCTCTACCCGCTTCCCCCGGTGCCCTTCGATCCCATGGTACGCATGGCCGGCACCGCCGGCATCCCTTGGATCCTTTCGGCCCCTGACAGCCCGGCGAGCCGCGCCCTCATGCAGGTGGCGCGACGCCTCGATTCGGATAGCCTGGGCGACGATCGCGCGGGTGCCATTCGCCTCTTTTGGAAAAAGGCGCTCCAGGTCAAGACGGCCAAGCCAGGCTTCGAAATGCGAGGCCTGCGCCTGGTGCCGAGCGATCCAAAGAACGGTTCCGACGGAGGAGAGGAGCAATGAAGGCCTACGCCCGCCAAGCCGCGACGAGCGAGCGCGACACCCTAATCCTTCGCCATGTCGACATGGCTCGACGCATCGCATGCCGCATGGCCAGGCGGTTGCCGCCTTCCATTACTGTCGACGAGGTCGTCGCAGCAGCCATGCTCGGGTTGGCCGAGGCGGCCGATCGATACGACTCGTCCCGAGGTGAGCCCTTCGAGGCCTTCGCGGCCCCCAGGGTGCAAGGGGCAGTCCTCGACGAGCTCCGCCGTGGCGACCCACTTCCCCGCAGGCGAAGGGTGCTCGCGCGCAAGATTGGGAACACGGTGAACCAACTCGAGGGCAGGCTCGGACGAGCCGCAGAGGATCACGAGGTCGCCGCGGAGCTCGGCGTCTCGGTCGAAGAATACCGCGACGATCTCGAGGGGCTCACCCACGTCGCGCTCGTAGAGCTGGACGAGCGCACCGTCACGGGTGCAGTCGATCCGGACGTGGCGCACGGACGCCAGCACCTCTCGTCTCCGTTCATGATCACCGAGCGCGCTCAACTAAAGCAGGAGCTCGTTCGCGGCCTGAAGAGCCTGCCCGAGCGGGAAGCGCTGGTCATGGCGCTTTACTACGACGAGGAGCTCACGTTCGCGGAGATCGCGCAGGTCCTCGGGGTCACCGAGTCGCGGATTTGCCAAATCCACAGCAAGGCGATCCTTCGGCTGCGCGCGCTCCTCGGCCAGGACAATGGCGATGAGGATGAGCCCCTCGCAGACAAGCCCAGGAGTGGAGCGCGCAGCCGCCCAACAAGGGTCACGGCGGGCCCTAAGGAGACAAAATGAGCAACGGCATCTACATCGCCCTCTCCGGGGCCATCGCCCAAGGGAACGCCATCGAGGTCGTCGCGAACAACGTGGCCAACGTCGAGACGACCGGCTTCCGCGGCGCGCGCGTGTCGTTCAGCCAGGCACTGGTGAGCGCCCAGGCGGCGGCGCCCGGAGGCCCCCCCGACGACACGGCGTTCGTGGGCCTTGGACAGGTTGTCGACGTGACGCAACGCCCGGGCACCATCGTGCAAACCGAGAACCCACTCGACCTCGCCCTTGTCGGTGACGGGTTCTTTGCCGTCGACACGCCGCGAGGCCCCAGGTACACCCGTGCGGGCAACTTCCGCCTGTCCGAGAACGGCGACATCGCAGACGCCGCCGGGAACCCCGCCAGGACCTCCGGCGGTGGCCACATCACGATCCCGGAGGGAACCAAGTCCATCCAGGTGTCCTCGGACGGGACCGTGCTCGCCGACGGCGAGGAGCTCGGGACCCTCGAGCTCGTGCGCTTTGCCAAGGATGCGCTCCAGCGGGAGGGCGCCACCCTCTACGCTGCGATTCCAGGCGCAACGCCCATGGAGAGCCAGGTCGAAGTGCTTTCGGGCGCGCTGGAGTCGTCGAACGTCAATGGCACCCGGGGCGTCATCGACATGATCAAGATCAACCGCACCTACGACTCGCTGCTCAAGATGATCGAGACCTACCGAGAGCTCGATTCACGAACGGCTCGCGAGCTGGGTGGCAAGTAAAGGAGCGGCGAGCGACGGCGAGGAAACAGGCGACTTCGAGCGCGGCGCAGCCGAGCGAGGTGGAGCCCCGAGCCAAAGCGAGCCGCGGAGCAACAAAGGAGACGACCATGATTCGAGCACTCTCGACAGCAGCCTCGGGCATGCAAGCCGAGCAGCAGAGGCTGGACGTCACGGCGAACAACATCGCCAACAGCTCCACCGTCGGCTTCAAGAAGGCGCGCGCCGAGTTCCAAGACCTCATGTACCAGACCATCAAGGCGCCCGGCGCGGCGACGGGCGGCGGAATGCAGTCTCCGACGGGCCTCCAAGTGGGCATGGGGGTACGGACCGTGTCCACCCAGCGCATGCACGGCCAAGGGAGCTTCCGGCAGACCGGCAACCCGCTCGACGTCGCCATCGAGGGGAACGGCTTCCTCGTCGTGGCAAAGCCCGACGGCTCTCTCGCCTACACGCGCGACGGGCAGCTCCGCCTCAACGCCGAAGGCAGGCTCGTCAACTCGGACGGCTTTGCCCTCGCTTCCGAGGTGTCGATACCGCCCGACGCGACGAGCGTGACGATCGCGGTCGATGGAACCGTGACCGCCCAGGTCCCTGGGGACACGGCACCGGTCGAGGTGGGCACCATCGAGCTCGCGACCTTCGCCAACCCAGCAGGTCTCCTCGCGCAAGGCCGTGGGCTCTACTCAGAGACCGCCGCTTCGGGAACCGCCATCACCGGCAAGCCAGGGGAAAGCGGAATCGGCTTGCTCCAGCAGGGAGCGCTGGAGGTGTCCAACGTGTCCGTGGTGGAAGAGATGATCGACCTGATCTCTGGCCAGCGGGCCTATGAGATGAACAGCAAGGTCATCCAGACGGTGGACGAAATGCTCAACGCCGCGTCGAGGCTGAGGTAGAAGGTGACTCGGGTGGGGGCATGTGCGCTCGTCTTGGCGGTCGCGCTTCCAGCTCCGGCCGAGGCGACGAGCTTTGCCGGCATCGTGGGCGCGGTGCCAGGGTTCCTCGGGCCCTCCCTCGCAGAGCGGGTTCGGGAGAGCGTCGCGCGGGACATCCCCGAGACGATGGTGCTCAAGCGGGTGCAGGTGGCGTGGGTGCCGAAATTGCAAGGCCAGGTGAGCGTGGTGGTCGAGTGGAAGCGGCCGCCAGCAGTAGGAGCGCAGACCGTGAGAGTGGCATTCGTGCAGGACGATCGAGTGGAACGGAGCTTTGCGCGCGTGGACTTGGCGGAATTGCGCGTGGTTGCGCGCGCGAAGCGCGACTTGCTCCCGGGCGAGCAGATCGACGAAGTGGATTTCGAGCTCACGTGGATGGACGTTGGCCGCCTGCGTGCGGCACGGATCGGGCACGTTCGGGGCGCCACGCTGGTGCGGAGTGTCGACAAGGGTGACGTCATTTGCATGGGCGACTTGGCGCCGCTTCCGCCCGTGGCAAGGGGAAGCCGCGTGACCGCGGTGGTCAGGCGCGGCGCCATCGAGGTCATGAGCGGTGGGGCGCTCGAGGACGACGCCAGGCTTGGCGATCCGGTACGGGTTCGCCTGGATACCGGCCGTGTGGTCACGGGGAGCATGGTGGACCACGAGACGGTCGAGATTGGCGGGGGAAGAAAATGAGGAGGCTTGGCGTGGTCACGCTGTTCGTACTTGCGCCCGTCCTGGCGAGCTGCGGCGGCCACATCGCCCCCTACCAGCACAAGAAGCGCAGGTTCCAGCCCGACGATTACCCGGCCACGCCACAGGCGTCGAGCGCCTCGATCTACCGCGAGGGCGAGCTCGGACTCTTCGAGGACGATCGGGCGACCCGCGTCGGGGACATCGTGGTCATCCGCATCGATGAGTTCGAGTCGGCCACCCGCGACGCGTCGACCAAGATGGATCGCAAGTCCAGCACCGCGGCGGGGATCCAGAACTCCTTTGGGCTGCTCTCGTCCCTCCCACAGGGGGTCTCCCCAGGAGCGCTCTTGGGCGCCACGTCGCAGAACAGCTTTGACTCCCAGGGGAAGATCGAGCGCGGCGGGCGATTGCAGGCCACGCTCCCCGTGCGCGTGAGGCGCCTCCTGCCCAACGGCGACCTCTATGTAGAGGGGCAAAAAGTCATCCTGGTCAACGAGGAGGAACACCACCTGTACATCAGCGGGATCGTCCGGGCCAGGGACATCGACTCCGACAACGTGGTGTTGTCGTCGAGGGTGGCCGAAGCCGAAATTGAGTATTTCGGCAAGGGAACGATGTCCGACACCCAACGCCAGGGCTGGTTGAGCAGGCTGTTCAACAAGATCTGGCCGTTCTAGGAGCCGACCATGCGCCTCGCGCTACTTCTATTTTCGCTGACGCTCTTTTCCGCCACCGCCCGGGCGGAGCGCATCAAGGAGCTCGTCGAAATCGACGGCGTGCGCCCCAACTCGCTCGTCGGCATCGGGCTCGTCGTGGGGTTGAACGGCACCGGCGACGACGCCAGCTCCCCGGTCACCAGGCGCGCGCTCGCTGGCCTCATGAAGAGGCTCGGCATGAGCCTCGACGCCGCCCAGCTCAAGCAGCTCAAGGCGAAGAACGTAGCCTCCGTGATGGTGACCGCCACCCTTCCCCCCTTTGCACGCGCCGGCAGCTCCCTCGACGTCCTCATTTCATCAACGGGGACGGCCCGAAGCCTCTCTGGAGGCACGCTCCTCCTCACGCCGCTCAAGGGGCCCGACATGGGGACCTACGCCTTGGCCCAAGGGGCGATTTCCCTGGGCGGCTTCGCGGTCGAAGGGAAGACCGGCTCGAGCGTGGTCAAGAATCACCCCACCGTCGGCCGCATCCCCAACGGCGCGCGCATCGAAAAAGACGCGCCGGGAGCGCTCGCGAGCAAGGGGAAGATCTCCCTTTTCCTTCGCTCTCCTGACTTTACGACCGCGAGTCGCATCGTTGACGCCATCAACGAGTCCCTCGGTGAGGAAGCCGCCACGGTCCGTGATCCTGGAGCTGTCGAGCTCCAGGTCCCCAAGGAGTGGAACGGCTACGTCGTGAAGCTCCTGTCGGTGATCGAGTCCATCGACGTCGTGCCTGACGCGGTGGCCCGCATCGTGATTGACGAGCGGACGGGCACCATTGTGGTCGGCCAGAAGGTGCGGCTGGGCGCGGCGACCATCGCACACGGCAGCATCACCGTGCGGGTCACCGAAGAGCAGGCGCCCTCACAGCCGCGCGCTTTTGCCAAGGGGAAGACCATCGTGACCCAGAAGTCCGACCTCGAGGTGGAAGAGCAGGATGGACGCCTGGTCTTCGTCGCCGGCGCGTCCACGGCTGGTGACGTGGCCAACGCCCTGAACGCCCTGGGAGTCAAGCCGCGCGACCTCGTGGCCATCTTCCAGGCCCTGTCCCACTCCGGTGCCCTGCGCGCCGAGCTGGTGCTGCTATGAGCATCCGCTTGGAGACATTGAGCGACCTCGTCACCACCCGCGTGCCCGAGGACCGGGAGGCGGCGACGGAAGAAGCAGCGGTCGGCATGGAGGCCCTTTTCCTTCGGCACATGTTGGCCGAAATGAGGAAAGGAACTGACGGAGGTTTTCTGAGCGGCGGGCAGGCCGGCAGCATGTTCCGCTCCATGCTCGATGAGGCCATGGCAGACATCATGGCCCAAGCAGGCGGAATCGGGCTTGCGTCCGCGATCGAAGAGCAGCTCAACCGAAAAGCCGAGGCCCGAAGCCCACAAGTGGGCGCCGCAGTGCGCGCCTACACCGCCCAAGCCACGGAATTCCCACGCGAATCGGAGAAATCACTTCTTCTTGAAGAAACCGCTCAAGGTTCCTCAAAGGCGGTCGAAACCAAGCTTACTGGAGGACGCTGATGCGCATCGGCGATTTTGATCATCGAGGAGTCACCCGAACCGCGAAGAACGAGGAACCCGCGTCCACGGCTCGCGCAGGTGACAATGCCAAGCCTGCCGGAGCGCCGCCGGAAGCCGGCGTTCTAATCAAGCTCGGAACAGCCGCCTCTGCCGTGTTCCAGGCCAGCCAGGCTCCCAACACTCCAGACCAGGCGCGGGTGAACGAGATCTTGGACCGCATCCGTTCCGGCGACTACAAGGTCGACTTCGAGCGCCTCGCCGGAAAGATGCTCTCCGAAGAAATCAGGCGCGGGAGGCGCCACAAGTGACCTCGCCACGAGACCGGCGCGCGGAGCACGTGGCGGCGTTGCTCGCCGAGCTCGTGGACGTCCTTCATCTCGAACGAGCCGCCATCGTCGCCATCGACGCCAACGGAGTGAGCGCGGCGGCAGCGCGGAAAGAGGAGATCGTCGCGAGCCTTTCCAAGGCTGACGCAGGCCCACTCCCCAAGGACCACCCACTCCGCGGACTGCTCGCCTCTCGCTCCCAGAAGGCACGCGAGCTTGCCCTGGCGAACGCAGCGCTTCTCGACGACGTGCAATCCGTGATGTCTGAAGCGCTTGGCATTGTCGACAAGCCCGCGACCTACGATCGTCGCGCCCGGCGGTCCTATTCCCCGGGCGCGACGACTCACTTCGGCGTGAGGAGTGCCTGATGGCCAATATCTCCAGCCTGCTCGTCTTGGGCGGAAATGCGGTGCTCGCCCAGAACGCGGGGATCGCGACCACGGGCAAGAACATCGCCAACGTCAACACGGAGGGGTACCAGCGCGAGCGGATCGACCTCGCCTCCCTCCCCGGTGCACCAAACCTAGGCGGCGTGCGCGTCATTGGCCCTTATCGCACCGAAGACCTCCTCCTCGCGCGCCGGGAACAGCTGGCCATGGGGGATAGAGGGCTCGCGCTCTCCGCATCATCCTCCCTCTCGTCTCTCGAGGACGCCATCGGCGGCGCGACGAGCCACGACCTCATTGACGCCATGGGCGCGTTCTTCGCCGGCGTGTCAGAGCTCATCAGCTCGCCCCTGGACCTGGCGCGACGACAGTCGGTCGTGAACCAAGCCGACCAGGTCGCCAGGATCTTCCGCCGGGTAGCCAGCGAGATCCAAGGGGTCCGCACCGACGCAGACGGCCGCATCTATGACATGTCGGGCCAGGCGAACAAGCTCGCCGCCGAGATCGCTTCCCTCAACAAGGAGATGGTCATCAACCGCAACGATCCCGTCCTCGCCGACAAGCGCGACCTTGCAGCCAAAAAGCTCTCGGAGCTCATCGGCGGCCAAGCGCGCATCGATCCTGACGGGATGCTGCGGTTCGTCGTCGGCGGCGGCGTGGTCGTGGTGGACGGCGCGCGGGCGGCCACAGTAGAGGCCGTGGTCGTAAGCGGCACGTTCCGCAGCGTGCGCGTCGTCGACGGCGCCCACGTCGAGGACATCACGACGCGCGTCGGTGGCAAGATCGGCGGCGAGGTCAGAGTGCGCGACACCATCGCCGCCACCGCGGCCACAGATGTGGACCAGCTCGCGGTGGACTTCTCTAGCGCGCTCAATACCCAGCACTCCGCCGGGGAAGGCCTCGACGGCACGAGCGGGCGCCTGCTCTTCACGAACAGCGCTGGCGCCGCGGTCACGTCCGCGAGCGACATGAACGTCTACAGCGTAATCCTCGCCGACCCACGACGCATCGCAGTGGCGGCCGCAGGATCGGGCGCCGGGAGCGGAAACAACGCCAACGCGCTGGCCATGGCGGCCCTGCGAAACTCCCTCATCGCGTCGAGCAGCACTCGCACGGCGGTCGATGAAGCCATCCGAATCATCGGCGCGGTGGGCCTTGCGCGTGCCAACTACGATCGTGACGTGCAGGTCGAGAACGCCCGCGTTGATGCCCTCGCCCAGGTCCGTGACTCGCTATCAGGCGTTTCCATCCAAGAGGAGATGTCGCGCCTGTCCCATTTCCGGGCTGCAGCGGAGGCCGCAGCGAAGTTCGTCCAGACGGTCGACTCACTCCTGCAGGTCCTCGTGGAGAGGTTGTGATGCGCGTGACCGAAAGCCGCATGCTGGAAATAGCCCAGGACTCCTTGGGGAAGGCCCGCGAGTCGGTAGCACGGAAAGGCGAGCAGCTCTCGTCGGGGATGCGGGTGGCACGGGCCTCTGACGACGTGGCGTCGTGGGCGGAGGGGATCCGCGCACGGACTCGTCTCGCGCAGGAAGAGGCCTTTGGCGGCGCAATCAAGCGCACGCGCGAGCGGCTGTACCAAGCCGAAGGTGCGCTCGAGACGATAGGGGACGTGATGCGGCGAGTCACGGAGCTCGCCGTTCAAAGCGCGAACGAGACCACGGGGACCTGGCGCTCCACCGCTGCGGTCGAGGTCCGGAACCTCATGGCCACAGCGATTCAAGCGGCCAACATGAAAGCCGAGGACGGCGAGTACCTCTTCTCGACCTTCAGCGCCACCAGCGCGCCGTTTAGCTCCGCCGGCGTCTATTCGGGGACTACGGCCGCGCGCCAGGTCGACGTCGCCACGGGGCAGCGCATCCAGGCCAATATCCCCGGAAGTCGCCTGACCGTGAGCTCGGGCGTCGACGTGTTCGACGTGCTGGGCGACATCGCCACGGCCATGGAGGCAGGCGACCGTGCGGCCGTGGCGGCCGAGCTTGACCGTCTTGCCCAAGCGCGAGACCAGGTCAACCTGGCTCGGGGTGAGCTTGGCGGGTACACGCAGGCCCTGGACGCGGCTGACCAGGCCCGCGAAGGGGTCATGGAAACTCTTATCAGGGTGCGCTCTCGGGCGGTAGATATTGATGCCATTCGCTCCGCCACCGAATTGGCGCAGGCGAAAAACACGTTGGAATCCGCGCAGGTGGCGGCGGAGGAGATATTCCAGGTGGTAGGAAGGATTACCCGGTAACGTACCCGGCTACCAACTGGCAACCGGGTTACGTGGCACAGAAGGAAATGCGATAATCACCCATGGCCATTAAGTTTGATAACACGGACATCTCGATCATTAATACGAACCTCGCGCGCGTGCGCCGAGAGCTCTCGATCAATGTCAAGCGACTCTCCACGGGGTACCGTATTAACTCGGCGTCCGATGATCCGAGCGGACTCGCCATTAGCCAGGTCTTCGACGCGCAGGTTCGCTCTCTCGGGCAAGCAATCCGCAACGCCAACGACGGCGTCTCGCTGGTGCAGATTGCCGAAGGCGGGCTCGAGGAGATCTCATCCGTTCTTTCACGAATGCGCGAGCTCGCCGTTCAATCCAAGAATGGCTCGCTCACCGATAGCGATCGGGCGACGATTGACACCGAGTACCAGGCGCTCAAGGCCGAGATCGACCGGATATCCGATGCGACCGAGTTCAACGGCACCAAGCTCCTCAACACCGCGGGCACGTTCACTTTCCAGGTCGGCATCAACAACAGCACCACCGTGAACACGATTACCGTGTCCACGAGCGATGTGAACACGGATTCCATCGGTACGACGGGCGGCAGTACCGAGCTCTTTGATACGACCGTGTCGACGACGAGCAAGGCGAGCACAGCCATCGACTCCCTCGACGTGGCGATTGGCGAAATCAACACGGTGCGGGCGCGCATGGGCGCGGCGGTCAACCGATTGGACTATGCGGTGAGCTACGCGTCGTCGGCGCGTGACACGCTCACGCAAGCCAAGTCGCGCATCAAGGACGTCGACGTGGCCACCGAGACCGCCAGCTATACGAGAAACCAAATCCTGCTTCAGGCAGGGGCTTCCCTCCTCGCCCAGGCGAACGTGGTCCCGACAATTGCGCTGCAGATTCTGCAGGGGAGATAGCGGATGGGGGAAATCAATTTCAGCGGAATCGCCACCGGAATCGACACCGAGTCGATCATCACCAAGCTCATGGACCTGGAGAGATCCCGCATCCCAGGCCTCCAGAGGGACAAGTCGAACTTCGAGAAGCAGCGCGTCACGGTCAACGACATCATCAGCAAGCTCAAGAACATTTCGACTACCGCTCTGGGGTTGGACACCAAGACTGAAATCAGCGCATTCACGGCCACGTCCGCCGATGAAACAAAATACAAAGCCACCGCCTCGGGCTCGGCCGCGCCGGGTCAATACAACATTACAGTAAGCGCCCTCGCGGCCGCAGAGCATGAACGCTCGCAAGCTTTTACGAGCAACAGCATCTCTGCGACGAATAGCCTTACCATCACCTCTGGCGGCGTGACTCAGACAGTCGCCTACAACTCTGGCGAGACGCTCGACACATTTGCGGCGCGCATCAACTCCAGCCATTCCCAGGTATCGGCAACGGTTATTAGCGACGGCAGCGGCAACTATTACCTGGAAGTCGCTGCCCTCCAGACGGGTACCGGCACCGGCTACGGCGAGATCTCCATCACGGACAATCGGACCCCCGACCTGTTTACGTTCTCAACCACACAATCGGCCTCCGACGCCTCCTTCGTGATGGACAGTCTTACCATTACACGCAAAGCAAACCAGATTTCAGACGCCATCACCGGGGTCACGCTGGACCTCAAGGCCACAAGCGCGAGTGCCGTCAAGCTGACGGTCGACCGCGACATCACCGGCGAAAGCGACAAGGCAAAGAAGCTCGTCGACGATTACAATGCCGCGATCTTGGTGGTAGGCGGCCAGCTCAAGTACAGCGGGGCCAAGAAGGGCGGGGACACCCTCTTCGCCGACGCCACCCTGCGGAACCTTCAAAGGCAGCTTCAGACGGCAGTCACCTCCTCGTACACTCAGAATGGCAACACTTCGAGCCTAAAGGAGTTCGGCATTTCGACCAACTCCGACGGGACGCTCAAGTTCGACACGACCACGTTTAGCGCCGCGGCCAAGTCCGATCACCAGAAATTCATCGATCTATTCACAGGGAGCAGCGGCTTCGCTGCCAAGCTCGACTCGATTGTCACTGACTTTACCAAGGCAGGCGCCACGTACTCTGACCAGGGATTCCTCGTCACCAAGCAGAAGAACCTGGACGACCAGATCAAGGACGCGGAAAAGGCCATCGAATTGGTCGAGCTTCGGGCCGACAAGCTCGGCGATAGCCTGCGCAAGATGTTTAGCCGCCTGGAAACCACCGTCTCCACCCTAAGGAGCCAGGGCGACCAGCTCCTGGCCGCGTTGGGGAGGCTTTAGGAATCAGCGATGGAGCCACGGAAAGGCGCACGCGCGTACCAGAAGGTGGCCGTAGTTTCGGCGTCGCCGGGACGCATCCTGGATGATCTCTTCGAGCGCGCCATCCTGGAGTGCGAGCGCGCCCGCGAGTGCATTGGCAACCGAGACACCTCCGGGAAAGCGAAGGCGGTGGCCAAGGTGATTGAAATCGTGAGCACCCTCCAGGCGGCGCTCGATCACAGCGTCGTGCCGGCCATTAGCCAGGACCTCGCGCGCCTGTACGGTTTTGTCCACGAAGCGACCATCAAGGGGAGCGCGCGCTTGGACACGGCGTCGCTCGAGCACGCCGAGCGTATCCTCGGGATCCTCAAGAGCGCGTTCGCCGAGGCCACGGAGATCGTCGAAAAGGAGTCCCGATGAAGGGCGCCCGAGCAAGTCACGCGGGCCTGGGCGAGCTCATCGCTCGATTGAGCGCCGCCACGCCCGCGCCCCCAGCCGGCGCCACGGCTCCCGTCATCGCGCAGCTGGGCGCCGAGCTGGTGTCTCGGCGCTTGCCCATCATCGAAGAGATTCTTCGGGCGATTGACGCCGGCCTGAAGCCCAGCGAGGGCGAGCGTGCCCGCCTCGTCGAGATCCTCGACACCGACGCTCGCTGGCGCGAGGCGCTCGAAGCCGCCCGCGCTGAGATATCCCGGCAGCTCGTCGCCGTGCGCAAGCTCGAGGCCCAGGGCGAGGCCGCCGCCGCAGCCGCGGATCGCACCGCTCATTTCGTCGATATAGATACGTAATTCCACCCCCCATTACTTTCCCGCTAAAGATCCTCTCCTCCTGGTCGAATCACAGAGAAACCAGTAGCAGGAGGTTTCGGGAATGGCGATTTCATTGGTAACAAACGTTGACACCGTCTCGGTTCTAAAGAACCTGGACAAGACAAGTCGAAACTTGTCGGCGAACATTGGGCGATTGTCGTCCGGCTTGCGAATTAACCAGGCAAGCGACGACGCGGCGGGGCTCGCGATCAGCGAGCAGTTAAAGGCGCAAATTCGCGGCCTCGCCCAGTCCCAGAGAAACGCCCAGGACGGCGTTTCCATGATTCAGGTGGCGGAAGGCGCCTTAAACGAGATCCACGGCGCCCTCATCCGCATGCGCGAGCTCGCCGTGCAGTCCGCGAACGCGACGCAGGACAGCACCACGCGCGGGTACCTGAACAATGAGTTCCAGGCGCTCATGAGTGAAATCGATCGAATCGCGAACGTCACGGACTTCAACGGCACGAAACTGCTCAACACCACCGGGACGTTCAAGTTCCAGGTCGGCACCTTCGCGTGCACCGCCGAGAATCAGATTCAGGTGACCATCTCCGACGTCAACACGTCTGCCATCGGCACGACTACCTTCTACCTGGCATCAGCCAGCGTCAGCCATGCCTCTGGCACGGACAGTGGCGCCATCGGGTCTCTCGAGGCCATCGACTCCGCCATCGCGGACATCTCCAGCTACCGGGGCACCATCGGCGCGGCCCAGAACCGCCTCGTCATCTCCATCGACAACCTCGCCTCGATGCGCGAAAACATGATGTCCGCGAACTCGCGCGTTCGAGACGTGGACATCGCCTCCGAAACGTCGGACTTCACGCGCAACCAGATTCTAAATCAGGCGGGCGTATCGGTCCTTGCTCAGGCGAATCAGCTGCCTCAAGTCGGTCTCTCGCTCCTCAGGTAACCCTCGCGCCCGAGAATGCTTTCCGCGGCCAGCCCTGACCGCGCGAAGGCATTTTCGGGCCCCGCGGCCCCTGCCCATGAGGAGGAAATGCAGCTCAAGATCGTGTTGAGGCGGTCGAATCTACGTGATTGCAGGGACCGACCACTTGGCGCCCGCAAGGAGGATCGATCGTGAATCGCCAGCTTCAGGCCTACAGACGGACTACGACCGAAGCGGACACGCCGGCGCGTCGGCTCGATCAGGTGCTCGAGCGTGCCATCCATGAATGCAAGAGCGCCGCCGAGCGCATCGACGCACGGGATCCGGCAGGAAAAGGGAATTCAATCAACAGGGTGGTGGAGATCGTGGCTGAGCTCGAGGCGGCCTTGGATTTCGACCTCGCCCCTGACCTATGCGAGCGACTCATGAGCCTCTACATCTACATGCAGAATCGCCTGGCTTACGCCAACATCAAGCTCGATTCGGCCGCCGTCCGCGAGGTGGCCGGTCTTCTGTCCAACCTTCGAACCGCGTTCGCCGAGGCGGCCGCGACCAATCCCAACACATAGCCATGCGCGCTCAAGCTTTCCGGGACGAGGTCGAATCAGTCAATGACAGCGAGCAGGATGGCGACCTCATGAACCTAACCCAAGAGCCGCTCCTCCGGTTTCAGCCTCCCCCGGTAGAAGATTCCTTGGCCACCGACCTCTTGGGTGCCCTTTTTTCGCTCGCCATTCGCGAGTGCCGCTCCGCGATCGAGGGCATCAAAAACCATGATGCCGAGGCCAAGGGTCGAGCCGTCAACAAGGCGATAGAGGCCGTGGAGACCCTTGGCCTGGCGCTCGACCACTCCGTGGCCCCCGAGATTTGCGCGCACTTGGAGGTCCTCTACTCTTTCCTCATCAGGCAGCTCAGCCTGGCGAATCTCCGCTTTGACTCTCGTCCCGTGGAAGAGTGCCTCGTCGTGCTAACGACCCTGAGCGAGGCCTTTGCCGAGGCGATCCAGTCGGTGGAAGCCGAGGAAACTTTCGCTCAGTCTCAACTTCCATCCAGCGCAGAAGAAACACGTTCCCCTTGCCTGGCGGAGCGGGGGGGAGGCCGACAGGAATAGTCCTACCGGCCTCCTCTCCGCTTTTTTGTCCTTAGGACCGCCTTCACCCAGCTTGGGTGGAGGCGGCCTCGCCATTTCTGGCCACCAATCCCCTCTCCTGCGGTCCGACTCGCCAGTCAACAAAATGACGTGCCTCTCTAAAGCCGGCACCTGAGTGGCCGAGTACATAGACAAGATGAACAGCCGCCAGGAGAACGGAAATGGCAATCTCATTAGTCACCAACGTTGACACAGTCGCGGTCCTTAGGAACCTGGACAAGACCCAACGCGGGCTGTCCTCCAACATCGGCAGGCTCTCCTCGGGCCTCCGCATCAACAAGGCGGGCGACGACGCCGCCGGGCTGGCCATAAGCGAGACCTTGAAGGCACAAATCCGGGGTCTTGCTCAGGCCCAGCGAAACGCCCAGGACGGCGTGTCCATGATCCAGGTGGCTGAGGGCGCGCTCAACGAGATCCACGGTGCCCTGTCCCGCATGCGCGAGCTCGCAGTGCAGTCTGCGAATGCGACGCAAGACAACACCACGCGCGGGTACCTCAACAACGAGTTCCAGGCGCTCGTGAGCGAGATCGATCGCATCGCCAACGTGACCGATTTCAATGGGCGGAAGCTCCTCAACACGACCGCCAGCTTCACCTTCCAAGTAGGCGTGTTCGCCTGCACCGCCGAGAACCAGATCAGCGTCACCGTCGACGACGTCAACGCGTCGTCGATCGGCACGACGGCGTACCACATCGGCTCCACTTCGATCAGCCACGCCTCTGGCACCGACAGTGGCGCTCTGGGGTCCCTCGAGGCCATCGACGCCGCCATCCAGGACGTCTCGACCGCCCGTGCTTCGATCGGCGCGGCCCAGAATCGTCTCGTTATCGCCATCGACAACGTGGCCTCTCAGCGCGAAAACCTCATGGCCTCCAACTCGCGCATCCGCGACGTCGATATCTCGTTCGAGACCTCGGAGTTCACCCGGAACCAAATCCTGAATCAGGCGGGCGTCTCGGTCCTCGCCCAGGCCAACCAGCTACCGCAAGTCGGGCTATCCCTCTTGAGGGGATAGGCAGGTACGTCTTCTCTCCCGCTACCCTTGCTCCCAGCTTCGGCTTTCTCTCCGCTCGGGACGCGTCCTCCAGGCGCGCCCCGCTCTCCCGCTTCCCGCCCCTAAGAGAGTCCAAGATCGGATGAAGTGTCCAGCACTTAACTTCTCTCTCAAATGGCCGACTCATTAGGTAGGCCAACGATGCCAGGAGAAGGGAAATGGCGATCTCATTAGTCACGAACGTTGAAACCGTCGCGGTGCTTAGGAACCTCGACAAGACCCAGCGCGGGCTGTCCTCCAACATCGGCAGGCTGTCCTCAGGCCTCCGCATCAACAAGGCGGGCGACGACGCCGCCGGGCTCGCGATTAGCGAGACCTTGAAGGCGCAGATCCGCGGCCTAGCCCAAGCCCAGCGCAACGCCCAGGACGGCGTCTCGATGATCCAGGTCGCTGAGGGTGCTCTCAACGAGATCCACGGCGCCCTGTCGAGAATGCGCGAGCTGGCGGTGCAATCGGCGAACGCGACGCAGGACGACACCACGCGCGGGTACCTGAACAACGAGTTCCAGGCCCTGGTGAGTGAAATCGACCGCATCGGCAACGTGACTGACTTCAATGGGCGGAAGCTCCTCAACACGACCGCCTCCTTTGCTTTCCAGGTCGGCGTGTTCGCGTGCACGGCGGAGAACCAGATCAGCGTCACCGTGGACGACGTCAACGTCTCCTCGATCGGCACCACCACCTACCGCATAGGCTCGACTTCGATCAGCCACGCGTCGGGTACCGACAGCGGAGCCCTGGGATCCCTCGAGTCCATCGACGCCGCCATCCAGGACGTCTCCACCGCCCGTGCCTCGATCGGCGCCGCGCAGAATCGGCTCGTCATCGCCATCGACAACGTCGCTTCCCAGCGCGAGAACTTGATGGCGTCCAACTCGCGCATCCGCGACGTCGATATCTCGTACGAGACCTCCGAGTTCACCAGGAACCAAATCCTCAACCAGGCGGGCGTGTCTGTCCTCGCGCAGGCCAACCAGTTGCCGCAGGTCGGCCTCTCGCTCCTCAGGGGGTAGATTAGCCCATGGGCCCGGTGAATAAGTGGACGCTTTATGGTTACGGCCGCGATTGGCAATTGCCTTGCCAGGAGACATTGAAATGAACCTGCCGAAGATGAAAGTCGAAGCCCTTGCGAGCCCGCCGGTGGTCCCACCGTCCTCGGTCGAGCTCATGAACGCGCTCTTCGAGCGTGCGGTGCTCGAGTGCGGACGGGCACTCGATTGCCTGGCCAACGAGGATCACGAGTCGAAGCGGCGGTCGATTCGCAAGGTTCTCGAGATCGTGGACGCCCTCGCCTCTGCGCTCGATTATTCGGTGGCGCCCGAGCTTTGTGCTCACCTCGCGAGCCTGTACCTCTTCGTGCAGGATCAGTTGGAGCAGGCTCTTCTGTCCGGCCCTCCCCGGACGATCAGCGACCCATTGGGCATCCTCACGACCCTCCGCGATGCCTTTTCAGAGGCCACGGTCAATATTGGTGGCGGCAAGTAGCCACCGTGCTCGTGGTACATTCGCCGCATGGAAGGCGACGCGCTCGTGGCCCTATGCGCTGAGCTCGAGGACCTGGCCAAGGCGTCGGACGAGCTCTGCCAGGCGGTGAATGCTTCCAATCACCGAGAGGTGCGCCGGCTCTACCGCGAGGTGGCACCCGCCATCGCTGCGGCGCTGGGCCCGAGCGGGCTCGGCTCACCATCGCTCAAGGTCCCCCCAGGGCCCGCTGGCGCGGTCCTGATCCGCATGCTTCAGGAAGCGTCCGCCCGAATCATCGCCGGACAGGAGGCCCTGCGTGCATTCAGGGCGCCACCGAGCGTGCCCGAGGACGACCTCCTGCGATCCGAGCGGGGTGCCGAGCTATTGGCGAATGCCCTTCTTCCGCTCGATTGGGAGCCCGCGCGCGACCTGATTGCTCTCGTCGGCAGAGGCGGCGAGAACCTGGCCAAGGCCCTCATTGCCCTTGGCCAGGAGCGCGTCATCGTCTACTCGCGGAGCGGGATGCATGCGCTCGGGCTTCCGCGTGAGGTGACGCTCGTCCAGTCCCTCGAGGAGGTCGGGCGAGCGGTGGACGAGCTTCCCGGGGAGCTGCCGAAGCAGGTCATTACCAAGCGGCTCCCCGATCCCGAGATCACCGCAGGCGTCCATGAGCGGGTCGTCGCGGCGCTTCATGAGTCCTTCGAGGCGGCGCAGGCACGACAAGATACGATCCGCCAGTTCGGTGAGCTATGGATTGAACAGGCGGTTGTCAACCTGCCCGCCATTGCCAGGTCGCCATCCATTGACCTCATGCAGGGCCTGTTTACGGGCAGGCCGATGGTCATCATTGCTCCCGGGCCATCCCTGAGGAAGAACGTCCACCTTCTTCCCAAGTTCAAGGGACGGGCGATTCTCGTCACGTTTAGCCATGCCCTCGCGGCGCTTCAACGTGCCAACGTGGTCCCAGACCTCGTCCTTGCCCTGGATCCCGAAGACCTTTCCTACCATTTCAACGGGTATCGGATTGAGGAGCCAGCGGCGCTCGTCCTGGGAGCGAGGGTCTGCCCCAAGCTTTTCGCGTTGCCGGCCCGACGCGTCCTTTCGTTCCCTGCCGCGAACTCGACGGACGATTGGATTTACGATTCGCTCGGCGACAAGCTGCACTTGGCGAGCGGGGGCTCAGTGGCCCACGCTGCCCTGAGCCTCGGTCTTGCGCTTGGCTGCAATCCCATCGTTTTCGTTGGCCAAGACCTGTCGTTTGACGAGGGGCAGCTCTACGTTTCGACGAGTTGCGACGGAGAGACGCGCCTCGAGGTGTCGGCGGACGGCCAATCGTTTCAGCTTGCCGGGTACAGCGAGGGCTTTCGGAACCTGATGTCCGTCGGCGGTGCAGCGTCGAGCCGCAAGGAGCGATTGGTCACCGCGACCGGCTACTTTGGCGGGGCCGTGCCAACGTCGGCTACCTTTAGGATGTTCCGCGATTGGTTCAGCCGAGTCGCTCGAGCCGAGGCGGGCAGGACGACGTTGTACAATTGCACCGAGGGGGGAGTTCATATTGATGGAATGCTCCACGAGCCCCTGGAGGGAGTACTCTCGCTTCTCCCCGAGGCCAGGATTTCGGTGGACCGGCTTCTCGACGGTGCGGTGGCCGCGACGTGCATGACGGATCGGCGACGGGCGGCCCTTCGCCTCGTCGAGAGACTCCTTCCGTCGGTTGAGAAGTGCATCGATTGTGTGAAGACCTACGTCCTCCTCGCACCGCCCTCCAACCAAGATCGAGGGGTCAGGCGAGCGCTCGAGACAGTTGAATTGGAGCTCGCAAGCGCAATCCGCCAGCTTCCCTTTCACTCGATCATGCCTAGGTCGGAGCGGCTGGCCGATACCCTCACTCGAATCCACCAGCACCTGCTCACCGCCCGAGCGATCCTTTCGCCCGGGTGCCCTGCTTCGCGGTAAGATCTCGCCGTCATGGAAGATTCTCATCCCCTCATCCTCGTGCATGAGCGACTCCGTTCCCTGGCGATTCTCGCGGACCAGGTGAAAAAGGCCGTGCACCACGCGGATTACAGGATCATCCGCCCCCTCGTGCACCGCTTCCGAAAGGAGCGCGCCGAGCTCGGTGACGTCCGAGACAAGCTCGGGAGCGCGCCGCCGCCCATGACGCCCAGGGGTATTGAGACGCTGGTGCAGATGCGTGAGTTCACCGAGCGCATCCGACTGGGAGAGGAAGCTGCGAAGGCGTGGTTCCAAAGGCCACTCCCTCCCGACGAAGAGCTCCTCGAGACCCAAGAGGGGATCGAGCTCATGGTCGACGTCCTGCTTCCGCCCACCTGGGACGTGGAGAAAGACGTGGTGGTGCTCCTTGGGACCGGCGGCGAGCGGGTCGCCGCCGAGCTCGTCGCTCGAGGCCAAAAGCGGCTGCTCATTTACCTGGTCGGTGAGGATCCCTCGGGGGGGTATCCCGACGAGGCCATCGTCATTCGTAACCTCATCGACCTGCGCAATGCCGTGATTACGTACCCGGGCGCAATGCCCGATCACTCCACGAGCAAGAAGCTCCCGGATCCACGAGTCAGCAAGGAGCTCTTGAGCGAGGTGAGCGACATGGTCCGCGAGGCCCTCCAGGCCCTGCGGGTGCGCAGGAACACCCTCGACGCCTTTGGCGAGGTTTGGGTACTGCAGGGCATCCAGAACTTCCCAAGCATTGCGTCGTGGCCCTCGATCGAAGCCCTAAGGAGCCAATTCAAGGGCATCCCGGCCGTCATCATCGCCCCTGGCCCCTCTCTGGCCAAGAACGTTCATCTCATTCCGCAGCTCAAGGGAAAGGCCCTCCTGATCACCTTCAGCCACACCCTTCACGCGCTGCAAGCGGCTGGAGTGGTCCCGGATCTCGTCATGGCGCTCGATCCAGAAGACCTGCGCTACCACTTTGAGGGGATTCCCATTCCTGAATTCGAAGGGATGGTGCTCGCCACGACCATTCATCCCGAGGTCTTCCGTTTCCCGGCGCGTCGGGTGTTCACATATGCGGGGAATAGCCAGCTCGACGACTGGATCTACGAATGCCTGGGAGACGACGCACGCCTTTCGAGCGGGGGCTCTGTAGCCACGTCGGCACTCTCATTGGCACTTCTTTGGCGGTGCGATCCCATCATTTTCGTCGGCCAGGACCTGGCTTTTTCAAATGGGCAGTACTACGTCAGGTCGAGCTGCGATGGGGACACCCGCCTGGTCCTCGACGACAGTGGCCATTACTTCTCGACCGAGGGGTACAGCGACGGCTTTAGCAAGATGGCGACCATTGGAGGCGCCAAGCAAACCAAGGCCGAGCGTCTCGCGCTGGTGCCCGGGTACTACGGTGGCAAGGCTCAAACGTCGCTCACTTCCCAGCTCTTCTTGAGCTGGTTCAAGACCGTCGCCAAGACCCTCAAGGACAAGGTCAGGATGTTCAATTGCACGGAGGGAGGGGCGTTTATCGAGGGAATGGAACATGTCCCCCTCGCCGACGCTATCACCCGATTCTGCCAGGAGCCCGTGGACGTCCCCGCTATTCTCGAAGACGCCATGCGCCGGAACGACCGCCGCGGCAGGCAGGCGAAAATGCGTAACCGCCTGGCAGAAATCGTCGAGTACCTCGATGCCTGCGTGGAGCACGCGAAGCGCGCAACGGAGCTCGCCGAGAAGGCCAAGCACGATCAAGCGGTGCTTTCCAGGCTCGATGAAGCCGAGAAAGAGCTCACCAAGCTCCTCAAGCCGGTTCTCTTCATTTCTCTCTTGCGCCAAGCCGAAATCCGCAACGCACGCGAGGCGGCGAAGGACGCCAAGACCTTGCATGAAAGCCTTGGCGCCTCACAGCGGCTGTTCAGCGTCATCAGCATGGCGGGCGAGCTCCTTCGCCCCTACCTGGGTTCCAGCTTGGAGGCCCTGGAGAAACTGGTCGCTGAACCTGCAACCCCGTCGGATCGGTAGAGGGCGACGGTACTGGCGCCATTTACGACGACATCCCTCGAGGCGCCCTAAAACCACCTTCGCCTACCCCGAGAGAAAGCACAAGGATCCCAAGGGAGTCGCTCGTCGGCGAGGTTGACGCTCCCATGGCACCGTCATTGCAATCCCGGCCGTCGGAGGTGAATGATGTCCAATCCCTCGCGGTCGATCGTGACGGGTGGGTGTGGTTTTATTGGCAGCCATCTTGTAACCCGGCTCATCGAAGAGGGTCACCACGTCCTGGTCGTAGACAACCTCTCGACGGGGCGCATCGCGAATCTCGCCCATGTCGCTGGCCACCCTCGCTTTTCCATTCAACAGCTCGATGTCTCGGACCATTCCGCAATCGCTCCGCTATTCAAAGGGATTGATTGGGTCTTTCACCTCGCCGCCCTGGCGGACATCGTTCCATCGATCGAACAGCCCCTCGATTACTTCAGGTCGAACGTCACGGGCACCGCGAGCGTGCTCGACGCGGCGCGAAAAGGCGGGGTACGGCGGTTCGTGTACGCCGCCTCCTCGTCGTGCTACGGCATCCCGGACGCTTATCCAACGGCAGAAACGGCCGAAATACGTCCTCAGTACCCGTACGCGTTAACGAAGTACTTGGGTGAAGAGCTCGTCATGCACTGGGCCAAGATATATCGACTTCCAGCCCTGGCGCTCCGCCTCTTCAACGTGTATGGGCCGCGCTCCCGCACCTCCGGCACGTACGGCGCGGTGTTTGGCGTCTTCTTGGCCCAGAAGCTGGCGGGCAAGCCGTTCACCGTGGTCGGAGATGGCACGCAGAGCAGGGACTTCACATTTGTCACCGACGTGGCGCAAGCACTTGTCCTCGCCGCCCAATCGCACATCTCGGGCCAGGCCATGAACATTGGTACGGGCACTCCAGTGACGGTCAATCGACTCGTGGAGCTTCTCGGGGGCGAAGCGATTCACGTTCCCAAGCGCCCCGGTGAGCCCGATTGCACCCATGCGGATATCACGCGGGCCCGAGAGCTCCTCGGCTTCTCGCCCAAGGTGTCAATCGAACAAGGCGTATCGTGTCTTCTCGACCGCATTGAGGATTGGCGCCAGGCGCCCGTCTGGGAGCCCGGTTCCATCGCCCAGGCGACGCGCGCCTGGTTTCATTTCTTGGGCAACTCGCAACACAACACGGAGCAGGTGTCCCCATGAGCCGAAGCGCACACGCCCCCGCCGTGCCGACATCGACAGACGCCGCTGCGTTCCTCGCTGAATTTCGCCGCCAGCATTCCGCCGCCGAGGTGAACGCCCACGTGGAATGGCTCAGGCGCCTGCGCGTGCTCGTCGTCGGGGAGACAATCCTCGACGAGTACGTCTCCTGCGACGCCATGGGCAAGTCGGGCAAGGAGCCCATGCTCGTCATGCGCTATCGCTCTCGCCAGCGCTATGCCGGCGGCGTCCTCGCGGTGGCAAACCACGTCGCTGAGTTCTGCGACCACGTCACCGTGCTGAGCAGCCTGGGCGATTCCCCCTCGCATGAGGACTTCGTGCGGGACAGCCTCAGGAGCAACATCCGCCCTCAATTCATTACAAGGCCGGGCACGCCAACGATTCTCAAGCAGCGGTTCGTGGACACGTACACGCGCTCGAAGCTTTTCGGGGTCTACCAGCTCGAGGACGAGCCGCTCGGGAAGGACGAGGAAGACGCGTTTCTGGCGGCCCTCGAGCCGCTCCTCGCCAGGAACGACGTCGTCATCGTCGCGGACTACGGGCACGGGCTGATCACGCCCAGGGCGATAGATGAGATGTCTGAACATGCCAAGTTCTTGGCGGTGAACACCCAGCTCAATGCGGCAAACATTGGTTTCCACACCATCTCCAAGTACCCAAGGGCCGATTACATCAGTGTCCACGAGGGCGAGATCCGCCTGGACACGCGCAGCCTGCGAGGCGACTTGGAGGGCCTCGTCGTTGACGTGTCGCAGCGGCTCCACGCGAAGACGGTCATGGTCACGCGGGGTCGCAAGGGAACGCTCTTGTTCCGTGAGGGGGAGGGGTTCTTTCACTGCCCGGCGCTGGCCGAGGAGATCGTGGACCGTGTTGGGGCCGGGGACGCGGTGCTCGCCCTAACCTCCCTTTGCGCCGCGGCGGCAGTCCCGACGGACGTGATCGGCTTCTTGGGCAACCTCGCTGGGGCCCAAGCGGTCGCGATCATGGGGAACAGCTCGTCGATCAGCCGTGCGCATCTGCTCGCCAGCGTCGACGGGCTCATGCAAGGCCGCGTGGCCCGGAGAGCCACGCGCTAGGCGCCTGCAATGGGACTTCCCGTCGAGGTGGGGCGCTGGCGTGCTCGCAAGGGGAAGGCAGTGTTTCTCGACCGGGACGGGGTTCTCGTCGAGGACGTTGGCCTTCTCGCCCGACCCGAGGATATCCGTGTCCTCGCAGGGGCCGCGGAGGCCCTCGCCAAGCTCCGCCAGGCCGGATACCTCCTGGTGGTCATCAGCAACCAAGCGTCGGTAGCCAGGGGCATCCTGAGCGAGGCCGCTGCCTGCGAGCTCCACGAGCACGTGCAATGGGAACTCCGCGCGTGCGGTGCGCCTCACCTCGACGGCTTCTATTTTTGCCCGCATCATCCCCACGCCAACCTGCCCGAATACCGACGGGCGTGCGATTGCCGCAAGCCACGGCCTGGGCTCATTCTCCGAGCGAGCACGGAGCGTGATGTGGATCCATCAACGAGCTTCATGGTTGGTGACCGCCTGACCGACGTCTGGGCGGGTGCCCGAGCAGGATGCCGCACGGTTCTCGTGGAAACCGGCAAGCACGCCGAACCTCTGATCGTGACGAGCGATCCGCCCGACGAGGCAGTCGCGCCGCAAAGGACGTGCCGGGACCTCGGCGAAGCGGCGCGCTGGATCCTGGAGCAAGGGGCGTCTCCATGAAAGCCATGATCCTCTGCGCAGGCCGAGGCACGCGGCTCTTGGACCATGCACGGGACTTGCCAAAGCCGATGCTCGATGTTGGTGGGGTGCCGCTCCTTCAACACATCATCGGTCACTTGGCGAAGCATGGTTTTCGCGATCTAATCGTTAATCTCCATTACCTCGGTGATCACATCGTCAACCATTTTGGTAATGGTTCACGGCTTGGCGTGCGTATCACATACTCGTTCGAGCAAGAGCTCCTCGGCACTGCGGGCGCCTTGAAGAAGGTCGAGTCGCTCCTGCGCGATGGCCCATTCCTCGTGCAGTATGGGGACATTCTGTCCGATCACGATTTCACTGCAATGGCCGAATCACACGCGCAGAGCGGCGCAGAGGCGACCCTTCTCCTCCACCAGCGCGCCAAGTCCAACAGCTTTGTCACCATGGATTCAGAACGGAGAGTCACGAGGTTTCTGGAGCGCCCGGCCGTTACGCCCGCGCCTGGCCGCGAACCACACTGGGTCTTCTCGGGGGCGTGCGTGCTCGAGCCTTCCGTGTTGGGCGAGATTCCGAGTGGTCGTCCGTCGGATCTCCCCGCCGAGGTGTTTCAAGGGCTCGTCGCCCGCGGTGTGGTGCGCGGCTTTCCTTTGACCGGCTTCCGCTGCGCGGTGGACTCCCCGGAACGCCTGAGCCAGGCGAGGCAGGCGGTCCAGGAGCGCCCGTGGACCCCACTCACGCGCGCCTGAACACGCAGAGCATCTGCCGGTTGACCAGGTTGTGAACGCACGATTCGTAGAAATCGTCGACGACAGGACGCTTGGGCGACAGCTCGGCCAGGTTGCTCCCCGGATCTGTCAGCTCCACGGCGAAGAAGGCGTCCGAGGAGCAAATGACCCGGTGCCGCCCATCGAGCGCCGTGTACTCGGGCCACCGCCAGTCCCAGTCCTGGGACTGACCGCGCTCGAAGAACTTCACGTCCTCCTCGAGGAACCGGGCGAGGAAGTAGGTAGGCAGCATGTGCTGCACGACATAGAGCTTCTCATTGATCTGCTTGACCACGACGCCGCCGAAGAAGCTGCGACTTGGGTTCTTGCCGACGAAGGAGTCCTTCCACGACCCGTGGAGGCTGTCGAAGGCAATGGAAACGAGCTCGGGATTTGGTACGCGACCCGCCGGAAGGCGCCGCTCGAACTCTGTGGCCACCACCCGCACGTGCGGCGCTGCCACCGACGTGTCGTGCCCGTAGGCGCATTCGATGAGGCTGCGGAGCGAGCCATCTCCAAAGAAGGTGTCAGGCGGCGCCATGAGCAAGCGCTGATCGCGCTCTTGGCATGAGGCGACCGCTTCCATCAGGGCCACCGTTTGCTCCACGGCCGGTTTCACCACGAAGTGCAACGTGTCAGGGAGCCGCAGGCGAGGAGCGTCGGTGTAGACATGCCACTCGAACTCCACGTCGCGCAGCGCTCGGAGGTTCTCCTCCTGGCAGGCCGAGCGAAGGCAATGCTCTTCGAAATAGCGCGCGTGCTTGGCGCCGGTGACGACCGAGAACCCCCGAATCTTCATGGCAAGCCCCCTTGCGTGGCCCTTCGCTAGATGAAGTTGAGATGCGCGGGCGCTGGACCCGGCGGCGGCCCGAGCTGGACCAGGCCTTTCTTGTATC
The DNA here is from genome assembly GCA_016210055.1 of Deltaproteobacteria bacterium. Taxonomy (GTDB): domain Bacteria; phylum Myxococcota_A; class Polyangia; order Haliangiales; family SHYZ01; genus JACQUZ01. The sequence goes on along the minus strand of JACQUZ010000067.1, from coordinate 6,853 downwards.
CGTCGAGGTACTCGTTCACCTTGTGCTGGAGGCACAACGTGCCGCACATCCTCTGCGCGTTGAACTTGGGTGAGGCCAGGTGGTTCATGACCTCCCAGTAGCGATCGCTCGCGAGGATGTCCTTGAAGCGCTGCTCCACGATGTTTCCCATGTGGAGCTTCTTGTACCGCTCGTTGAAGAGCATCCCGCAGGGCGCGACGAGCCCAGAACCGGAGATCTGGAGGATGAACGGCGGCCCGTAGCAACGCTGATACGCGCGCTTCCCCTGCGTGTCGATCTTCGACCACTTCACCACGACACGGTATTCCTCATCGGAGAGCTCCTCGGCTCGCTTGAGGAGCTCGTAAAGCCGGGCATATCCATCGTAATCGACGCCTAATGAGCCGTCCTCGTTGTCGGAACAGTGCTTGATGATCGCGTAATCAGGGCGCAGCTCCTTACCGAGCCGCGCGAAGGTCATGATCTGGTCGGCGTCCTGTGGCCTCAGCACCATCTGCATGCCGATGGTCACGGGCAGGTTGCGTGCTCGCTTGATCTCCACCATGTCCCGGATGTTGTGGACGACCCTGTCGAACCACTCTGGCCTCACCCCCATGATCTCCGCGTAACGCTCGCGCGTGCCGGCCGAGAAGTTGATCCGCAGGTAGGTGAGGCGTGGGAGGATTTCCTCCAGAACCCGCTTCGTGAAGATGAAGCCGTTCGTCCCCGAGGCCATCGAGATGCCCCGCTCGTGGCCCAACTTGACGGTGGGCACGTAGGCTGGGGAGAGCGTGCTCTCCCCGTCCGAGACGAGGCTAATCCCCTTCACCCCGACCTCGGCGCAGTCGTCGAGGAAGCGCTGCATGACTTCTGTTGTAATGACCTGCCGATCGTTCTCCTGAAGCATGGCGTAGCAGAAGCTGCACGCATAATTGCAGGCACGCGTCAGCGCCATGTCGATGGTGATAGGGGCGACCCTCTCGCCGCGCTCCCACGCACGCACCCGGTCCTCGTGCCAGCCGATCTTCGTACCATCGAGGATCAGTTTTTCAGTCAGCTCACCAGCCACGCTGCTCTGGCCGCTCATGACCTTGCTCCGTTCTTGAGCCGGATGCTCAGGGCGTCCTGCTTTGGCTCAAGCAAGACTTCCAGGCTGGGCTCCAGGCTGTCTTGGAGAAGACGCTCAATGGCCATGGCACGCCCCTGCTGGTTTTTTGCGTCCACTCCCTGGCCAAAGCGCAAGGTCACCCGCCTGCCGTGCTCGAGGCCAACCACCGCCACGCCATCCCCCAGCAGGTTGGCCGCCAATGCCCGTCGAATCCGTTCCATGGCCTCACCCTCTGAGAGGCGCATCCAAGCCGCCGACACTGCGGGCTCGTACTCGCTTAGCGTCTCACGGTAGCCGGCCTGTCGCCGATAGTCCCGAAGGAGGTCCCTCACGAGGGCCAATGGAAGGGCAAGGGCAGGATCTGCGTTCTCCGGCATCACCACTCCGGGCACCGGCCGGGGCATTAGGGGATCGCGAAGCCGGTGCTCGAGGCGGAGCACGCCGTGATCGGCGGCCTCGAGAATCGGCGTGCCCTCGATTTCCTGGCAGAGCCCTTCCATGATGCCTCGCTCGACGGCAGAGCGACCGCCTCGGTGCGCCGCCCGGGTGATCACGTGTTGCTTGGGATCGATCAAGGCAGATAGAGTGATGCCTTCCCGCGTGGCATTGGCTAGGACCAGCCCCTCTTCAGGCCTCTCGTCGGCCGTCCCGAGCCCCCGCTCGTGGGAGCACGACTTGAGCACGGAGGCGAGATTCGCCCGGTAGGCTGGCGAAACATGGAGCGCGACGGGCGCCGTGCGGAACGTGACCTCGAGCTCCAGCCCCCCGTCTCGGGCTTCTTCGCGCACCCTGCCAAGCTTGGCAGCCTCTTCACGCAGGCGGCCTTGATCCATCCTCTCAAGTGTCGCCTGCCCAACCACGATTGTTACCGAGGAGAGCCCGGCACCACTCGCCGCGTCTAGGATGTTCAAGATGCTGCTGGCGTCGTCCTCATCGTGCACCCACGTCTCGAGGAACGGGAAGCTCGTCGCCGGGACGAACCCCCTAAGGACGGTCGCCAAGCTCTCCCAGTAACCGGCGACGACTTCTTCGTACACGAGCTTCGACTGCGTGCTGCTCATTGCCGACGCCCTTCTCCGCGGAGGTAGAACTCGCGCACCCTCGCGATGACGTGGTCGACTTGCTCGGTGCCAAGGTGCTGGTGCACCGGCAGGGTAATGATGTTTCGGCAGTCAGCTTCGGCGACTGGGAAATCGCCTTCCTTGTAGCCAAGGGCGCGTGCCGCCTCCTGCAGGTGGACCGGGATGGGGTAATGCACCTTGGCCTCAATGCCTCGATCCTGGAGGAACTTGAGCAGCTCGTCCCGGCGCTTCACGCGCACCATGTACAGGTGAACCACGTGGCGCACCCCAGGCCTGCGCCTTGGTACCGCGATGAACTCGGGTAGTCCCGCCAGGGCCGCGTCGTATCGCTCGGCATGCTCGATTCGGCGTTTCGTGATCCATTCAGTGGTCTCAATCAAGCGATTGCCAATCACTGCATGGAGGCTGTCCAAGCGCGAGTTCCACCCGAAGGTCGACACCTCGTCGCGATTGACCAGGCCATGGTTGCGGAGCAGGCGTAGCTTCTCTGCCAGCTTGTCCGAGCGGGTGACAATCACGCCACCGTCTCCCCACACGTTCAGGTTCTTGAGCGGGTGAAGGCTAAAGCACGCGGTCTCCCCCCAGGATCCAACCCCCTGGCCCGAAATGGCCCCGAGGATGGACTGGCAGGCGTCTTCCACCACCTGCAAGTCGTGGCGCCTTGCGATGTCCATGATGGCCGGCATGTCGGCCACGTTGCCCGTGTAATGCACCGGCACGATCGCACGCGTGCGAGGGGTGATCGCAGCTTCGATCTTGGATGGATCGATGACAAACCCGTCTTCGGAGTCGACGAAGACCGGCCGCGCCCCAATCTTGACGATGGCCCCAACGGTGGCAATGAAGGTCATTGTCGTCGTAATCACCTCGTCACCGTGTCCGACCCCCAGGGCCTTGAGGGACATGGCGATCGCGTCCGTCCCACTCCCCACTCCCACCGCGTGGGGCGCCTGGCAGAGGGCGGCGAATTTCCCCTCGAACTGGGACACTACATTGCCGAGGGTCAGGTCACCGGTGGCCATCAAGCGTCGGATGTCGTCGAGGTAGGGGTCGAGGTCCGCAAACTGCTGGTCCAAGTACGAGAACGGAACCTTCATTGCCGCGCTCCTTTTCGGTAAAAGTCGCGAATCGCCGTTACCACGTGGTCCAATTGGGCCGTGGCAAGCTCTGGGTAGATGGGAAGGCTCAGGATTCGCCGGGCTTGCCTCTCGGCGACCGGAAACGCGCCCGCCGGATGGCCCAATGATTGCCCAGCGGTCTGCAAGTGAATCGGAATTGGGTAATGGATACTCGTTCCAATCCCTCTCGATTCGAGGTGGGTCTTGAGCTCATCGCGACGTTCGGCTTGGATGACGAACGTGTGGTAGACGCACCGCTCACCGTCCCGCTCGAGCGGCAGCATCAGCCCTGGGATGTCTCGGAGCTGCTCTTGGTAATAATGGGCGTTCCTCCGGCGCTTTTGCGTCCAGGTCTCGAGGTGCCGGAGCTTGACGAGGAGCATCGCCGCCTGCATGGTGTCCAGGCGGGAATTGCCGGCGAACGCCACGCAATCCTCTCGCGTCTTGAGGCCGATGTTGCGCTCCACGCGCAGCCGCTCTGCAAGCTCTGGGTCGCTCGTGGTGAGGATCCCTCCGTCGCCACAGGCATTGAGCGTCTTGAGAGGGTGAAGGCTAAAGCAGCCGATGGTCCCCAAGGAGCCGACCCGCCGGCCGCGGTGCTCCGCCAGCACTGCCTGCGCGCAGTCCTCGACGACACGAAGGCGGTGGGCCTCGGCGATCCGCAGCACCGCGTCCATGTCACAAGAGCGACCGGTCAGGTGCACGGGGAGGATGACCTTGGTTCGCGGCGTGAGGGCAGCCTCAATCATCGCGGGATCCATGTTGAGGTCATCGCGCACGTCCACGAGGACGGGCGTCGCACCGACGATCTTGACGGCGGACACGGTCGCCACGAAGGAATTGGGGACGGTAATCACTTCATCCCCTGGGCCAACGCCCAGCACCTTCAAGGCGAGCACCAGCGCGTCCGTTCCTGAGTTCACGCCGACGGCGTGCCTGACTCCACACAGGTCGGCGAAGTGGCTCTCGAATTCGATCACCTCGGGCCCAAGGATGAAATTCCCGTGATCGATGACCCTGGCCACTGCTTCCAGGAGCTCCTGCTTGAGAGGCGAATGCTGCCTCGCGATGTCCACGTAGGGGACCTTGACGTCCATCGTCGCCTCCTAGAACGGCCCGGTGAAGCCCGGGTCTGGCACGTCGAGACGGCCGTGCGACGGATCGTCGGCCAGGTCCGGCCAGTCGGGCGCATCCCGTCGCATCATCTCGAGCACCGCCCTCGCCAGGTCTCTTGCTCGCGGATAGATGAGGTCGGCCAGGGCGCGCGTCGTCGGAATGGGCACGTCCGGGAGGGCCATGCGGCGCGGCGCGGCCTTGAGCGCGCCCAGGGCCCGTTCAGCCACCATGGCCGTGATTTCGGCGGATACCCCGCAGGTCGTCCAGCCCGTATCGGTGACGATTAGCCTTCCGGTCTTTCGTACCGACGCAATGATTGTCTCTTGGTCGAGAGGGCGTATCGTCCGGAGGTCAATGACCTCAGCCTCCACGCCCATGCGGGCGAGGAGGTCGGCCGCGCGCAGGGCCTCGAGGGCCATGTAGGAGACACAGGCGATGGTGATGTCTTTCCCCTCGCGGGCGACACGCGCCTTGCCGATCGGCACCCGGTACATCTCTTCCGGCACGTGGCCGCTAATGCCGTGCAGCCAGCGATGTTCAATGAAGATCACCGGGTTATCGTCCTCGACGCTGGCGATGAGCAACCCCTTGGCGTCATGCGGTGTCGTGGGCATGACCACTTTCAGGCCGGGGATGTGCGCCAACCATGCCTGAAAGCTCTGGGCGTGCTGCGGCCCCTGCCCCCAACCTCGTCCAACGATCATTCGGACGCAGAGGGGCACCTTCCCATTCCCCCCAAACATGTAATGCCACTTGGCCGCCTGATTGACGAGCTGCTCCATGGCGAGGAGGGTGAAGTCCATGCGCTGATGGACCATGATGGGCCGCATCCCCACCAGCGCCGAGCCGATGGCCACCCCGGTCATGCCGTTCTCCGCCGCCGGCATGTCGAGGACTCGATCGGCGCCGTGCTTCTTCGCGAGGCCGAGCGTGGTGCCAAAGACCCCCTTGGGGTCGGGGACCCCGAGCCCCATGAGGTACACGTTGGGGTCGTGGGCAAGGCATTGGTCCGTGGCCTCGCGAATGGCTTCGAAGTACTTCAGGCAACGATTCGAGCTTTCAACGAGCATGGACGTTCTCCCACAATTGAGCTGCTTCGGGGAACGGGCTTTCGCGCCCGAAGGCCACGGCCTCCGTGACTTCTCGTTCGACGGATCCCGCAATCGCGTCGATCTCTTCTTGGGTCGCGGCCCCGACACTCAGCATGGTGTCTCGCAGCCGGGCGATCGGGCAGGATCGCGTCCACCGCTCCACGTCTTGCGGTGGGCGGTATCCGAGCTGATCGTCGTAATTCGGCCCGCAGTGCTCGCGAAGTCGGTAGGTCAAGAACTCCAGGAACACCGGGCCCTCGCCAGAGCGTGCGTGGTCCACGGCCCACGTGGCCCTTTGGTAGACCTGGATGGCGTCGTTCCCGTCCCCCTGCTCGCTTGGCAGCCCGTGGCCCGCCGCCACCTGGAAAATCTGGCGCCCGCTCGGCTGCCTGACCGAAAGGGGCGAATAGACGGAATAGAAGTTGTTCTCACACAGAAACACGACAGGCAGCTTCTTTAGGACCGCAAAATTGAGCGCCTCATGAAGGACCCCTTGCTCGGCCGCCCCATCGCCAAAGAAGACCATGGCTACCCTGTCCTCGCCCCGCATGCGGGCGGCCCACGCCGCACCCACCGCCATTGGGATGGTGCTCCCGAGGATGGGCGTGGCGCCCAAGAAGCCTACAGCCCTGTCGACGAGGTGCATCGATCCGCCAATCCCTCGGCAGCATCCGGTAGCCTTGCCATAAAACTCTGCGACCATCGCCTTCATGTCGCCGCCACGGGCCACGTAATGCCCATGGGCGCGATGGCCGCTCATCACGTAATCCTGGGCGGCGAGCGCGAGGCAGGCGCCAGCGGAGACAGCTTCCTGGCCAATGCACAAGTGCACGGGACAGCGCATCTCCTGCTCCTTGTAATGATCGGCAATGACCTCTTCGATGCGCCTGATGCGGAGCATCTCGAGGTAGAGCCGCTTGAGGATCTCTGGCTCTGGCAGGACTGCCCTCGCTTCTCTTTTCAGCGCACTGGATCTCATGGCTCCCCTCCCCTGCATCCCATGAGCCATGACGTGATGAGATGCGTCAGCACGGCGTGGGCGCTCTCGACCAAGCCGTAGTCATGGGTCCGTACCAAGATGCTTCGGTCGCAGAGGGACAGCGCCTTCCCTCCGTCGAAGCCAAGCCACCCGAGGGTCTTCATGCCGACCTCCTGCGCCGTCTCGAGGGCACGGAGGATGTTTGGCGAGTTCCCGCTCCCGGTGATGACCAGGAGGACGTCGCCTGGCCTGGCGAGCCCCTTGAGCTGCTCGGCGAATACCGTGTCGAAGCTCACGTCATTGGCCCACGCGGTGAGCAGCGACAGGTTGTCGCACATGGAAATGACGCGGAACCGCTTCTTGGCCGTCGTCGGGTTCTT
>JACQUZ010000063.1 GCA_016210055.1 Deltaproteobacteria bacterium | reverse complement strand
GTCTTGGTGCCGCCGATGTCGCCGGCGAGGATCATGGAAGTGGCCTCATCGTGAGCTTGGCCGCGGCGGCCTCGTCGACGAACCACGTCGACGCGCCCGAGATCGGCCGGATGAGCTGGGCCGGTAGACGCATCGGGTCATGCGGACCCTCGAGGACCGCCGCAAGCGCGCTAGCCTTGTCGGCGCCGGACACCATGAACAGCAAGTGACGGGCCGCGTTGAGAATCGGTGCGGTCATGGTCACCCGTTCGGTGTCCAACCCGGGCACGTGGAGCCCGACGACCCAACGCTCCCTTTCGCCCAGGACCTCGGTGTTCGGAAAGAGCGACGCCGTGTGGCCGTCCGCTCCCATCCCGAGCAGCACCAGGTCGAACGCGGGCGGCTTCCCCCCGCTCGGCGCTCGAAGGACACGCGCGATCTCCCGTTGGTAGTCCAGAGCCGCGACGTCCCGATCTTCCCGCTCGGCCTCGATTCTATGGATGTGGTCCGCTCGGATCGCGAGCTCGTCGAGCAGCGCCTGCTTGGCCATCCGGAAGTTCGAGCCCGGGTGGTCCGCGGGCACCGCCCGCTCGTCGCCCCAAAAGAAGTCGATCCGGTCCCACTGCACCTTGCCCTTGCGCGCCGGTGTCGCCAGGATCTCGTAGAGACGGCGGGGGGTCGATCCACCTGCGAGGGCGACGGAGCAAGAGCCCCTCGTCGCCGTAGCATCGTGGACGAGGCGGCTGAACTCGTCGGCCGCGGCGTCACTGAGCTCTTCGAGGCCTTTATATCGGCGAATCATCGCGCGCCGCATCCGGTCATCGGCCATTGGGTCTCTCGACATGGCCCCCGAACTTGTACCGCATGGCCGAGAGGACCTTCTCGGCAAAGGTGTGCTCCTGCCTCGACCGAAAACGCGCGAAGAGCGACGCGGAAATCACATCGGCCGGCACGGCCTCCTCGATCGCGGCCATGACGGTCCAGCGCCCCTCGCCCGAGTCGTCCACGGAGCCCGTGTAGTCTTTCAGGGTGGGGTCTTCCAAGAGCGCGGTCGCCGTCAGATCGAGGAGCCAGGATCCGAGCACGCTCCCCCGGCGCCACACCTCGGCGATCTCCGCGAGGGGGAGATCGTACCGGACCTCCTCCGGAAGCTTCTCCGAGCTGGCGTGACGGAGAATATCGAACCCCTCGGCGAAAGCCTGCATGAGGCCGTATTCGATGCCGTTGTGCACCATCTTGACGAAATGGCCAGCGCCCGCTGGACCACAGTGGAGGTACCCTTGCTCGGCGCTGCCCTGGGCGCGCTCACGGCCAGGGGTCCGAGGGATGTCGCCCCGTGAGGGGGCAAGCGTGCGAAACACGGGGTCCAGGTGGAGGATGGCCTCTCGCTCACCGCCGATCATGAGACAGTAGCCCCGGTCCAAGCCAAAGACTCCTCCGCTCGTCCCCACGTCGACGTACCGGATCCCCTTGGCGCGAAGAGCCTTCGCGCGGCGCACGTCGTCCTTGAAGTAGGAGTTGCCGCCGTCGATCACGATGTCCCCGGCCTCCATGCGATTCCCAAGATCCGCGATGGCCTGCTCTGTTGGCGGTCCCGCAGGCACCATGACCCACGCCACGCGGGGCTTCGTGAGCTTGGCCACCAGCTCATCGAGCGAGGCTGCGCCAGTCGCCCCCTCACCGGCGAGCTTCCGCGTGTTCTCCGCATCACGGTCATGGGCGACGCAGGCGTGCCCACCTCTCATCAGGCGGCGCACCATGTTCGCGCCCATGCGGCCCAGTCCAATCATGCCTAGCTGCATGTCTTGTCTCCGTTGGTCAGCGTGCTTTCGCTTCTCTGAGCTGCTCTTTGGCAGCCGCGATGATGTGCTCGAGCGAAAATCCAAACTTCTTCTGCAACTGCGTGAACGGAGCCGAAGCCCCGAAGGTCCTCATTCCCACGACGTGCTGGACGATTGAACGTACCTGCGAGCCACCGCTCTGCGATGGCCATCCCGACGCTTGTCGCTACCCCCTGTCCAAGCGGTCCTGTCGTCGTCTCCACTCCTTGGGTAAAGCCGTATTCGGGATGGCCAGGGCACCTGCTCTCGAGCTGGCTAACGTACCCGTCCCGCCCTTCGGTCTTCTCGAAGACGGGCCGAAGCACGTCGGCGACGCCCCGGATGTCGTCTATCGCCAAGCGCTCGTAGATCGCCTTGGCGTCGCCGGAGCCCACGAGCGTCTTCAGCGATTCGTCATAGTCAGTGCTCCCGGCGATGGCCTTCTCGAAGATCGACGGATTCGAGGTCACGCCGAGGAGGCCGTCCTTCTCCACCATGTCCCTGAGCTCGCCGGACGTGAGCATGGCGCGCCGAAGGTTGTCGTACCAAATGCTCTGGCCAAGCGCTTGCACATCGATAATCGGGTTAGACATGGCGTCCTCCGGTCGTTATGTCGCTTCCGCCCTCGTCCGCAAGCGGGCGAGCGGCGGGTGCCTGCGGGAGAGATTTCGACTCGACGTTCGCTTGGAGCAGGGACTTCGGTCGCTCGTCCTCCGCGCGAGAGACGGCCTGCGAGCGCAGCGTCATGAACTGAATCAAGTCCTTGGGGAAGAGGAGGTCGAGCGTCCAGTCGAGCGCGACCCGGACCTTCTTTTCGAACCGCGGCAGCTTGCCCAAGTAGACGGTTCTCCACAGCCACCACGCAAAGAAGCCCGAAAAGCTGATCCCGCAGATGATGCCGACGCCGGTTCGCCTGCCGATCGCGGCGAGCTGTCCCATCGTCGCGAAGCTGAACGCCTTCTTCCGTCCGTGGCGAATGGCTGCCGTGATGTTATGCGCCACGAGCGTGCCCTCTCGCACAGCGTGCTGCGCCGTGGGGGGACAATATTTCCCCGTCCTGCGGTCGGGGACGAGGGCGCAGTCTCCGAGCGCCCAAACACCTGGCCAGTCGGGGACCTCCAGGAGCTCGTTGACCACGATTCGGCCTCGCTCTCGTCGGCAAGGCAGCGTGTCGAGGATCGGGTTCGGCGAGGTCCCCGCCGTCCAGATCAACGTGCTCGTCTCGACGGTCGTTCCATCGCTGAGCTCCACCCCTCGCCCTGAAGCGCCTCTTACCCTGGTGTTGACCCTGATCTCGACTTTTCGCTTGCCCAGCTTCTTTGCGGCATAGATTCCGAGTTTTTCGCCGAGCTCGGGGAGAATCACCGGGCCCGAGTGCACGAGGATCATGCGGAGGTCATCCTCCCGAAGGTTGGGATAAGCCCGGATCGCTTCGCGGACGAAGTCATTGATGGCGGCGATGGTCTCGACGCCGGCGAAGCCGCCGCCCGCGACCACGAAGGTCAGGAGGCCTTGGCGCATCTCGGCGCAGCAATCGAAGTCGGCTTGCTCGAGGTGCGCGATGATGTGATTGCGCAAGTAGATGGCATCACCTAGCGACTTCATCGCCTGCGCGTGGTGCTCGAGCCCTGGTAGATCATAGAAGTTCGTGACCGCGCCGAGCGCAATCACCAGGTGATCGTACTCGAGGGCGTGGCGGTGGACCTCGCTCCCATGGGAGACAACCACGCGCCTCGTGGCCAGATCGACTTGCTCCACGCTCCCAGCGAAAAAGTTGACTCGCCGCAGAAGCTTCCGGACCGGGCTGACGATGTTCGTCAGATCGATGTCGCTCGCCGCCACCTCGTGGAGCATGGGCGTAAAGAGGAAGAAGTTCTCCCGGTTGACGAGCGTGATTTCCACATCCCGACGGCGAGCCAGCGTCTTCTCGAGGCGGAGCGCCGCGTAAAGTCCGCCGAACCCACCGCCCAGAATAAGCACGCGGGTCCTTGTTGGAGACGATCTCGGAGGTGATGAATCGCCGCCGTCAGCAAGCTCCCTCATGAGCCGCCCCCAGGCTTCGAGCTCGGCGTCCGTAGGCCGCCAAGGTACTGCTCGAGGGCATTTCTCAGCTTGGAACGCCCTCGGTGGAGCAGGACCCGCTGGTTCGCCTCACTGACGTCGAGGACTTGGCAGGCGAAATCCGACGAGCATCCCGCCACGTCCCGAAGCCACACCACGGCTCCTTGTACCTCGGGCAGGCTCGCGATCGCCTCCTCGATGAGCTGGCGAACCTCCTTGCCGAGGAGGAGCTTCTCGGGGGTCGACTCGTCCAATGACCATGGTTGAGGAGGGATGCTCCACCTTCCCCGTGCGTCGAAGCGGGCGGGATCGACCGTTGGAACGTCGTCGTCCTCCTCGTGGCCGAGCGACGAGAACGGCACGGTTCGCTTGTCGCGCTGGCCGCGTGTCTTCGCCTGGTTCACGAGGATCCGAAACATCCAGGTCTTGAGCGACGAGCGTCCCTCAAACGAGCGCAGCCCGACGAGCGCCGCCTCGCAGCTGTCCTGGACCACATCCTCCGCCGCAGCTTCGTTCGAAACGAAGAGGCGCGCCAGCCTCTTAAGGGCCGTGTAGTGGCGCACAATCAGCTCCTCGATCGCCGCCTTGTGACGATGGAGAGCGACAGCGAAAAGAGCCCTGTCGTGGGGGAGGCACGACCGAGTCGCACTCCCCTTGAGGGCGCTCCTCCCTTCTTCCACAACTCTCTCATGGCTGGCAGTCCTCATGGCTTTTGGTCGGTGACCCAGTCGCGCAAGGGGATCAGAACGCACGGTGTCCGCCATCGTATGGCGGGCAGCTCGATCCGGCATAGCGGGGAAAGCCCCAGTGACCCTAGGGAAAAACCTTACATCCAGACGCGTCGCTCGCCGTCAGATCACAGTTTCTTGGCTTGGACTGGGAGAGACAAAAGGCCGGTGTCCATGGCGAACTGGACCAGCTCTGCGCGAGTCCGCAGCTCGAGCTTCTCGATGAGCCGCGACCGATACGTCTCCACGGTCTTGACGCTCACGCTGAGCTGGTCTGCCACCTGCTGATTGGTGTGCCCCTGGGCAACCAGGACGAGGACCTGGAGCTCTCGCTCGCTAAGGACGCTCATGGGATCGCGATGATTCACGGCGCGCTTGGGCAGGGTGGGCTCTTGAAGCAAGTTTCTCTCGAATACCCGGTCGATGAAGGCATGGCCCTTTGCGACGACGCGAATGGCGGTGATGAGATCGGTGTCCGCCGAGTTCTTGACGAGGTACCCCGCCGCGCCGGCGCCGAGGGCGGCCCTAAGGTAGCCCGGCTCGCCGTGCATGGTCAGGACCAGCACCCTCGTCTCGGGACATGTCTCCCGAATCCTGGTGATGAGGTGGATGCCGCTGATGCCGGACATCGTGAGATCCGTCACCGCCACGGCTGGCTTGGTCTCGAGGATGCGCGCTTGGGCTTGGGCTCCGTCCTCCGCCTCTCCCACCACCTCCATGTCCTTGTGGGCATTGATGAGCATGCGGAGACCAGCCCGCAGCACGGCATGATCATCAACGATAAAGACTCGAATCGTCATGAGGCCGGTTCCTCCACGGGTAACGTGACGTAGACCGCGGTGCCCCCCATCGGGCGGGACTCGATCGAGAACCTGCCACTGAGCAGGCTCGCTCGCTCGCGCATTCCGTGCAGGCCGAGGTGCCGCGAGGTTCGGGCGCCGCTCTGAAGCATCCCGGTGTCGAACCCGCATCCGTCGTCTTCGACGACGAGGTTCACCGCCGACGCGGTGCGCTGAAGAACGATGCTCACCATCTTGGCCGCGGCGTGCTTCGCCGTATTCGTCAGAGCCTCCTGGACGATGCGATAGAGCGCCGTCTCCACGAGCGGCGGAAGCCGATGTCCATCAGGCAAGCTGACATGCAGGTCGACAGGGATCCCTTGGTTGTCCCTGAACTCCGCCGCCTGGCGCTTCAGCGCATCTTGGAGCCCCAGGTCATCTAGAGCTCCGGGGCGAAGCCCACGAGCCAAGCGCTGTACTTCCTCGAGCGTTCTCGCGGCAATTCTTCGAAGCTCACCCGTCTTCGCCCGGGCTGCCTCCAGCGTCGGAGCAGACTCCACCCCGCGGAGCCCGACCAGCAGCGACGCGACGAGCTGACCGGTCTCGTCATGCAGCCCATGGGCGATCCGGCGCCTTTCTTCCTCCTGCGCCGAGATCACTTTTTCCAAGACCTGGCGGCGGACGACCTCCGCCTGCTTGCGCTCCGTGACGTCGCTTGCAGTGACCAGCCGAGCTGGTCTCCCTGCAAACGTCAACGCCTGGGCACCGACCTCCACGTGGATGATCGTGCCATCCTTCTTTCGGTGCTTTCCAGGCCACATGCGCGGCTCCGAGCTTGCGAGCGCCTTCGGAAGGAGCTCGAGCAGGCGAGGAATGTCTTCGGGAGGACGGATATCCAGCACCGTCATGCGCAAGATCTCTTCGCGCGAGTAGCCATAATGGCGAATGGCCGCCTGGTTGACGGCCAGAAAAGCCAGGCTCTCGGAGTCGACCACCCACGTGGGCGCCGGGTTGCTGTCGAACAAGCGCTGATACTCGTCTTGGCCATGAGGACCAATGAGCCGGTCCCCCTGGGTTCGCTTGGTCAGGTAGCCGAGCACCAAGGTCGTCCAGGTGAGAAGCTCCGCGATGGAGCGGTTGATGACATCGACTGCCGTAGAGCCACCTGGGCGCAAGGAAAAGGCGAGGACAATCAAGAGCGAACAGGCTGCCGCCAGAATCACGGGATACGGCCGCCGGCTGACGAGAAACGAAAGGAGCACCGCGCACGCGTAAAGCACTGGGGCGACGTTTCCCCATGGAAGAAATACGTCCGCGGCAAATACGCCGGCGACCAAGGATACCGTCCCCAGGAGCAGAACCCTTCGCTTCGTTTCCATGCTGAGGCTGGAAGGAGAATACAGCTTCCCGAGGACGCCGCCACAACATGACCGTTTTGCCCTCCAGCGGCGCCTCCAATTCGATGGCTTGCCCATGGTCGTGCTGCCGGTGCGCGTCCTCAGGTAGACAACTCGCCCGCCTGCGGGCCGCCTGCGGGCCGCCTGCGGTCCGTCTGCGGCCCACGTGCAGAACGCCCGGGCAAGTTGAGGGACGCGTCGCCCAGTTGTTGATCGGTGTCATCGCCTAATACGCGAACGTGCGGGAATCGCCGCTGATTACGAGCGTCGGGCGCTTGGCGCAGATGTTGCGTCAGGGAGGCCTTTTAGGAGGCGCGCGACGCCAATGATGAAGCCACAGGCGGCTCCCACGGTCCTCATGTTGTTGCTCCTCGCCACGCCAGGGTGCGGGATCGATGACAAGGCACCCGCATCGTCCAAGAAAGCCCCGGGGTGTGACCCTAATGCGACGTGGACGGTTTGGGTGACCAACCAAGGCCCTGGCGTGGACACCGTCACCGTGTTCCACAACCACGGCGACGAGCAGGTCAGCGCCGAGATCCTCGCCACCATCCCGGTGGGTAGAGCACCGCACAACATCGCTTTCTCACCCGACGCCAAGCGCGCCTACGTCGCCAACCTCGGAACCCCGCCCGCGAACGGCTCCGTGTCCGTGATCGACGTCGGGACCTACAAGGTCATTGCGAGCGTTGAAGCCGGGGTCAAGGCACACGGAATCGCCGTGACTCCAGATGGGAAGTCGATCTGGGTGGTCAATACGGCGAGCGACGACATCACGATCATCGACGCGGAGACGCTCGCCGCCGAGCCCGATCGCATCAAAGTCGGCGATGGCCCGGCATTGGTTGCATTCCTGCCCGACGGCACCAAGGCGTATGTCTCCAATGGGGACGACGGCACTGCCTCGGTCATCGACGTGGCGAGTCGCAAGGTGACGAAGACCATCCCCACCGGGAAAGGGGCGATGGGTCTGGTCCTCGGCCCAGAAGCGCGCTTTCTCTTCGAGACTGACGGCTTGGATGATCGGATCACGGTCATCGACACCAAGATTGACGAAGTAGCCAACGTCATTACTTTTGACGAAACCCTCAAGGGTCCGCACTCCATCGCGATTGCCGGTTGGGAAGCCATGATTACGAACCGCACCGCGGATTCCCTCTCGTTCATCGATACGAGGACCCTTGAAAAGGTGGCGTCCATGTCCGTACCCGGCCGGCCCGATATCCTCGCGGTCGCGCCAACCTGTGATCGCGCGTACCTGACCCTACGGGACGTGGTGGGCGTCGCGGTCGTCGACGTCAGCGACCGGAAGTACCTGGACATCATCGGCATGGGGACTGGCGATGTGCATGGCATCGCCGTGCTGCCGGAGGGCGGCAAGGCTGGAACGAACTGAAGAACCTGCGCACCTGGATCAAGAAGGAGTATCATGCACGTTAAGTCAATGAATAAGCGCTATTGGTACTTGGTGGTATTGAGCTTCTTGGTCAATGTTGGCCTCGGCGCTGGCTGTATCCCCGACTTGGGGAGCGCGCTCGAAGACATCGGAGTCACCGACGGCGGTAATCGAGGTGACGGCACGACGCCGGGGCGCCCCGATTCGAGCGTCCAAGTCCCGGACTCCGGGCCCGTCGATCTCGTCGCTCTTGGCAAAGAGGTGTTCTTCCGACAAGGCGATACCGTTCACGGCGGCTGTTATCGCTGCCATGGGGAGGACGCCAATGGAAAAAATGGCGCACCCCGGATTCGTGGCAAGTCGCGCGAGACCATTGCCAATGCCCTGGAAACCGTGCCGGAAATGGATTTCCTCGATCTGACCGAGCAGGAAATCGACGCAGTCGCCGCCTACCTCGGGTGGCTCGCCACCCAACCATAGTTCCAAGACTTCGCCCGCCCCAAGTGCCGAGCCAGTCGCCCCGGGCATTACGCCCGATCCAATCCAACCCACGACGAGCAATCCATCTCTCGCCGGCTTTGGTCGGGCAACTTGCCCGGGCCATGGGTCGGGTACCTTGCCCGACGGATGCGTGCGGCAGCCTGGGCTTGGTAGTCATTACGGGACAGTCCTTGCCCATGCGGCCGTGGCGCACTCCATGCAGTGGCGGGTCCCGAATCCAAGCGAGCATTGCCGTTGGCTCGTTTTTCCGGCGACCGAACAAGGAGGTCAATCGATATGATGCGAGTAAGAACCATGAACGCAGCGCTCGCGGCTACAGGAGGGCTCATCGCTCTGGCCGTTACAGGGGTGTCCTGCACCGATGAGAGCGGCAAGACGACCGTTCCGCCAGGAGGCCTCGTCTGTGGCGCAGGCACCCATGAGCAGGATGGGGAGTGCCGTCCCGATACCCAGCGTGAGACCACGGTTCAGACCGGGCAACTGGCGCCCATTCCTGAAAATCCCAAGCCTACCGGGTGGGACACCACCTATTCCCAAAAGGTTGGGGTCAAGCTGTTTGCTACTTATCCCGAAAGCGATGTTGGGCCGAACGCCTGGGACGTGGCCGCTCACCCCTTGGTGTTCATCACGACCGTTGGACCGGGCTACGGTGGCTTTCTCGGCGATGTGAAATGGCCGGGCGTCGCCGTCGTCGACGCCAACACGTACGAGGTCGTGGCCTACGCGGCGTACAACATGGCGAACGAGGGGTGGAAAGAGGAGGACGTGTTCGAACCCCACGGCATGGGCGTCTCGAGCGACGGGAAGTGGATTTACCTGCCCACCGGCAAGGGACGGGCGGATGGGCGCGTCCTGATCATTAACGCCCGGACCCTCAAGCTGGACAAGCAGCTCATCATGAGAGAGGGCGGGCGGCCGCACCATGCCAAGTGCTTCAAGGATTCGGCCGGCAATGAGCGGGTGCTCGTCTATGGATGGGGCCAGCCCCCATTCGTCCTCGATCCCAAGGCGGATCCGGCCGACGGCATCTCCAACAAGATCGTGGGCGGCGTGGACTTCAATGATACCGGGATGGAAGGCTACCTCTGGTTCGTAACCCCCGATGGCAAGGAGATGTGGGGGAGCGGCCGCTGGCGGCTCGGCAACGTCTCTAGCGAAGTGCACGGGAACATCATCATGACGGTCGACACCGCCACCTGGAAGCTGAAGAGCTACATCCCGTTCCCCGACGAGAGCACCCCAGTCTGGGTGGAATTCTCCGCCGAAAACAAGTTCGCGTACGTGAGCGGCGGCCACTCGAGCACCGTGCTCAAGTACGACCGCGTGGAAAAGAAGAGGGTCGGCATTGCGCGCGCTGGCGTGGAAGGTCCTTATGGCGTTCGCCTCAATTGGGACGGCAAGGAGATCTACACGGTAGGCAAGGGTGAGGGCTCCCACAACCAGGGCAAGGAGCTCGGATTGGTGGATGCTACCAAGATTGGCACCATGGATCGCCCCATCACTCAATACACCACCGACTGCGTCCGCGGCGACCACGCGACGCTGCACCCAACCCCCGATAAGAAGGAGCTCTGGTTGAGCTGCAACTCGAGCTTCGAGGTCGTCGTGTTTGACATGGCCAACAAGAAGGTGAAGACGAGGATTCCGATGCCCAATCAGGGCAGCACCCATTCCGGGTCCTTCGTGCAGTACAAGAACGACTTCACGGGCGCAGTCCTTTCCGACCAAAACGGGCTGCATGGGACGGCGCTTGAGACCCAGGCCAAGATGCAGGCGGGCGGCCAGTAGGTGGAGGCGTTTTCTTGAAGGCCTGATTGAGTGGGGGTCCCTGGAGCGAAAGCGATCCGATCCGCATTCGTGCCAGGGGCCCCTCCAATCCCACTCATTAACCCAGGCACGATCATGCAGCAACAAGCACGTGGCCTATTCGTCGTACTCACAGTCACCGCTTGTGGCCTCGACCCAAGCCTTTCCCCGCCGGATGCCAGCGCTCCTGATGCGAAGATCGCCGAAAGCTCGACGTGCCCCGGTGGGATCGAGCCCGGCCCGACTGGGCTCACATCGCGGGATCTCTCTCGCGAGGGGTTGGCCGGCGAAACTGAAGTCAAGGTCGTCTTCTGCAACCCCTTGTTCTCGGCGCAGCCGGCCCATCTCATGTTCTATGTGACCATGAGCGAGCACCTGGCTGGAATCCCACCCTCGGACCTCTCGACGTCCTCGTGGGTCGAGACGAGCCGAGGCGCCACCGCCAAGGCCACGCTCTCATGGGATGGTGACGACCTGACCCTTGGCGATCACCACGTGAAGGGTCGCCTCACTGGGCCGCGAACGACTTCGGCGGGGGTCGACCTGCTTGGAGCTGGTGCAGCATTCCTCAAGTTGCACGTCGAGGGCGTCGGGGATAACGGCCCCGGTGTCGTCATGACATGGGATGAGAAGTTCCTGCCGTGAAGCCAACCCTACCGCAAGCGAATCGGAGGTTACCGCAGTGAGAGCAGCTCCGCACCGACTATGGTCGATGACCAGCATCTTCGTCACTCCACGTTCTCCACAGAAATGCATCCTGTGGCATGGGGGTAGCCCTAATACCGAAACCAGAAGTCGAACAGGATGCTCTCGTCAAAGGCATCGCTGATGCGGTGCCCTTCGCCAGGATATTCCACGTAGATGGAGACGGCGCCGGCTTTCTCGAGCGCCTCGTGGGTGGCGCGGACGTCGGGTTTCCAGTCATCGAGCTCGCCGACGCCGTTGAAGACCGGGCGGCAACCAAGGGCCTTGGCCCACGCACGAGGGTCGCGTCTCGGAAAGAGACCAGGGGTACCGAGTAGCGTGGCAAACCGCTCCGGCTTCGCCAACATGAGGGCATAGGCCGCCATGCCACCGTTGGAATAGCCAGCCAGGTGCACCTTTGCCGGGTCGCCTCCGTAGCAGGCGAGGACCTCGTCGAGGATCACGAAGGTCCGTCTTGCCTCGTCGATGAACTCGTCAGTAGCCGAGTAAGGGATGACCACGCGCAGGTCCTCCACCCGCGGATCGCCCGAGAGGAACCTCTCCCAGGCCCGCCGTGCGCTATTGAGGCTCCCTGATCCACCGGGAAGAAAAACGATTGTGCGCGTGCCCGGGCTGGCGGTCCTCGGGTGGTGAATAAGGTAGGGCCCTGCCGGCGTTCCGGTGATATCCAGGAGCTCGCCATTCACCGCAGGGGCGCAGGTGCTCGGTCTCTCCGATGCGTCGACTGGAACCCCGCTGTCCCCTCCCGGCGACGTATTGCTCTTGCATGGCGTCGACGGACCGGCGTCGTCACGGCCCTGTCCCGGGTTGTCGCATGAGCACCAGACCAGGCAAAAAGCGGCGCTCGTGAACAAGAGGCTGCTCGTCGAAGCTGTGCGATGCTCGTGCAGAGCCAGCCTCCTTTCCGTGATCAAGCGTCCTACTTGTACGTGAGCGTCGCCGTGGCAGGCTTTCCGTCGACAATCGTCACCTTGGCCGATCGCTGCCCCAGCTTCTCGTGCCAGGTCTTCACGGTGTATGTCCCCGCAGGCAGGCCTCTAATGGAAAAAGAGCCATCGGCGCCTGTCACCGCAAAATAGGGATGCTCCACCGCGTAGACCCACGCCGCCATCCAGGTGTGGCCTACGTCGCACTTGAAATTCATTGGCCCCGCCGTCTTCAGCTCCTGGGTCGTCCGGCTGCCTTTCCCAGGGGTCGCTACATTAAAAAGTGTCCCCTCCCCATGATAGGCGTGCACGTTGTGGAAGACGTTGTCCGCGTTCTTGATGACCAGCTTCGCACCCACCATGCCCGCCTGTACGTGGGGCAGGTACCGACAGCCCTGCTGATCGAGCGTGACGTCGGGGATGGCGGAGACGGTTGGTTTCGGGGCGCCCTCGATGAACACGACTACGTTGGCGAGACCCTGCTTGCCGTCGACAACCAGGGATTCGTCGTAGATAGGCGTCTTCGCGCATGCGGCCGGATCCTTCGTGATCTCGACCGGCGTCTTCGGGGGCACCTTCCCGGTGTACTTGATGCGACCGGTCAGGGCCCCGCCAGCCGGCTGGCTGTCCTGCGCCTTCGCGCTCGAAGCCAGGACGCCGCTTGCGAGAATCACGATGCTCATCGCGAGCAGGAGCGAACCTTTCCTTCTCAAGTGCATGAGTTGCCTCCTTGCAATCATCTAGTGGTAGTGGCAATCAAAGGCCAAAGAGCGCCTTCCAAAAAGAGCGACCTCCGCTCAGGCTCCGCACGTAATAGACGAGCGACCAGCGCCAATCTTCAGCGAGCCTGGCTCGCTCTTCATCACTTAGGGCGTAGAAGGCCTCCGCCGAGGGCTGGCTCCCCAGGAATGTCGTGAGCTCCGCCAGCTCGCCCGCGCTCACGACGGGCTTGAGCGCGGAGAGATCTTCACCGAGATCGCGCACGACGGCGAGCGCTTCGAGATAGGCTGGCATCGGCGTGCCGTCGAGCCCCGTCGCGAGCGTGCGGTAAAGGCGCTCCGGTGCCGCGCCGCCCTTGAACACGCCGCGCCTGAAATCGGTCGCCCGCGTGGGCTCGCCATCTTGATTCTCGAGCGTTGGAGCGGCCGGACCATCACCTCTGCCGCTCGCGCCGTGGCAATTCCAGCACCCCATGGCGAGATAGACTAGGCGCCCGCGTCTCAGCGCTTCGGCGGACTCCTTCGGAGGAGTGGGAACTGGAACGACCGCGCGACCTGCCTCCGGTTCCTTGCCGAACCGCGGAGAGAAGCCCTCGATATACTTCACGACCGCGCCGATGTCGCCCGAGGACAAGACCTCGCCGAAACCTGGCATGACCGTTCCCGACACGCCCCACTCGACGGTGCGCGCCAGGTCGGCCTGAAGGGGCAATTGGCCGCTTGCCGTTGAGCGGAACTTGTAGACCCCGGACGTCAGATCGCGGGGCCGGGGCAATCCCAGGTACTTCGCTGTCACGCCACGCCCATTCCCCGACGAACCATGGCAGGTGGCACAGTAATTCCCGTAGAGCCGCTCCGCGGCAGAAGCCCTTGCGATCGCTTCTTGGCCGCGAGACACGGTCGCCGTCGCCTCTGGAGTCCTTGGCACCTCACGCATCGGTGCGCAGGCGACCGCAAGGAAGAGGGCCGCGGTTCTTACAGTCGCCTCAATTCGTCGCATGTCATTCCCCTATCGCGTAGAGTTTTCCGTCGTCGGAGCCCACGAAAAGGGTCCCATTGGCCGCGATTGCGGCTGAAGAGCTCGAGATCGGCCCGCCCGTCGCGAGCTCCCACTTCTTCGCGCCGTCGCAATCTATCGCATGGACCTTACCGTCACGAGCCCCGATGTAGACCATCGCGTTCCTGCCCACGGTGGGCGAGGAGTAATCAATCCGCGCTCCAATCAGGTGTTCCCAGCGGAGCGCTCCATCAGGGCCCAGGGCGTAGAGCTTTCCGTCCTGGGATCCCACGAGGAGCACCCCTGCCCCGCAACCAGGACCGCCTGCCGAGCGACCAGGAGAGATCGCGGGGGACGACGTGACTTTTCCGCCGGTCCGAAACTCCCACTTTAGGCTACCGTCTTGGCCGAGGGCGTACACCTTGCCGTCGTTGGCCCCGAAGTAGATCGTGCCGTCCGCACCAATCCCCGGCGAGGACTCAATGGGACCACCAGCCTCGAACTCCCACTTCTTTGCACCGTCTGGCCCGACTGCGTACAAGCGGTTCGTGTCTTCGGATCCCACGTAGATGGTGCCGTCATCCCCGAGAGCGGGCGATGAGTGGCAGTTTCCTGTCTCGAATGAAAAGCGGAGCGTCCCATCGGGCCTTACCACGTAGAGCTTCCCGTCGTGGGAGCAAAAGGTGACATCTCCGCTCGGGGCGATCGTCGGGGATGAGTGGGTCTCTCCCCCGACTGGGAACCTCCACCGGATCGACCCGTCGGGGTTTACCGCGTAGAGAAACAGGGACCCAAGCTCCTCGGAAGCGGCATAGAGGACGCCATCGCTCCGAATGGCGACCGACGTGTGTGTCTCACCTATCGCGAGCTTCCAGCGCAGCGATCCGTCGGACGCCACGGCCCGAAGGAAGCGATCGTGTGACCCGAAGTAGATCGTGCCGTCGGCTCCTACCGCCGGCGACGAGTGAACCTCTGCGCCGGTCTCGATCGTCCACTTGAGAGATCCTGCCTTGGTGCCCACGAACCCCGCTTGCCCGGTGTGCCGGGCATCGTGGCGAAACATCGGCCATGGGGCCGCGCGACTGGGTGCACAGGGGTTCGGCTCGTGGGGCTCGTGCGGGCACTCCTCGAGCGGCGGATCGGGCAGTGTCGGCAAGCAGGACGCCGTGGGCATGAGCAACGTGAAGACGATCGTCCGGAAAGTGCCCATTTCTCGCTTCAAAACTCCCAGCGCGCGGACGTCTCCATCCGAGTGCGCCCATAACAAGAATAGCTGCGCGAATAGACGGGCAGGCCCGAGGCGTCGCGGAGCGGGTTAAAGCTCGAGCAATCGCTTGATATCGCGTCGATGCGGCGGAAGACGGCTTCGAGCTTGAACCTCTCCGTGGCCGCGAAGCGATAGAGCGCCACGACCTCGCGGCGAAAGTCCACGCGCGTATTGGCGTAGCGGCGATCAAAGTGCTCATTGGGGAAATCGTAGCGTCCGTAATCAAGCTGGGCGAATAGGGAATGACGCTCACGGAGGGAGAGGAGCGCGCTCCCAATGGCCCGGACATCCCAAAATGTGAAGGCATTGCCGTTGGAGTCGTTGCGGTCATAGCGGACACCAGCGGATAGGAGCAGCCACGAGCGAGGCGCATGGAGCACCTCGCCGAGGACGCCGCCCCCGCGATCCGCACGTTCTTGCCCTTCGGAAAGGCCCGCATAATCGGCCAGGGTCGCACTGATGTGGCCACCGTAGGTGGCGGTCCAAGCCTCGCCCCGCACGTTCAGCCTGAGCCTGCGCCCTAGCCACTGGCGCAGGTCCAATGTCGCGCGATGCCCGCGGAAGTCAACGTTTCCGTAGCTGTTCTTTCTCTCCGGGATCCCGTTTCCACGACGAGCGAAGTCCTGGATGGAATAACGATAGACCACGTCCATGAGGAGGCCTGACTCGAGCGTGCGGACGGCCCGCACGGCCGGCTCTATCGTCCTAAAAGTCCACTCCGGCTGCTCGCGGTGATAAACAACATTGACCTGCGGGAATAGTCTTGTTCGTGATGGAAGCCCAATATCTATTGACGCGCCAGAAGAGGCGTCCCAGCCCGCCAGCTCGTCCGAGCTGCGGATCTTCGCGAAGTCAAAGCGTCCGGTTAGGCTTGCGCGCGTGTCCACGCCAAGGCTCCGGGCGACCTCAATGTCGATGGCCTGCCTGGTGGCCAGCTCTTTCCGACGGTTCTCGCCTTGGGCGGGGGAATCCAAGAACTGGCCACGCCTGCCAAGGAGCGCGTTGTCGTCGTACGTGAGGGACAACGTCCCACTGGTCGCGAGTCCAAGTCCGCCGGGGAGGTCATGCTCGGCGCCAAGGGCACGCGTCATGCCGGCATGGAATCCGAGCGCCGCAAGGGCAAGGCGTACGAAAACAAGCCGGTGACGCTTCCTTGTCACCATTGGCACACCGGACATCCACCCTTTATGGCGAGGACCCCTGACGTCGCGTCGCGGGCCTGTAGCTCCTCGCGTATCTGTTCATGGCGGCGGACGAGCGGACTGCTTTCCTGCAAGAGGGTTCGGACGGCCGACGAGCTCGCACAGCCGCCACCCAGAAGGAGGATGGCGAGCCCAAGTAGAGGACCTACTCGGTTAGGGCCCGCGGATGAATAAATCGATCGATGATCGCGGTCGAGGCGCCCGGATGGCGAGGCGCGAGGAGGGAGCATACCCGTCGGTACGTGACCGACGACCAACGAAGCCAGCCTGGATGATTCGACCGCGAGGGCGATTGAGTTATTCATCCGCGGGCCCTTAACCAGGGGTAACCACCACATTCACAATCCCCGTCGCCGCATTGCTCCCATTGGGCCCGCAGGCGGTTACTGCCGCGGCGAAGCTCTCCGTACAACACCCCACCATGGGCAATAGCCACTGCACCGAATGCCCGGCGCCCGTCACTTCGCCGCCCCGCGTCGTCCACCGGTAGCTCGGCGCCCGGCTTCCTGGCCAGGAGACCTTGGCCTGCAACGTGGTTTCGCACGGCCCCTCACAATCCGCCGACTGGACGAAGGAATCAGGGGTGGCGAGGATCGTTTCGAATGTGAGATCCTCGCCCGGCACCTCTGGGCAAGCGTCCTCGCCCACGGGCGCCACGCAAAGGGGAAGGATCCTCGAAGGGACGCCGCTAGGGCTATTGCTGATATTCACGGCCACCGAGTAGACCCCCGGAACCGATGGCGCGACCCAGGTGACTTCCCGCCCATGCGTCGCCCCCTCGAGCACGCCCTCGCAGGCGTCCCAAAGATAAACGGCCGCAGGATCTCCAGGGCGAGGGCGCGCGGGATCGCGGAGCGTCACCTTGTCACCCGGGTGAATCACGGCTGGGAGGACTTGAATGCCGCCAATCGTCACAGCGCCCGGCAGGTTGTCGGTCGGTTGGGGATTGGCCTCGGGGGCGTGCCTCAGGTCATCGAAACCGCAGCCCCAAGCAAGACAACCCGCCAACAGGGCTGTCCCAATGACACGCATCATGGCATGTGCTCCTTCTCTTCCGGGTCCGCGTTCACCTGCTAATAGAACAGGTGCGCCATGGCGATAAACTCCTTGGCGCCATCTTGCTCCTCCATGCTTGGCCCTGATCCAATGGAGTGGCGGTAAAGCAATTTCAGCTCCGCGTAAGGAATTGGGTAGAGCTCAATGCCACCGCCAAGCCGATGGAGGCGGCCAGACTTCAGGTCCAAGTCGGGCTCACGGAATTCGTAGGTCAGGTTCAAGTCGAGCCCGCGGAAAAGGAGCACGTCGAGCTCCTGAAAGGACTGGAAGCTAAACTCCTCTTTCCCGTCCTTGTTGCCGGCAAAGGGATCGACTTTGACGACGTCTGCCTCGCCGAGGTAGGCGAACCGCCCGAGGCCGATTCCCAGGTGCGCGCCAAAGCGCAGGTGGCGGGATCGCGAGTCCACCTCGCTCGTGGCGAGCTTCGTGAGAGCGCCGGTCTGATTGTAGAAGACCGAGCCACCGGTCATGAGTCGAAGGGCGCTGCCACGCCACAGGAATTCGCCACGAAACAGCACGGCCTTGTCTCGGTTGTCGTCTGTCCTGCGATCTTCGCTCATGCCGTCTAGGACCGACGCTTGCAGGAGGAATGGGCCAAGGTACGTGCCGACCTCGAGGCCCACGTCCTTGTCGCGCGGGCCGAAGCCGATGTCTTGACGGACAAAGAGGTTGTGATTCTCCAGGCGGAGACCGTAGGTCGGCATGAATCGCCCGGCTTTCACGTACGCCGAGTTGCCAGCCGTTCCGAGCGGAAATTCATAAAGCGAAATCGCCTCGAAGCTCCCATAGGAGCCCCTATCGTAATAGAGGGTGAGGCCCTGGAAGAGGTGCGCCGCCACGTAGAGATCGGACTGCATTTGAAATATGGTGCCGAGGTCGGTCTTGTCCGGGACGCGCTGCTCGATATAGGCGGTGCGCGCGTCGGCTCCGAAGCTTAGGGTGTCGCCAATGTCGGCCTCGAGGGGCCGCTTTCCTGCGAGCGAAATCTTTGCGGCCAGCTCGGTCGGCGCGAAGACATATCGCCCGTAGCGATTGCGCATGCCCCCGCCGGATGGATTCACGTGGCACGCCATGCATGGGAGACCTTCTCGCACGGCAAAGCGCGGAATGGCATGGGCGTCTGGTCTTTGGAGGAGCACCGCGACTAGCGCCACGCAAGCGGCAATAGGTACCCTCACTTGACATCCTCCAGCTTCAGATCCGCACCGCCCACGCCGTGCATGGCGTCGACCGAGACGAGCTTGCCGTGGCTGGCATACCCATGCGGATCGCGCTTTGCGTTCAGCATGCCCAAGTAGCGCGTGTCTGCCGGGTCAACATCCAGGGAGGCGCCCACCGTGTACGAGCCAGGGGGGAGGTTTTCGAAGTAATAGTGATACGGAAACTTGTATTCCTCGACGAGGCGCCACGCGACAGGTGGGCCGCTTGGAGGATAAGTCCTATAGACAGCGATTGAAAGGGGGCGGCCACCGCCCGCCGCAGGGCCTGTGTAGGAAATGGTTCCGCTAATCGTGCCTCCGGGTGGGAGGCTCGTGTCCCCGGAGTCGAGTGCACATCCAGCTCCCAATAGGATAAGGAGCGCATGGGTCGCAGCGCGTCTCATGGACGGCGTCCTGTGCGAGCACCATGCCAGCAACGAGGCCCGGAGAAAGTGCCTGAACATTCAGGGTGTTTGGGGGCCAGACAGGCGAGCCGGTGCGTTTTGCAGGGCACCTTGACCGGGCGTTTCGCCCGTGACATCAATCCGAGCGACGGTGTGCACGGCGCAAGAACGAAAAGCGTCTGATTTCTTGGCATGCTCCCGGAGATAAACCATTACCTAAATGCGGCGCAAGTATTGCACTCGACTTCCCAAGCTCACGACCTCCCCGAGGAGGCTCCCATGCTGGACAAAAGTGGTTACGAGCGCGGGATTGCCCGGCTCATCAAGTTGCGATGGATAGCGGCCGCGGCCGCGTTGGGCTCGCTGGCTCTGGGTGCGGCCTTGCACATCCCGTTTCCCGCGTGGCCGGCTGTCCTCGTGGCTGTCCTGATCCCGCTATCGAACGTCGGGCACCGAGCCCTGGCGCGCCGCGCATTCTCACCCCGATTCTTGTTGCTAAGCCAGTTCTGCGCCGACCTGATCCTCCTCACGGCCTTTCTCGGCATCCTAGGCGGAATCGATGGCCCCTGCATCCCGCTCTACATTTTTCACGTCCACCTGGCTGCGCTGCTCCTCCGCCGCCGCGAGGCGATAGCGATCACGGGCGTCGCCGTCGGGTTCATGGGCTCGATGGCGATCCTCCAGATCTTCGACGCCCCGTTCCCACGTGACGACGTGCATTTCTACAGCACTCTCCTCGGGCTGCCTCTCCCCCTCTCCAGCATGAAGGCGTTCGTCGTGGGTCAGGTGGGCATGCTCGCGGTCGCCGCGACGGTATCACTGCTACTCACGTCTCCTCTGGCAGAGGAAGCGCGAAAGCGCGGAATCAAGCTCAGCGTCGCGGAGGAGTACGCTCGCAGCCAGGCCGTCGCTCTCGAGTCCCTCCTCGACAATGTGGGCGCGATGATGACGGTTCTCGATTCCGATCATCGCCTCACGTGGCTCAATCGCGTGGCAAGGGAGCGATTTCCGCTCCTCAAGATCGGTGAGATTCGCCGCTGTTTTGATCCCGCCGAACCGATGGGCGGCGCCGAACCCCCAAGATGTCCATCGTGTTACGTCTTGGAGACGGGTGAGAGTTGGAGAGGGGATTACTCAATGGCCGTTCCCAATGGCCACCCACGGGTGTTTCGTGTCTACGCCACCCCCCTTTTCAATGGTGACCCCAAGCTGCGCGTCGTAGAGCTTATCCTGGACGTGACAGAGGAGCGGGAGAGCGAGAAGAACCTCCTGGAGGCGCGAAAGACGGCGGCCATCGCTCAGCTTGCCGGGGGCGTGGCCCACGAGCTCAATACGCCGCTCGCCTCCCTAGCGGCCGGGCTGCGATCATTAAGACGGGGGTTCGACGGGTTGGCGCCCAAGGAGCATGGCGATTGGCAAAGACTCGTGGCGCTCATTGGGGACCTGGCGACCCAGACGACCCGCTGCCAGGGCGTGACCGAATCTCTCCTCGGCTATGCGCGACAGATCCGCAGCCACGTAGAGCCGGCGGAGCTCCACGGAATCGTCCGCGGTGCGCTCGAGGACTTGGGCGCGCGGCGCGACCTGGCCGGTATCGAGGTCACGCATGAAGCACCCCTTCCCGGGACGCCTCCGGTATCCTGCGATCCGGACCAACTGCGCATGGTCTTAGTCAACGTCATGTCCAACGCCGTGGAC
Source organism: Deltaproteobacteria bacterium (assembly GCA_016210055.1). Lineage (GTDB taxonomy): Bacteria > Myxococcota_A > Polyangia > Haliangiales > SHYZ01 > JACQUZ01. The sequence continues at coordinate 8,612 of JACQUZ010000063.1, read as the reverse complement.
TCAGTCCGCGAGGCGCGAAGGCAAAAAGGGCGGGTGCGAGTGGATGTCGCCCATTCGAAAGACTCGGTCGAAATCCACGTCAAGGACAACGGAATGGGGATTCCCCCTGCAGTCATGGAGCGGATGTTCGATCCATTCTTCACCACGAAGCCTGTCGGTGAGGGGTCTGGGTTGGGCCTGGCGGTCGGTAGGGGCATGCTCGTCGAGATGGGCGCCTCCATATCTGTCGAGAGCAAGCCTGGCCAAGGCGCCGACGTTATCCTCCACCTACGGGCAGCGAGAGCCACCCGCCCTGGCGTGACAAAGCCTTTGGAGATCGAAAGGACCAAAGAGGAGCTTCCTCATGGATGAACGCAGGCCGCTCCGCGTCTTGCTGGTGGACGATGATGAAACGTTTCGCCGTGTCTTTGGCGGAGCTCTCGAGGAGGAGGGCTTTCAAGTCGAGACCGCGGCCGATGGTCTTCTAGCGCTCGATCGAATGAACCGCCGGGCGTTTGACCTCGCCCTGGTAGACCTGAAGATGCCCCGAATGGATGGGCTGTCCCTTCTCGCCGAGATGCAAAGGCGCCATCCCACGACGATACCCATCGTCCTCACGGGCTTCGGCTCGATCCCCTCGACAGTCGAGGCCATGCGCAGGAACGCCTTTGACGTCGTCAGCAAGAGCGCGCCACCCGACCAGGTGATCGCGACCCTTAGGCGCACTGCCGATGAAAGGCACAAGTCGCGCGGAGGCGACCTCCTCGGAAATGCGCTCTTGGAGCATGACGCATTCTTCGGAATGGTCGGCAAGAGCGCGACCATGCGAAAAGTATTCCGCGCCGTTGAACGCTACCAAGCTGGGGAGCAGCCGGTGCTGATTTCCGGGGAGAGCGGAACCGGAAAAGAATTGGTCGCCCGGGCCCTCCACGCCGGTGGTCAGCGGCAAGGTGGACCGATGGTCGCGGTCAATTGTGCGTCGCTCCGTGAAAACTTCGTCGAGAACGAGCTTTTCGGCCACGTGCGGGGCGCGTTCACGGGCGCGCTTTCGGCCAAGCCGGGGCTGTTCTCGCTCGCCAACGGCGGATCGTTCCACATCGATGAGGTCGCCGAGCTCCCGGAGGGAGCTCAGGCCGCGCTCTTGCGCGTGCTCGAAAACGGCACTTATCGTCCGCTCGGGGGCTCCTCAGAAGTCCAGGTCGACGCGCGGGTGTTCGCATCCACCAACGGGGACCTCGAGCAAATGGTCGACGACAGGCTTTTTCGCAGGGACCTCTATTACCGCTTGTGCGTGTGTCGCATCGAGCTTCCACCGCTCCGCGAGCGGGTCGAGGATATTCCGCTGCTCATTAACAGTTTCCTGGACCGATCTGCGGCCGCCCGCAAGAACAAGACACGCATCGCCGACGAGGCCGTAGACGCGCTGCTGGAGCACGACTGGCCAGGCAATGTCCGCGAGCTCTTCAATACCCTGGAGCGAGCGACGATGCTCGCTGAGGACGGCGTGGTGCTTTCAGAGCACCTGGGGCGGCTTTCGCGCAAGCCGAAGGCAAGGGAGGTCCCCGAGGCGGCCGGATCGAACGGATCCAATGGAGATCTCACCCTCGACGAGCTGGAGCGAAACTACGTGCGCGAGCTCCTCCGGCGCACGGAGGGAAACATCAGCGAGGTAGCCCGCATCATGGCCGTGGATCCCACGACCGTGCGGCGCAAGCTCAGGCGCTGGGGCGATGTCCGCCCGAAGTGAGAGTGACGTTATTCGTTATTGAAGGTGCCGATTGACCATCTCCTCGATATGCCCCTTGGGCAATGAGCCGACCTTCTGATCCACGATCTTGCCGTCTTTGAACACCATGAGGGTGGGCACCGCCTTGATTCCGAAGCGCCTGGCGGTCGAATGATTGTCATCGATGTTCACCTTGCCGACCCGGACTTTCCCCCTGAATTGGGCGGCGAGCTGGTCGACGACGGGTCCGAGGGCCCGGCACGGTCCACACCAGGGTGCCCAGAAGTCTACCAGGACTAGGGTCTCGGACTTTAGCACCTCGCGGTCGAAGTCGTCGTCGTTGAACTGGATCGTGTCTGCGCTCGCCATGATTTCTTCTCCTTCCGCTCGCGAGTCGTCCGGCCGAGCCGGCGAGCCCGCGATCGTTCTTGCTTGGGGAATGGTCACTCGTGGGCGGCGAGCGTTACGCCCGCGGCGAGCTCCGGGCGCTCAATTCCATTCTGGACGGGCAGGCACGCCAAGCTGGGAGGTCGCGCCGTCCAATCGAGCGCCAAGTCATTGATGCGATAGGGGCACCACCCCTGGCACGTGACGTGCTGCGGCAGGACCGTAGGCTCACTACCCGATTTGGAGTCGAGGAGGCGCATGACCTATGAAGAACGTGCTTAAAGCTTTGCTCGCAGGAGTTCTCTTTACGACCACGCTTGCGGGATGCGGTGATGACGGAAACCCCGCGATCACCGGCCAGCCCGACGGGGGGAGCGCAGATGCTGGCGCGACGACCAACAAGCTCCCCGACTTTGAAGGCGGCGTGGAGGCGTTCAAGACGACCCACGCTCTCACCCAGGCGTACTGGTATTCCCGCTACAACCTGGGTGCGCTGGTCATGAAGGCCGGCCTTGGGGAGACGTTCATGCCCGGCGAGGGAATGCCCGAAGCCATGGCAAAGATGGTGTCTGACGACAAGAGCCAGGTCATGCTGCCGTCTAACCCCGCCCTGCTCAAGCGCGTGTTCAATCGCGGTAATCCGTCGTTTACCGCAGCTCACGACGATAAGCCAATGGACTTCGCCGATGAGCGATGGGTGGGCGGGCAATCGGTCCCCACCACTGGCGCGGCCTTTGGGTGGACGATGGTCAAGGAGCTGGAGTGGGCCAAGCAGTTCCACGTCGACGCGCACTTCGGAATCCCCGGCAAGAACGACATCCCGGGGGCGAACGAGCGCTTCGCGGGGCTCGTGCTCTACGCCGAGGCCGTGATGCAGGCCATGGAGCTCATGCAGGCGCCGGAGAAGTTCAACCTCGGGTCGTCCGAGGACGCCCACGTGGCGCTCATGGCCATCGCCGACCTCGCCCAGGTGACCGGGGCGGAAACCATGCCGCATAGCGCGTCCAATCGGTACAAGCAGATCGCCATGGGCATGGCGCCGGACAAGGACCTCGCCAAGGCGTTTCTCGACCAGGCGGACATGCTCTACGGCTCTCTCCCGTCTCCGAAAAACACCCGCGAAAGGGCCACTGCGATCCAGGCCCTCGCGTTCTACGGCGCTGCCAGCGCTACCAACCGGGCGGCGGTGAAGGCAAAGATCTCCGATTACGCTGAGGCCCTCACCACCACCTCGGCAATTGGTACTCTCGACCGCGCCGCGATCATTTTAGGGCTGACGAGCGCGATCCGCGCCGTTGGCGCCAAGGACTCGTGGACTGCGTCGGTCAAGTCGACGTTCAATGCGTTCATTGCCGATTACGACGGCAAGGCTGGTCTCTTCAAGGACTTGGACGAGTACACGCCGGACACGGTCGCGGCGGTGCTGCGCGCGCTAAACGGGGCGACGCTTTGGGCCAAGGTGGACAACGAGACGGCGTTCCACGTCCTCACCGACCTCTTCGAGAGCGTCATGGACGTCGGCGGATTGCAGATTTCGGCGCCGCCCCTCGACGAAATCCCCGAGTACGAGCGACTCCCCAGCGCCTCCAATGCAGACGCGCTGTTCATCCGCTACCCGACCCTTCCGACGCCACCCAAGGCTGGTGGCGCCTACGGCATCGCCCCGGTGTCCGCCGCCAAGGCCACGTACAGCCGCGCGACCAAGAAGTGGACTACCGAAAAGACCAATTACGACACGGCGGGCGCCATGCGATTGGCCAACGAGTGCATTTGGCTCCACTCCGACGAGGTCGACGGCTTTCCGCAGGTGCCATGAACCATGCGGCGGGTAGCAGGCAGCATCGTGGCGCTATTTTCCCTTGCGGTGGGGACCGCGGGCTGTCCCGACTTCGGCGGGCCCGACCGCTTTGGGAAGATCGACGTCGATGCTGCCTCGCGCCCCGACGGCGGGGGTGAACCGCGCGAGCACGTTGTGTTCATGCAGGGGCTGGCCTTCTGTGATCAAGACGATTGCTCCAGCGTGTCCAAGATTCGGCCGGGAGACACCGTGACTTGGGTCAACAACGACACCGCTTTTCACGAGATCGCCTACGGGGATTTCAGCGCCCCTCCGGCCAGGGAGATCTTCCGCAGCCCGCCGATTCAGGTGGGGCAGTCCTGGTCATTCACGTTCGAGCAGCCGGGCGATTACGAGTATTACTGCGCCAATCACAAGCGAATCATGAACATGGCGCACATCATCGTGGAGTAATGCGATGCTTCGATTGCCATTAGCGCAGCTATTCCTTTCAGCGCTCCTCCTTCTGCCGTGCGTGTCCTGTGACCAGGGATCCGCGCCGGTGCCGGCCGTCGATGCAGGGGCGAACCTCTGCGAGATGCTCGACAAGGCCTGCCGGACCTGCAGCTCTCTCGATTGCCTGGTCACGGCCGAGGGCGAATGCGCCAGCGCGAAGTTCGTGCCCGCGGCCTCGTTCTGCGCCTCGTGTCACGCCGGTGCCGGGCAATGAGGCCTTTGGCGGCGCCAGTGCGCTGGACAATGTTACTGTCCCTCATCTGTGGCACGGCGCTCACTCTTCTTCCGCCCGTGGCCGCCGCGGTCCCGCGTTTTGCCGCTCGGACCGGCATGCACTGCGCGTCGTGCCACGTAAACCCCTCGGGCGGCGGGATGCGCACGCCGTACGGCCGCAATGTCTATGCACGACGGGTGCTGCCGTTGCCCGGCGCGGGGGGCTTCCTCGCCCAGACGTCCGGTGTCGGGGCGCGAGTCGAGGCCGACACGGCGAGCTGGTTCGAGCTCGGCACCGACGTGCGAAGCGCTTACTTCTACGTCAACAACCCGGATCCCCGCGCCGAGGACACGAACAGCTTCTTCCTCATGCAGGGGGATCTCTACGTGAGCGCCCGCTCGGGTGAGCACCTCACGGTCTACATGGATCGCGGGCTCCACGGCAGCTTCGAAGTGTTTGGGTTGCTCGCATGGCCGGGCCAGGCCACGATCGTGCCGCTCGCCTCCTACCTCAAAGTGGGCCGCTTTCTCCCGGCATTTGGAATCAAGGATCCTAATCACGCCCTCGTCACCCGCGAGAGCATTGGCTTCGCCCAGGTGGACAAGGACACCGGCATCGAAATCGGTGGATACCTTGGTCCATGGTCCCTGCAGCTCGCGCTGCTCAACGGGGCGTCGGGCGACCGGCAGCTCGATGCCAGCGGCACCGCCCGCAGGCCGTTCGAAAAGGCAGTCGCGCTCCGCGCGGAGTCCCGGAGCCGTGTCGGCCACGCGAGGCTGTCCATGGGCGGTTCCTTCTATTTCTCGGACAACTTGCCGTCGGTCAATCCTCTCGCGCCAGCGACCGCCGTGGCGCCTCGCGATGTGGGCCGAATCGGGGAGGGCGTGCACGAGATCCGGACGGGCGCATTTGGAGGGCTCTCGCTCGGGCGCCTTACGCTCCAGGGCGAGATCGATTACGTCCGCGACGACTTCGTGGCCCAGGGGCTCGAGCGCTGGCACGGATATGTCAGCTTCGCCGAGCTCTCGTTTCTCCCTGTCCAGGGCGTCGACCTGCTCGCGACCTATGAATTCGCGGATCCCGACCTGAGGGTGGGAAGGAATGGCTTCCACCGGGTGGGCGGGGTCGTGGAGCTATTTCCCATGGAGCTCGTCGAGCTTCGTGGCCAGTACCGGTACACGACCTCAAGCGCGGGCCCGCCACGAGACGGCATGCACGAGCTCATCGTGTATCTCCACCTTTTCTTGTGACGCGTGCGGTGAGATTGGAACCATGGGCAAAGCACTGGCTCTGATTATTTCTTGCTCCGCAATGATCCTCACGCTAACAGCGCGACCGCTCGTCCGCGCGGAGGGGCTCACGCCGGGCCCGGCGACATACGAGTCCGCCTGCGCGCCCTGCCACGGCCGGCTCGGGGATGGCAAGGGGCCAGTCGCGACCAACCTCGAGCCTGCTCCGAGGGACTTCACCCGGGGGGTCTTCAAGTACCGTTCCACGCCGAGTGGAAAGCTCCCCACGGACAACGATCTGATGAGGACCATTTGGCGCGGCGTGCCAGGGACGGCGATGCCGGGCTGGCAGGGCACCCTCCCCGAGAGCGATATCCGCGCGGTCGCGCAATACGTCAAGACGTTCTCGCCCAAGTTCGCGCGGAGAGGCCCTCCCACCGAGGTGGAGCCCCCAGCGGTGGCCGATCCGGGCCCGCGAAACCGCGAAGAGGGGCGGCGATATTACCTGCTCTTCCGCTGCTGGGAATGCCATGGGATTCATGGAAGCGGCAATGGCCCCTCGGCAATGACCCTAAAGGACGATTGGGGGCACCCTATTCGCCCTGCCAATTTCACGAGAGGGGTCTTTCGCGCTGGGGCCATGCCGGCCGACCTCTTTCGGACCCTCGCCACAGGGCTCAGCGGGACGCCGATGCCTGCGTATCGGGAGGCCATGGTCGTCGGCCGCGAGGCGCTCGGTGACATGACCACGCTTGCCGAGCACGTGGACAGCTCTACCCTGGCAGCGCTCAGGGCGTTCGTGGACACGTTGCCCACGCAAGAGCAGCTCGACGGCTTGGAGCCAGAGGCCAAGCGGCGTCTTGGCGACACGAGGCTGTGGGGCCTCGTGCACTACGTTCGCTCGCTCGCCAGGCCTGGGGCGTGGGATGACCTCTTCCGAAGCAATGCCGGCCGTTACTAGTCATGACCACGGAGGGACGTAATGAGAATAGGGACGACCATTAGAAACTGCATTATCCTGGGCCTCGTGATCGCTGCGCCCATCGCCCGTGCCCAGTCATCGGACATTCCGGCAAAACTGGGAAAAGTGACCGGCACGATCACCTTCTCGGGGACGATTCCCGAGAAGAAGCAGCTCCAGGTAACCAAGGACCAAAAGGTCTGCGGGGCGACTCCGATCTACGACGAGTCGCTGGCCGTGGGCGAAAAGCGCGGCTTGGCGAATGTCGTCGTCTTCTTGGAGGGCTTGCCGAAGGACGGCGCCACCAAGCCGATGAAGATCACTCTGGACCAATCGGGCTGCCGCTACGTGCCGCACGTGCAGGCTGCGACCGTGGGGTCAAAGCTGGTCATGAAGAACAGCGACAACACGTTCCACACGGTCCACTCGTACCTCGGGAGCGAGACCATGTTCAACGTGCCGACGGTAAGCCATGGGAGCATGGAGCAGGTGCTCGAGGAGAGCGGGCCGGTCCGGCTCAGCTGCGACGCCGGGCACACGTGGATGGGCGCGTGGGTGTACGTTCTCGACCATCCGTTCTTCGCCGTGACTTCGACCGATGGGACGTTTGTGGTCGATGGAGTCCCGCCAGGCGTGTACACGGTCAAGGCGTGGCATGAGAAGCTCGGCCTTCGGTCGGGCAAGGTGAAGATCCAGCCTGGCAGTAGTTCTACGTTGAATCTTTCCTTCAAGTAGTCCCGAGAGAGCGCGGCTCGTGTAACATCATTGCGCGTCTGAAGACCATGCATTGAAAAGTGGAGGGAGGACACGTCATGAATACCCGCTCGCAAGCTCACATTCGGCACGCCATGCACCTCTTCGCCTCGGTCATCGCGCTCACGGCGGCAAGTGGAGTTGCTACGGCGGAGAGCCGTAATTACCCCATTCATTCCGCTGGCTCGAGCCGCGTGACGTTCGAATCGGACGCACCGGTGGAAAACATCGTTGGCGTGACCACCGCGGTAAGCGGGACCCTCGCCGTGGATCTGGCCCAGCCCGGTCAGGGCGCCCAGGCGAGCGTGGCTGTGGATCTGACCAAGCTCAAGACCGGCGTCGACAAGCGTGACCAGCACATGCGGTCCGCAGATTTCCTCGACACCGCCAAGTTCCCGACGGCCACGTTCGAGCTCACCAAGATCGAGGCCAAAGGGGACATCCAGGCCGCTGGCGGGGCCACCGCGACCGGCCACGGCAAGCTCACCATCAAGGGCACGACCAAGGAAATCTCCGTCCCGGTCAAGATCATGTTCCGTAAGGTCGATGATCAGCTGAAGAAGCTCGGCTTCACCGGCGACGTGCTCAGGGTGACCGGGCAATTCTCCATTCAGCTCTCGGATTATGGGATCAACGTGCCCTCCATGCTCGGGCAGAAGGTGTCCAACACGGTGGCCGTAGCCCTGTCGCTCACGGGCGTGGCCAAGTAGCTTTCTCCAAGCGAATGGGGTGGCAAATGACCGGTGAATCCTCGAGCAAGATGCAAAAGGGAAAACGTTTCGCGCTTCTCTTGGCCGCACTGGCGGTCGCGTTAGCGGGGGTTGGCTACGCTGGCTTTCGCTTCATGGTCCGCAAGAATCCAGAGGCCATGCGCGAGATCCAGGCGGCCGACAAGAAGCAGCAGGAGCTGGACAACCTGTTTGACTCACCCTCGACCACACCCCCCAGCGCGCCCACTGCGCAGCATTAACACTACTACGTCACTTCCCCGCCTGCTGCGAGCGCATCCGCCGGGCAGCTCGCGCCGTGCGTCCTCGCTTGCTCCTCGGCGTGCTTCAGCACGCCTTCGT
>JACQUZ010000064.1 GCA_016210055.1 Deltaproteobacteria bacterium | reverse complement strand
GACAAGTGGTGAGCGGCGCCCTTGCAGGCTACGGCGGATCACCCGATGGAACCCGGTCCCCGCACGCCGTGGCAGTGCGGCGAGGTGCCTAGAACCAGCGGATGTCGGGTCCCGCGCCGGCGCCGGGGAACGTCAGGCATCACATGGTCAGTCGAACTACGGTCAGCCGTAGTTCACGTGGTGCGTCGCGCCGCGTGTCGTTCCCCTGGCGCCGAGAGCGCAGTCCGTGCGCGCCACGCTGCGCCGTAAACCTGTGCACATCCGACCGTCCACAGTGGGCGGTTCCGAAGATACGCCTTGGCCGGAACCTCTCCGCTTTCCCCGCTGCCCGTACGTGGCACGTCCATTGCTCCTCGCCCGCGCCTGATTGCGACGAGGAGACGACCGATGAACGCAGGAGGTTTCGCCCGCATCGCCTTAGCAGGGCTTGTCGCGGCGCTTTCGTTCCATCAGGGAGCAGCCCACGCCCTTCCCTTCACTTGGCCTGTGCAGGAAATACAGGATCCCACCACCCTCGGCCTGGAGGTCCTCAATGAGAAGGACGGCGTGCCAGGAACCCCGTGGACCCTCGTCGAGGCGGACGGCGTGACGATCCGTGGGCAATACCGCTTGTACGTCGTCAGGTTCAACGGGCAGCCCTCGGGTGATCCCCAGAACCCCTACGAAAAAATCTACGCGCTGGTTGCCGCGCCGGCTGACGCCCAAGGCGCGGTGATCGAGGGTGGCTCGCCGCCCGCGCTCGTTCAGCTCCACGGCTACCCACAGGGGTTTCCGACAAGCGCCGGCCACGTAAACCGGTTCCTGAACCGGGTGGCGGACATCCAGGGCTGGGGAATCGCCATCAATGCCCCCGGGCATGGAATCCTGCGCTCATCGGGAACGGCCCACTGCGCGGTACCCGGCAGGCTCGCGAAATACGGCCAAGGCGGCAACTACGCTGCCTACGTGAATGATCCGTCCTTCGAGCTGCTCGGCGTGCGCGCTGATGTCTGCCACCTCGTGAGCGATTTCCGGCAAGGTCCTCCCTGCGTCGAGACCTGGGCGCGTCCCGACCGGACGGCTGCCGTGCCGGAGCTCACCTATTTCTTCACCGCCTACGCCTATGCCGCCATGCGGGCCGTTACCATCGCGGAGTGGTTCGGCCCGGGCGGTCCGCACCAAAGCGAGGTTGTCCTCGAGGGCTTCTCGGCGGGCGCCCTCACCACGTACCTCGTCAATGCGGTCGACGACCGATTGACCTCGGCCATTGCCTTCATCGCTGCCGGAGATCTTCATACCAACTTTTCGGTCGAGGGATCTGGGCTCAAGAACGCGTTCGTTGGGGCAGCAGGCGTCTGGGGGAACGAGCCGGAGCTCCTCGAGGCCCTGTCTCTTTGGGATCCGATCCACTACGCCCCAGAGCAGAAAGCGCCCATCCTCATGCTCTTGGGTGGTCAGGACTACCTGTTCCCGACCGTGACTTATCAGAAGACGTTCGACGCCATCGCGGGAGTTGAAAAACGAATGCACGTGAACCCCACCGATGGCCATGGGTACGACGCGGGCCTCGAAAAGAGCCAGCGCAAGGCCTGGTACATGCGCCACCTCATGGGCGCCTTCGACCTGCCCGTCTCCCCGGAGATCAAGGTCTTCTGGGGTTGGGAGAAGCGCTGGCTGTGGAGCTGGCCCGTAAGCTTTGTCTTCGTCCACCCTGCGCAGCCCGCGGGTGCCAAGCTGACCGCGTACGGCTCGAGCACCGGCAACCTCTGGGGCCCGCGCAACGACCTGTGGGTGCACTTTGCGGGAATCACCTCGGTAAAGACTCTCCCGAGCTGGCCGGTCGACTCATCCAAGGGGGTCGATGGCTGGCGGTTCGGGTCCATGGACACCCACGTGCCTCACGTGCTCGTGCAGGCCGAGCACGCCCTTTCCGGCCCACAGGGCCCGCAGGGAGAGACGGTCCCGTTCCGCACGTCGTCCATCACATGGTCCGCGCGAGCACAGAGCATCCTCAGCCTGCCGCCCGATCTGGCCGCGTGCCTCGAGCACGTCGCCTGCATGACGCCAGAGAAAGCCAACTTCTGCGCCTCGGCCAAGCGACTTATAGGCCCTTAAACTTTCCCTGCGCTAGTAGTTGCCCTCCGACCTCGCAGCTGGCGCCTGCTCACACGGCAGCTCGACCACGAAGGTCGTCGAGACTCCAGGCTCGCTAGCGACGGTCACGCGCCCGCCGTGCGCCTCCAAGACTTGCCTAACAATGTAGAGCCCGAGCCCCAGCCCACCGTATTTCCAGAGGGAGACGGCGCGCTCGAACCGGTCGAAGACGAACGGGATGCGCTCCGCGGGGATGCCGACGCCATGGTCGGTCATCGTCAACCTCGCCGTCCCGCCCGGCACCTGGAGGGAAATCTCGATCGGTTTCCCGGCCCCGAACTTGATGGCGTTGGTGAGGAGATTGGTCACCACCTGCTCAAGCCGCATGCGGTCCCACCTGCCAAAGACCTTCTCCTTGGCATCGATGGAAAGCACGCAGCCCGCGCGAGAAAGCTCTTCGCTGAGGTTTCCCACCACGGCGAGGACCACCTCCAGGAGGTCCACCTCGCCGACCTGGAGCACCAGCTTGCCGTGATGCATCCGGGAAACGTCGAGGAGGTTGTCCACCATTCCTGCGAGACGCTTCCCTTGCTTCTCAATCGCCATGAGGATCTTCCGCAGGCGTTCTGGGGGCGTCACCTCAGGGCGATCGAGGAGGCGCCTTAGGTTCTGCACCGAGAGCTGCAGGGTGGTGATGGGCGTGTAGAGCTCGTGCGACGCGATCGCCAGAAACTCGTCTCGTAGCTGGACGGCCTCATTGGCCTCGAGGAGGAGACGCGCGTTTTCGAGGGCGAGGCAGGCCCTTTGGGCCAAGTCCTCGGCGAGGTCCAACTCATCGACGCCGTAGCGGCGCTCGGGGCTCCTCGACATGAGCGTCAGCGCTCCCTTAACGCGCCCTCCCGCGGAGAGGGGGACCACCATGAGCGACCTCACCTGGAGCTTCTGGAGACACGCCAAGTGCGCCGGGTCCTGGGCGATCGAGGCGAGGTAGGATGGGTCGACGTTGGTGACCAGCTCGGACACGCCCGACTTCAAGACCTTCGAGGCGCCCGTGGCCGCCTCCATCTTGGGTGGGTACTTCTCGAGCTCCTCGCAGAGCGGCGAGAGGCCGGGATCCACCCTGGCCACTACGGCCCGCCGCGCCGCGTTGCGCTGCTCCAGGATGTCGAGGATCGCGACGTCCGCGATCCGTGGCACCGCCACCTGGGCGACCGACTTGGCGGTGACATCGTAGTTAAGCGAGCTCGCGAGCTGCCGGCTGGCCTCGGCGAGAAACGCCGATCTCTCCCGCGTGAGCCTGCGAACCGACTCGCTGGCCGCGGCGAGCTTGGCCGCCCGAAGCTCCAGCTCCGCGTTGAGGCGCTGGAGCGCCGCGTGCGACTCGCGGTACCCTCGATGGGTAATCTCGAAGGGCGCCAGGCTCTCGCGGAAGAACAAGCTGGCCCGGGAGAGGACCTCCTCCAGCGGAATCGCAGGAACCAGTGAGGCGAGCAGGCCTCCTTGCGCTTGCTCGTGGATGGTGACCATCTCGAGGACTCCGATCCCACTCGCCGCCGCGCTCCTGCCCAGCTCGTAGGCGAGCTCCAGGATGCTCTCGCCCGGCGCGGTGACGTACTCCCTGAGCGCCTCGGCGTACCGCGTAGAGAGCGCCGTCCAGTCCGTTGGCATGTGCGGGGTGGAATGCGTAAGGAAAACCTGATGCCTGGAGACGACGTTTCAAGGCAACGAGGCGGCTAACGCCATGCAAATCGGGCGCGAGACCTTGTCGTCCTCGTTACCACCCCTAAAACCAACCAGGGTGGAGCGATGACCATGCGACGAATGTCTATTAGTGGGGAAGAAGCCCTCACCAAGGAGCTCGGGATCTCACAGGCCGAGCTCCAACAACGACTTGATTTTCTAGAATTTACCGACCAGGACAACGAGCGGCTGACTCGAGTTCACGAGCACTCCAAGGTCTGGGCCGACGACATCATCAAGGAGTTCTACAAGCATCTCCTCTCCTTCGAAGAGGGGCGCGCGTTCTTCAGGGATCCAAGAGTCCTCGAACGCGTGCAGCAACAGCAGAAGGCGTACTTCCTCAAGCTGACCCAGGGGAAAATCGACTCGGAATACCTGGAGAACCGCCTCCGGACCGGCGTCGTGCACGAGCGGATCGGCGTTCCGATCGGGCTCTTCCTCGGAATGTACAACTTCTACCTCCGTGCCATGGGCGCTCGGCTCCTCACGGCCATGGACTCCCACGCCACGGCGTACCAGACCTTCGTATCCTTCACGAAGCTCGTGTTCCTGGACGTGTGCCTCGCGATCGAGATCTACCTGCAAAGGCGCCAGAAGACGATCGCCCAGCAGCAGGAGGCCATCCGCGAGCTCTCCACCCCCGTCCTGCAAGTGCGGGATCGCATGCTCATCCTCCCGATCATCGGCGTCATCGACTCCGACCGCGCCCTGCAGATCACCGAGCAGCTCTTGCGGGGCGTGCGGGCGAGCCGCGCGCTCGTGGTGGTCATCGACATCACCGGAGTCCCCACCGTGGATTCCAAGGTCGCCAACCACCTGGTGCAGACGGTGGAGGCGGCGCGGCTCCTCGGTGCCGAGGTGATCGTCACGGGACTCTCGCCGGAAATCGCCCAGACCTTGGTGACCCTGGGGGTCGACCTGTCGCGCATCAACACGGTCGGTGACCTTCAAGGCGGCCTCGAGGAGGCCGAGAAGCTCCTCGGCTACTCGCTGGTGAGAAATGGCGGCGCCGGGCGCGAAGCGCGCGAGATGTAGGAGCGAGCGTTGGAAGTCCCAATCCTCAAGGAACGAGACTACCTCATCGCGACCGTTCAGGCGGCGCTCACCGACGCCGAGTTCGTAAAGCTTCGGGAGGAACTGGCCGCGCGGACGCGCCGCTTTCATTCGAAGGGGGTCATCTTGGACGTGTCGGCCCTCGACGTAGTCGACTCGTTTTCGGCGCGCACCTTGCGCTCCATCGCGCACGTGTGCCGGGCCCTTGGAGCAGAAACGGTGATTGTCGGCATGCACCCCGAAGTCGCGCAGACCATGGTGCAGCTTGGCCTCACGCTCGGGGACGTGAAGACCGCCGTCGACCTGGAGGACGGTCTCGAGCTCCTTAGGGCAAGCGGAAAGGGCGGAAGGCGTGAATGGCGGGCGACACGCGCGTACCCATCGAGACGGAAACCGACGTCGTGAGCGCCCGCCAAGCGGGGCGGGCCTTGGCGGAGACGCTCGGTTTCCGCAGTGCCGACGTCACGCGGATCGCCACCGCCATTTCGGAGATCGCCCGCAACATCGTCGAATACGCCGTGAAGGGCGCGTTGACGATTAGCGCCGTGACGGAGAGCGGAAGGAGTGGCATCCAAATCGTGGCCGAGGACGAAGGTCCTGGCATCCCAGACATCGGCCTGGCGATGCAAGACGGATACACGACCAGGCATGCAAGCCTCGGCCTCGGGCTCCCGGGCGCCCGGCGCCTCATGGACGAGTTCGAGATCAGCTCCGAGGTCGGCAAGGGCACCAAGGTGGTGATGAGGAAATGGAAGAGCTAGGCCGAGAGCACGGAGTATCCGCCGAGCTCGTTGATTGGGCCATTGCGCAGCGACCCTTGCCAGGCTTCGCGGTGTCGGGTGACCGCGGCCTGGTCAGAACATGGTCCGGCGGAGTCCTCGCCTGCGCGGTAGATGGCCTGGGGCATGGGTCCGACGCAGCCGCGGCGGCAGAGGCGGCCTTGGCGACCATCGAGGAGAACGTGGGTGCGCGGGTCGACACGCTCTTCACCCGTTGTCACGAGGCGCTGCGAAAGACCCGGGGCGTAGCCATGAGCATCGCCAGCATCCGGCCGGGGGACAACCTCATGTTCTGGCTGGGCGTGGGGAACGTGGAAGGGGTGCTCTTGCGACCCATCCCTCGTCGGGAATGGATGCCCCTTCGGGCTGGTGTGGTTGGGTATCGCGTTCCCACGCTCCACCCGGCCGCGGTCCCGATTGCCCGCGGGGACGTGCTCATCCTTGTCACCGACGGGATTCGCCATGGTTTCACGGAGGGGCTCGACCTCCGTGCCCCACCCTCAGAGGTGGCCGATCACATTCTCTCTCGGGACTTTAGGGGCACCGACGACGCGCTGGTGCTCGTCGCTCGCTACCTCGGCGCGAAGGAATGACGTCAAGTGCAATATTTTCGGCTCGGCGGCCTTGCCGAAGGGGCGGGGCCATTTCAGTCTTTCGGGATGGTATCGGCCAAGGATCGAGATGGCAGCTAGCGCCCGCATCGTAGTCGAGTCCCACTCCGACGTTGGAAGCGCACGGCAAAAAGGGCGAGTCGTCGCCGAGTCGCTCGGGTTTGGCCATGCCGACCTCTCCCGCATCGCAACCGCCATCTCCGAAATCGCCCGCAATATCGTCGAGCATGCGAAGCGCGGCGAGGTCCATATCTGCGAGATCAACAAGGCAGGGAAAGTAGGTATCCAAATCGTCGCTGAGGATCATGGCCCCGGGATCGCGAGCGTGGAAGCGGCGATGCAGGACGGGTACACGACAAAGCGCTCGAGCCTCGGGATCGGCTTGCCGAGTGCCCAGCGATTGATGGACGAGTTCGAGGTTCACTCCGAGATCGGCAAGGGGACCACCGTAGTGATGACGAAGTGGCTGAGAGCGAGGTAGAGCTCCGACGCAGCGCACCAATTGCGTTTCATCGCCAAGGTGGGCGCAGGAGTTGCGCGGCTAGCCCCATGCAACTTGATAGCAGTCAAGAATTCCTCTTCGGCCGCTCGGCACCCATCCTGCACTCATCATGCTCCCCGTGAGGAAGAGCGCAGGGCCACTTGCAGCCGTCGCGCACCATTTTCCGTCTCGCAGTCGGCTTGCGGTCCTTTTGATTTGGGCGGGAGTCGCAATTCCCCTGTTTCTCGCCTTTGAGCTGGTGGAACGGGCTTGGCTTCAGGGCCTACCCGCGCGGAACCTCTGGCTCGCCCACGTCGTTCGCGGCCTTGGCGTCTCGCTCGTCGTCGGATTCGCCACCGCGGCCTACATGTTCTGGCGGGCCTTGCCGCAACTCGAGAAAAACCTCGACACCCACGCACGCGTTGGGTCTTCGGAGCTACGCCAGGGGTTTGTCACTTGGCTCGTGGGGCTGCGCTGGGTTGCCGTGCTCGCCCTGATTGGAGTCGTGGCCTACGCCACCCTCGTGACCGGTCGAGTCCCCCCGGGCCAGTCCGCTTCCCTTTGGGGTGGGGTCGCTGCCTTGGCGGTCTTCAACACGGTCCTCTTCTTTGTCCCTGCCCGAAGGCTCGCATCGCAAGCGCTGCTGTCCATGCAGGTCTGTGGGGATGTGCTCATCTTGGGATGGCTGGTCCATCACTCTGGGGGGATGGCGAATCCGTTCGCCGGTCTCTTCGTCTTCCATGCCGTGATTGCGGGGACCGTTCTCGAGCCGCGAAACGCCCGCGGCGCGGCAGTTGCCGTCAGCGTCTTCATCATGGTCCTCACCTTGGCCGAGGCGTCCGGCGTCCTCCCGCCCTTCGCCCTGCGCAGCTCGCACGGTGCGATGGGAATTGGAGACGACGCCCACCACATCATGGCGTCGGGGCTCACGGTGTCGGCGCTCGCGATGGGCTGCGCCATGATCGTCGTGACCCTCGTCCAAAAGGTGCAGTCCGATCACGACCGTCTCTTCGAGGCGACCACGAGCTTGGCCAGCGAGCGGGGAAAGCTCCAGGCAATCATCGACTGCATGGCCGACGCCGTCGTGTACGTCGATCCCGACGGCCAAGTGAAGCTCCACAACCGCGCCGCAGAAACCCTGTGGCCCGAAGGCATGCCGAAGTCCTCCGACCTGCGCGTGTGCCACCATCCAGAGACCTGGGCCCGACTACGCGCCCAGGTCGCCAATCCATCGCCCCTCGAGGTTCATCCCACGCTCACCGTCGGGAATCGGGTCTACGAGGCGACATACGCTCCGGTAGAGGACGATGAGAAGCTCTCGGGCGTGGTCATGGTGGCCCGCGACGTGACCGAGCGGATCGAGCAGCACAAGTGGCAAATGCAAGAAGAGCGCATGGCCGTCGTGGGAAAGCTCGCGGCCGGCCTTGCGCACGAGCTCAACAATCCCCTGGGCGCGATCGCCCTCTTTACCCAGCACACCCTCGGCCGCCTTCGGCCGGACGACCCCATGGCCGAGAACTTGGGCACCGTCCTAAGGAACGCCAACCTGTGCAAGAAGATCGTGCGTGACCTCCTCGCCTACGCCAGGCAGCGGCCTCCGGAACGAGTCCACGTGGATCCGATCGAAATCATCGCGGACGTGGAGCGAACCTTGACGCCGCAGGCGGAGCAGTCCGGGGTGGTGATACGTCGCGATGTGTCCCAGTCGGGGAACATGCGGATCTACGGGGACCCAGACCAGCTCAGGCAGGTGCTCGTCAACCTGGGCCTCAATGCGATCGAGGCCATGCAGGGCTTAGGTGAGCTCGTGTTTCGAGTGGTTTCCGAGGACGGGGAAGCCCGGTTCGACGTGGTGGACACCGGCCCCGGCATCTCGGCCGATGAGCAGGAAAGGATTT
Source organism: Deltaproteobacteria bacterium (assembly GCA_016210055.1). Taxonomy (GTDB): domain Bacteria; phylum Myxococcota_A; class Polyangia; order Haliangiales; family SHYZ01; genus JACQUZ01. The sequence goes on along the minus strand of JACQUZ010000064.1, from coordinate 14,018 downwards.
TCTCGGCCTTCTACACCACGAAGGCCGAAGGGACTGGCCTTGGGCTCACCGTCGCGCGCGACATCGTGGCCGCGCACGGAGGCGTTCTCAAGGTGGCGAGCGCCGAGGGGAAAGGCAGCACGTTCTCGGTACGTCTCAGGTCCGTCGAGGAAGTGGCGAGCCCTGATTCGGGCACTGGAAGGAGCTCTGTGGCATGAAAGACGGGATGAGCATCCTCGTCGTCGACGACAAGAAGGACCTGGCACGAGGCGTGGCGCTCGTCCTGGGAGAGCTGGGGAGCGATATCACGGTCACGCACTCCGCTGAGGAAGCGCTCGCGGCCATGGAGGAATCACCAACTGACCTGGTGCTCTCCGACATGAAGATGCCGGGGAAGGACGGCCTTTTCCTGCTCGATACGGTGCGCGAGCGCTGGCCCCGTACCCGGGTGATCCTGTTCACCGCGTTCGCGACCATCGAATCGGCGGTCGACGCGATGAAGCGGGGCGCTTGTGACTACCTGACCAAGCCGTTCAACAACGACGAGCTGCTCCTCGTGGTCCGCCGGGCCTTGAAGGCCATTCAGGACGAAGACGAGATCGCGCGCCTGCGGGTCGAGCTCCGGGCAACCCGCGGCTTCCAGGGCATCTACGCCCGAGACCGGCAAATGGCGCCGGTGATCGAGTCCATCCGCCGGCTGGCTCCGTCGAACGCGACGGTGCTCATCGCAGGAGAGAGCGGCACGGGCAAGGAGCTCGTCGCGTGCGCCATCCACGCCGAGAGCATGCGGGCAAGCGGCCCGTTCGTGGCGTTTAACGCGGCCGCGCTCCCCGAGAGCCTGGTCGAGTCAGAGCTCTTTGGCTCCCGCAAGGGGGCCTTTACGGGTGCGGATCGGGATCGGAAGGGCCTGTTCCTCGAAGCGCACGGCGGGACGTTGTTCATCGACGAGATTGCGAGCATGCCCCTGTCGCTCCAGGGGAAGCTCTTGCGTGCCCTCCAGGAACGCGAGGTCCTGCCCGTTGGTTCGGCTTCGCCGGTCCAGGTCGACGTGCGGATTGTATCGGCGACCAACCTCGATCTTCGTCGCATGGTCCGTGAGGGGAAGTTCCGCAATGACCTGTACTACCGCGTCTCGGTCATGCGCATTCACCTGCCGCCTTTGCGGGAACGGATCGAGGACATCCCTCTTCTCGCGAGCCTGTTCCTCGAGAGGATGGCGCCCCATGGATCGGTGCCCAAGCGGCTGTCCTCGCGTGCCCTTCGTCTCCTGATTTCGCACGATTGGCCGGGAAACGTCCGCGAGCTGCAAAACGTGATCGAGCGCGCGGCCCTCATGGCCCGTGGTGAAGACATCGGCCCGGCTGATATCGTCCTCGAAGACGACGACCTGGGTTGGCACCCCGAGGAGATCGAGGGGCTCGCCTACGAGGAAGCGAAGCGCCGCACGCTCGAGCGGTTCCAGCGCCGCTACGTGGAGCAGATCGTGGCCCAGTGCGACGGGAACCTTAGCGCAGCCGCGCGAATGGCAGGCATCACGCGGGCGGCGCTCCACCGCATCGTGAAGCGCCTGGGCATCGCCGCTCATGACGACGACGCGTTGCGGGGGGATGGGCGGGGGGATGGGCTGGAGGACAAGACGGAGGAGACGTGAGCAGGGCCGGGCGGACGGAGCTTGCGGAGTGCCTGGCTCCGACGTAGATTTAACCATATGGTTAAACTCGAGGTAACCGGTGGCTTCATGGCTCGCACGAGTACTCGAGCGCATTTGCAATCTTGCCAAGGAGGGCAACGTACACCTTACCGTGAAGGCACTCGCCGAGGTACGCGGTCTCGGCCTTGGCCTCGGAGTCCAGGATGTCATCGACATTCTGGCGGCCCTTTCGCCGACGGACTACGTTGCTCGTCTTCGTTCGCCGGCTTCATCCGAATGGCTATACGTGTTCAAGCCGATGGTTGCAGGAACCGTCCTCTACGTCAAAGTCGTGCTGCGGAGCAACTGCGTGGTGGTCTCTTTCCATGAGGACGAATTCGATGAAGAAGGCTGACAAGAAAGGTGGGCCCAAGCCGACGCGACGGAAGACGGTCGTCCTGCCCGACGACGCCTGCCCGACCTGCGGCACGATGATGAAGGAGGCCCGAGGAGCGCTGCGAACCCCCGTCAACGGCGAGGAGGTCTCGGTCCCGGCAGTTCCGCACTTCAAGTGTCCCAAGTGCGGCGAGCAGGTTCTCGCCTACACGCAGGCGCGTCGTTTTGAAGAGGACGCGATCGCGCTCTACCGCAAGAAGTACGGACTCCTATCCGGTGATGACATTCGAGCGATCCGTGAGCACCATGGCCTCACGCAGGCAGAGCTCGCTCGGTTGCTTCGGCTCGGCCCGAACACGATTTCCCGATGGGAGTCCGGGCGCAACGTCCAGACCGCTGCACTGGACGTCCTCCTACGCCTGATCCGAGACCTGCCGGGAAGCCTCGATTACCTGCGCGACCACGCGGCGTAATACCGGCAAGACATTGGTGCCCCGGCCTCAATACCACCTCACCCCCGCCGCCTTGTCGAACAGCACCACGTGCTTGTCCACCTGGAACTCCAAGCGGCGCTCGTCTCGATACGACCACTCCTTGGGATCCTTCGTCTCACCGATCTCGACGCGCACGTCATGCACTCCTTTGGTGACCGGAAGCTGCTCGATCGCCACGCTCGCGCCGTCGCCAAAAAGCCCATGGGGAGGGTAGGACTTCTCCACGCGCACATGGCCGTCGACGTGAACCCTAAGGCGCACCGGCGCGCGCCCGCGCTCGCAGGCCTTGGGCGTGCGCATGTGGGGCGCCATCGCCAGAAGCTCCTCGGGGGTTCGATCACGGCAGCGGCCGTCCGCACGGCCGGCGTGCTTGAACGAGACGACCAGGTCGGGATCGCGCCTGGGCGGTCCATAGGGAACGCGGCTCCCGACGAGCACGATCCCCCCGATGGCCGTTGCCATGACCAGGCTGCCTCCAATGAGCCTTGCAGTCGGTATCCTGGCGCTCGCCTGCCGCTCCCCGTCGCGAATACGCTGAGCGGCCCGGATCAGCCGGCGCCTCTCGGTGCGGCCCGCCATCACGAGATGCACGCGCGCCCTGTCAACGCGCTCGCTTCGCAAGCCCGGCTCGCGGTCTCCCGAAAGCCGAAGGCGCGCAAGGTAAAGCCCCTCGCGGAACTCGCAGCCTCCGCCCCCACAACCTGAGATGAGGACCCCTTGCGCGCCGTGCCTGAGCGCACGCTCGACGGTGAGCATGTGCACCCAGGCGGCACACGGGACCTTTCGGACACGGTACCCTGGCAGGTCCTTGCACAGCCCCGACTCGGAATCCACGTCGAGCTGGGCCCCGGCCGACCCCGAGCAAAGAAACGCCACGAACGGCCGCTCGCCTTCCTTCACGGCCCGATCGAGCCAGGCATCAATCCTCTTGCGTTCGACCAGGGGAGCCAAGTCCGGCAGGCCAATTGCCCCGGGGTCGCACGCGCCCGTGCATGCACCGCACGATGCGCAGCGCGCTGGGTCGACCTGGGCTTGGACGGAGAAATGACGCCCGTCCGTGCGCGGGACCATCTGGATGGCCACGTACGGGCAGTCTCTTTGACAAAGCCCGCACCCGTTGCAGAGGCTCACGTCCACGGCCGACGGGAGGGCAGCGCGCCGGAAAACAAGGGGAGCCCCCACGAGCATCGTGCCCACGATCACCATGCCACCCCACAGCCATCCGGCACCCAGCCTGTCCGTCAGCCAAGCAGGCAGCACGTACCACGCGTCCATGGGGAATTGGCTCGGCGCCGCCATCATCCGCGCCGGGGCCGCGCTGAGCGCCGGAATGGCCAAGGAACAGGCGATCAAGAGCCCCATGAGCGCGAGCACGAGCGGCCGTCCTGGAACAAGCCGAGGCCTGTGCACGCGCATGACGTGAAACCAGAGCGCCATGGCGCAAAGGAGCGGGATGAGAAGGTGCGCGAGGAACACCAAGAAAAACAGGAGCGGGTTCAAGCTCGCGTCGGCGAGAAAAGACCTCGAAAGCGGATCAGCGAACACGGGGAGCGCATCCAGAACCTTTGCCGTACCGACCGCCACGCGCCGCCCCTGCTCGTCCCAGACCAGCCAATAGCCGATCCACCCGGTGAACCAAGTCAATCCAAGCAGGAACACCCCAGACACCCACGCAATCCAGCGGGCCCCACCAATTCGTCGGCTGGCAAAGTGACGAAGCGCATGCAGGAGAACAAAAAGCATGCAGGCGTCCGAGCCATACCGGTGCAGCGAGCGCACGAGCTGCGCCAGGCCCATTCCGTTGCGCATGGCCTCGAGAGAACCATGGGCCGAGCTTGCGCTCGGGACGTACCAAAAGAGCAGGAGAACGCCAGTGACAACCGAGACCAGGAACGACAGAAACGACAGCGAGCCCGTGTGGGCAAGAGGGTTCCACGTAGCCGAGAGGAGCCTCGTGGCCAAGCGATCGAGAAGCGAGAAAAAGCCCTTAAGGAACCGGGTCCGCACCGAGATCACGTCCGAGGTCGATCCTCCGCCAGGACTCGCTTGAGGGCGGCCACGAGCCACCGCTCCTGGTTTTCCCCCAGGGTGAACGAGTAAGCCACGCGTCCGCCGCGGTCAACGACCAAGAACAAGTTGGCATGGTCGATTACGCCGGTCTTGGGGTCACGCTTGCGGGCGAACCCGAGCTCGTCGAGGACGCGGTTTACGGCGGCGGGTTCCCCGGAAAGCAGGCGAAAGAGCGGTGCGCTCACCTGTTGCGCCTTCGCCATCTCGGCGAGGACAAGTGGCGTGTCGCGCTCGGGGTCGAGGGTAATGGCCACGACCGACATGCCAGAGCGCTCCTCTGGCGCGAGCTCGGCTACCACGCGCTTTGCCTGGGCGAGGATCATTGGGCAGGTCAGGCCGCAGGTCGCGTAGACCGCAGTCACGACGGCGACGCGGCCCCGAAGGTCCTCGCTGCTCACCTTCAGTCCACTCTGGTCGACCAGGGAAAAGGACGCCAGCGGCCTTTCGGTACGAAGCTCCTCGGCAGGAAACTCGGCCACCCTCGCATCTTCCTGGCGCGTGAGGACTCCGAACGCCGCGGTGGCGAGGGCGACGACGACAAAGCCTGCCGCCACCCACGGTGCGAGGAGGCGGGGCCTTCGCGCCACCTGCCTGAGCGGCCCCCACCAAGCAAAGAGCGTGATGCCCCCGATGAGGAGAGGCTCGACGAAGATCATGGCGACATAGGCGATCTCGAGCTTCCCGGTCGCTGGATCGTAGCCGAAGCACCACGCCTTGAAGTCCAGAGCGAACGCAGCCAGGTCGCCGCTCCCCGTGGGCGCAAGGAGGACACCCACGAGGAGCAACTTGGAGAACAGGAGAACGGATAGGACGAATACAGGGAATCGCCAGCCGGAGAAGAACGCGAAAACTCCTTTTACAGCGGTCTCCACGGGTAGCCCCTCGCCACCTACCTCACATGCCACACGTCGGCGAGGGCCTTCCAGTTGGCGAAGTAGTAGATCGCGAATACCGCCAAGAAGATCAACGTGAGCGCGAGAGTCCCGGGCGCATGGTGGTTGTCGTCTTCCTCGTGCTGCGACTCGTTCTGAACTTGATCAGCGAGCTTCTTTTCACTCATGGCTCCCTCTCCTACCAAGCGGTCATGGCGCGCCCCTCGTTGGAGCGGCCGAGGAAGACTGCCCACACGGTGAGCAGGATAAAGGTGAGAAGCGCCACGAAAGCGAGCACGGCACCCAGGCCCATGATGCCCAACATGACGTGTGCGCCCGCGTCAAATCCAGCCACGAGCTGGGCGCCGGTGAACTCCACGTCCCAGTGCCGCCTGGGCACCCCATAAGAACCCGCGAAGGACATGCCCAAGGACATGATCGTGATGCCGGCACCAAAGAGGTAGGGCTGGATGCGCGCGATTGACCGGAGAGGATACTCCCGTCGGAAAATCAGCGGCACGACGTAATACGCGAGCCCCATGAAGGCCAATGATGTTCCACCGACGACCGTGGCGTGGAAGTGCCCGGGGATACGGAGCGTGTTGTGGGCGACGATGTTGATTTGCTCCGTTCCCAGCGTTACCCCGGTGATGCCTCCCAGGAAGCCGAAGATCACCAGGGAGAGGAACATCGCGGAGAACGCTGGATTCTTCCACGGCGCTGCCACGAGCCAGCCGAAGAGCCCCTTGTTGTGCCCCTTCTTGCGCATCGCCACTTCGATCGAAGCAGGCACGGTGAATCCATGGATCATCGACGCCAGGACCGCCAGGTACATGGCGTACGACGTGTTCCAGATCTTCCAGCCTGCGCTAACGCCCGGGTCCACGAGGAGATGGTGCGCGGATGCGAGGTTAATGAAGAGGATGTAGAGCACGAAAGCGCCGCGGCACACGGCCTGATTGAGCGGCTTGGCGCCAGTGGTAATGGTCGCGAGCAGGTACCAGACCGAAACCATCGCCGCCACGTTCACCTGCTGAGACGGGTGACCGAATCCCCACCAGATCACGCGGTACCAACCTGGGTCAATCGTGTCGATGACGTCCATGGACCAAAGGAAGGTGGGGATCAGGGCCACGGCTCCATGGAGGATGGTGACGACCGCCAAGATAGCCGCTGCCGTGGCTCCGAAAACCACGAGCGGAACCGACCCGGTATACGTCCGATCCCGATGGGCGATGTAGAGCGTGGCGAAGTAGTTCACCACCGCGAGGAGCGCACCCACGGCAAACAGGATGAGCCCCAGGTAGAACCCAGGCTCGGCGCGCAGCGGGACGTACGACGTCATGAGCACGTCGCTCTTCCCGCGGAGGATCATGATGTCCACGAGGAGGGCGCCCGCCAGCATGAGACCCAGCGACGCCCACGCGAGCTTCGTCGAGGCGAGCCGCGAGTTCAGGAGCGACGTCGCGACGAAGTAGAGGATCCCCACTTCCATGAAGAGGATCCAGAAGACGAGCATGTTGAGCCCGTGGATCGTGAGGATCCGGTAATACCAATCCGCGGGAAGGAGGTGCACCGCGGGCCAGCGCGTGAGCCCGAGGAGCAACGCCGCGATGGCGCCGACCAAGAGAAACACGACCGCAAGCACGGCATTTAGCCGCACGAACCTCTGGGCATTCAGGCAGACCGGCAAGCCAGTGGTTTCGCAGGTGCGCACCTCGCCTGCCGAGTGATTCCCCTTCGCAGGGCTCGCCGGGACGCTCCCCGGCTGATCAATGGCGATTGACTGTGACATGGGCTCTCCTCACTCGACGATGATCTTCCCGGTCATTTGGTGGTGGCCAATGCCGCAGAACTCGTTGCAAATCACGCTGAACGTCCCCCGCGTCGTCGGCGTTATCGTGAGCACGTGGTCATAGCCAGGAAGGACATGGAAGTTCATGTTCATGGGCAACAGCGAAAAGCCGTGCTGCACGTCTACGGAGGACACGTGCAACCGGTACGTCTGCCCGGCCTTGAGCTTGAGAATCGGGTAGAAGCGCCACATTTGCGCCAAGAGATAGACGTCGCCGCCCGGCGCTGGCTCGACGATGGGAATCCCCTGCTCCTCCCCTACCTTGCCGGCAGCGACGGAGGACTCCACGCGGGTCATGAACTCCATGGGCTTGACCCGATAGGACTCTCCGGTTGAGTTTTGCTTCCCCTTAAAGTGCCACCACGGCATGGCGATGGACATGACGAGGCACCAAGTCAGCGCTAGGCCAATCCAGGCACGCTCGAAACCAGTGGGTGCACGAAACCAACCCTCTGCTGGTGAGTGAATGCTCATCAGTGATCTCCCCTCAAGGCAGGGTCGCCGCGGGCAGGTTCATGACCTCCACCACGCCCCAGACCGTGTAGGACAGGACTGGAATTAGGACTCCCAGCGCTAGGAGCAGCCACGGGTTGTCCATCAACTTTTGGATCGGATGCTTGCCGTTTCCCATGTCACCTTTCCTTCCTCGTCGAGACGGCGCCTCTCTCCCAAGAAAGCGGCACCGACGATCCAGAGGAACAAGATCCCTCCGAGAATGGCGACGAGCCCGCCAAGCCCCATGAGGCCCAAGCCGACATGCTCGGTCACCGTACGCACGTGCTGTTCCTGTCCGTATGCCTTTCGCTGCATGCCGCTCGCACCGGCAAGGGCAAAACCGCACGCGAACGTGAGCTGGCCTATTCCAAGGAGCGGCGGCTGCCATGACGACAGCCCCGCAAGTCGACGACTTGGGATCTTGTGGCCAAGCCCCTCGAGCAATGGGCATGCGAGCGCCATGTAGGCAACGGTCACCGCCCCAATAGAAGCGTGGTAATGCGCGGGAATCATCGTATTGGAGCCGCGAATCAGCGCGCCCAGGACGAACCCAAGAATGGTGAGGAGTGCGCTCGCACCGAACGCCCACACCCGCGGCTGCCGGAGCACGGAACGGGGGGCTCTGGCGAGAGCGCGAAGACAGAGCGCGAGGAACACCAACACGACCGGAAAAATCCCCCACTGCATGAGGCGGGTGAACGCCAACCCGTGCGTGGGCCGCGTCATGTCGCCCATCGCCAGAAGGGGGGCAAAGAGAAACGGCAAGACGAGGACGAAGAACAGCACGGAAGCGGCTCGGCGACCCACGGGGGACCGGTCCAAGGGTCCTGCCAGGAGAGCCGCCCACGCCGAGAGCATTCCGGCGACGCTCACGGCCTGCAGCACGTGCCCGCCACCCCAAAACACGAGCTCGTAGCGCGTCGCTGCCAGGAGATCTCCCGGGGTAGAGAGGGCCGCGGCGACGACCGTCAAGAGGGCGACGAAAAACAACACGACCGCAGCCCGAATCCCAATCCTGGCGGCGCCAGGCAAAGGGAACAGTCCGTCCTGCGCCTCACGCCCGGGGAGCACGCGAAAATCAAGAAACGTCAGCGCTAGCCCGGCCCCGATCGACGCAAGCCCAGCGGCGAAGATCGGATGATCGATCATCGGGACGTAGTTGGACAGGATTGGCGTCGCCGAAGGGATCGCCGCACCCATGACGAGCAACGCCACGCCCAGGCACGCAAGGACCCAAGCGGGCGTGGCGCTCCATGTCACCTTGGAGCGACTGGGCACGAGGTAGAACAGCACCGCCAGAAAGGACAGGAACCAGACGACCAACGAGAGGTTGACGTGAACAACGAGACAGCGCTTGAAAAACGCAGGGTCGGTCACGAACCGGTTCAGAGGAGGAGTCCGTGCAATCACTAGGAGCGCGGCCAGAAAGCCGGCAATGACGAGGCTCATTACGGCCAGGGCGAGCCAACGCCGCGCGTTCCTCCTGTCCTGATCGAACCCCCCTGATTCCGACGACGCCACGAGCACGGCCGGGCACCTAGCAACTGCCATGCCCACACCAGGCGTCGCTTTCTCATGCGAAACCGGACCTTCAGCTCGCCGGAGTGTATACGCGGGTATCAAGCAACTCGACCGCGACTATTCACCCGGGTTGTGAAAACGAACCTCCCCAACACGATGACACGCCGCGCAATCGCGACGGGAGGCAATCGCCATTAATGATAATGCGCTTAATTCCCGCTAATCAGCTCGTGCCGCGATGTCTGGCTTGGCTCTTGCTGGAGCGCCAGTAAACCTGAGGAATGCCCATGCGAGGACAAAAAATCATACTTCTCTCGGCCGTCATGCTCGGAAGTACCGCCTGCGGATCCCGCTCGAGCAAGCCGGGGCAGCCCGACCCGGCCTTGATCGCGAAGGGAGAGCAAGCATTCCAAGCCAAGTGCATCTCGTGCCACACCGTTGGCCAAGGCAAGCGGATCGGCCCCGATCTGAAAGACGTCCACCAGAGGCGTGATCGCGCGTGGCTCGTCAAGTGGATCAAGGACCCAGTCGGGATGGCGGCCTCCGATCCGATCGGGCAGAAGATCTTTGCCGAGTGGAACAAGGCCCCCATGCCGCCGCTCAACCTGAGCGACGCCGAGATCGACGGAGTCCTCGCGTACGTCGAGGCCGCGAGCGCGAAGGCGCCGGCCGCGCCACCGCCGCCTGCCGAAGTCAAGCTCTCGGACGCCGACTTCGCCAAGGGGAAGGATCTCTACTTCAACCGCTGTGCAGGTTGCCATGGGACGCTGCGCACGGGCGCCACTGGCCCCACCCTCGAGCCGAAGCGAACCAAGGAAATCGGAACCGAGGGCCTGAAGGTAATCCTTCAGAATGGTACGCCGGGCGGCATGCCGCCGTTTGGGCGCCAGGGGATCCTCACTGCCGAGGAGATCGAAGTCATGGCCGGCTTCCTCCAGCTCCCACCGCCCACGCCACCTCAGCTCCCCATCGAGAAAGCCAAGGAATCCTGGAAGCTCGTGGTTCCAGTGGCAGAGCGCCCCACCAAGCCCGATACCAAGCGCGATTGGCAGGACTACTTCGGCGTCGTGTTCCGCGACGCGGGCCAAGTCGGCATCTTCGACGGCAAGAGCAAGGAGCTCGTGGGCGTGATCGACACCGGGTTTGCGGTCCACATCCTCCGCTCCTCTTCGACCGGCCGCTACTTCTATGCGGTGGGCCGCGACGGGCGGGTCACCATGATCGACCTCTGGCCCGAGAAGCCGACGCTGGTCGCCCAGGTGCAGGGCTGCTACGACGCACGGTCGGTCGACTCGAGCAAGTACAAGGGATTCGAGGACAAGCTCCTCATCGAGGGCTGCTACTGGCCGCCCCAGTACGTCGTCATGGACGGGCAAACCCTCGAGCCGCTCAAGATCACGGACGTCACCACGCCTGCGGTCGACACGAACGAGCCACTCACCGAAGTCCGCGTCGCCTCGATTATTGCTTCCCATTTCGACCCACTTTGGGTGGTGAGCCTCAAAGAGGCCGGCTATGTCGCCCTCGTGGATTACTCCAAGCCGGATTTCCCCATCGTCTCCAAGATCCCGGCGGATCGCTTCCTCCACGACGGCGGTTGGGATCACAGCAAGCGCTACTTCATGGTGGCCGCCAACATGCGGAACAAGATGGCGATCGTGGACGTCAAGGACAAGAAGCTCGTCACGACCTTCGAGACCGGCATCAAGCCCCATCCGGGACGCGGCGCCAACTGGCGCGATCCCAAGTTCGGATGGGTCAACGGGACGACGCACATCGGCGAGGGGAAGCTCGTGGTGTATGGCGCTGACCCGGTCAAGAAGCCCGAGCATGCGTGGAAGGTCGTGCGGGAGCTCAAGCTTCCGTCGGCAGGCGGGCTCTTCGTGAAGACCCACGAGAAGTCGCCTTGGGTTTGGATCGACATGCCCCTCTCAAACGACGCCACCGCCATGCGCAACGTGTGCGTGTACTCCAAGGCCAAGGGGGACATCGAGAAGTGCTGGACGCCGTCGGACCGCGGACGCGCCCTCCACTTTGAGTACAACAAGGACGGCAGCGAGGTGTGGCTATCCACGTGGGACAAGTCTGGCGAGCTCATCGTGTACGACGACAAGACGCTCGCTGAGAAGACCCGGATCAAGGGCGACTACATGGTCACGCCCACGGGCAAGTTCAACGTGTACAACACGGCGCACGACGTCTACTAACCCGAGCTGCCGGCGGTGAGCCATGCTGATGGTCAGCGACCTTCTCGAAGTGGCACAGCGCCGGCAGTCCCCGGACGAGCTCGCATCCCGTTCGGCCCACTTCCCCACGCACGCACGTGCACCCGTGGTGGTATGGAACGTCTGCCGCCACTGCAACATGAAGTGCCCGCATTGCTACGCGGCGGCCACCACCACCTCCGCCCAGAACGACATGGACACCATGGAAGCGATCGGCGTCCTCGAGACGCTGGCGCAAGGGGGAGTCAAGGTCGTCATCTTCAGCGGCGGGGAGCCGCTCCTTCGGCGGGACATCGTCGAGCTCATCACCCATGCGACCAAGCTGGGAATCGCACCTCATCTCTCATCAAACGGCAGTCTCATCGACGTGGGCGTGGCCAGTCGCCTCAAGGCGGCCGGCCTCGCCTATGTCGGCGTGAGCCTCGACGGCACCGCGCAGTTCAATGACACGTACCGCGGCATGACCGGCGGCTTCCGTCTCGCGGTCCGTGCCCTCAAGGCGTGCCGTGAGGTCGGCATCCGCACCGGCGTTCGGCTTACTCTGACCCGCCGGAACGCGAGCCAGGTGAACGCGGTGCTAAGCGTGGCGCGGAGGCACGGCGCGGCACGCTTCTACGTCTCACACCTCGTCTATGCAGGGCGCGCGCTGCGCCTCTTGGACGACGATCTGTCCCCTTCCGAGTCGCGCTCTGCCCTCCTCGCGCTGTTCCACTTGGGGGAAGAGCTCCTGAGCATGGGTGAGTCCATCCGCCTCGTGTCCGGCGGCAACGACTCGGCAGGGGTCTTTCTCCTTCGCTACGTCGAAGAGCGGTACGGACGCGAGGCGGGGGCCCGCATAAGGCGTCTCCTAGCCCTACGAGGAGGGAACTCCGCCGGCCAGGGGATCCTCGCGGTCGATTCACGTGGGCGGGTCCACCCGGACCAGTTCTGGCGCGGAGTCACCCTGGGCAACCTGAGACGGCAGAGCGTGGCCGAAGTGCTCGCGAGCCCGGTGGCGTCTGCCCTCCGAGATCGGGTCTCCCGGCTCACCGGTCGATGCGGAACATGCGCCTATCAGGATCTTTGCCGCGGGTCTCATCGCGAGCGCGCCCTCGCCGCCCACGGAGACATGTGGGCGCCCGATCCAGCCTGCGTGCTGGAAGACGCGGAGATCCAGCGTGCTGCGCCTGGCACGGACGCGCCCAGCGCGAGGAGGTGACCTTTGAAGAGCGTCGTCATCGCCAGCCTTGTCGCAGGGAGCCTTGTCCTATCGGCGGGGATGCTCCTACGAGACGGTAGTGCAAAGGAGCTCGCCGGTGGGCTCGGCGCCCGTGTTTTTGTCGTGGAGCGCGAGTCAGGAAGTCTCGCCATCTACGACCTCGAGCAGAGAAAGCTCCTCCCCAGGAGGATTTCCGGCCTCGGCAACCTCAACCACGCGGTCATGACCTTTTCCCGCGACTTGAAGTACGGGTTCTTAGCGACTCGATCGGGGAAGCTCAGCCGGATCGACTTGGAGAACATGAGCGCTGCCGGTGAGGTCTACACCTCGAAGAACTCGATCGATATTGCGGTCAGCCAGGACGGGCGCTTCGTCGCGGCTGCCGAGTACGCGCCAGGCGGCGTAACCATTCTCGACGCGAAGACCCTGGCGGTGCGCAAGCGGCTGCGAACCACGGTGACGCGAGACGGACGCACCATTGACTCCCGCGCGACCGGCATCGTCGATGTGCCCGGCAACCGCTTTGCTTGCGTGCTCATGGAGGGGGCGGAGGTCTGGATCATCGATGCCTCTCGCGATGACTTCCCCGTCGAGCACCGCATCCCAGTCACGCGCGATGAGCCCTATGACGCCATGATTACCCCCGACGGGCGTTACTACGTGGTCGGACACATTGGGTCTGATCAGGTCTCCGTGATCGACCTCTCTTGGCCCCAAAATGGGGCCAAGAGCGTGCTCCTCCGGGACGCGGGCGAGCTCTACGACCGCAAGACACCGGTCAAGCTGCCCCACCTGGCGGCGTGGGCGGTGGCGAGGGACAAGGTGTTCGTGCCTCTCGTCGGAGAAGCGCGCCTCGCAATCCTCGATCGGTGGACGTGGCAGTACCGTGGGAGCGTTCCCCTGCGCGGCCATCCGGTCTATGCCATTCGCTCGCCCCACGAGCGCGAGATCTGGGTGAGCTTCTCGGGCGAGGAGGACGACGCGTACCTGCAGGCGATCGACACCGAGACGCTCGAGGTGAAGCGCACCTGGCGGGTGGGCGCGCGGATCTACCACATGGACTTCACGCCCCGCGGGAGCCACGCGCTCGTCTCCGCGAACAAGGAGAACAAGCTGTTCCTGATCGACACCTCGACGTACGAGGCCGTGGACGAGGAGGCGATCGACTCCCCCTCGGGCGTCTTCGGCGTCTGGCGCGCGTTCGTGATCGGACTGTAGGACGATGGGCACGTTCCGCGATCTCGTGGCGCTGACCAAGCCGCGCGTCACCGTGATGGTGATGG
>JACQUZ010000060.1 GCA_016210055.1 Deltaproteobacteria bacterium | reverse complement strand
TTTCTGATGTGAGGGCGCGGGGTGACGCGGCAGTGCGCGAGTACACCGAGCGCTTTGAGAAGAGGCATCTCGGCGACCTGGAGGTGACTCGGGCCCGTTGGGAGCAGGAAGCAGGCCGGGTTTCTAGCCGGGTGTCGCTCGCCCTCGAGCGCGCCGCCGCGCGGATTCGCGCCTTCCATGAACGGCAGCGCGAATCGGGTTATCGCCTGGAAGAGCCGGGGCTTTCGATGCAGCTTCGTGTCGAGCCGCTGGCGACTGTTGGTCTCTACGTGCCTGGCGGCACGGCCCGCTACCCCTCTTCGGTGCTCATGACTGCCATTCCCGCGCGGGTCGCGGGGGTGCGCGAGCTCATCATGGTGACGCCCGGCGCGTCGCCGGAAACCTTGGAGGCCGCGCGCATCGCCGGCGTGGATCGAGTGTTCGAGATAGGAGGCGCCCAGGCAATTGCGGCCTTGGCGCACGGCACGGAGTCGGTGCCGCGGGTCGACAAGATCGTGGGTCCTGGCAACATCTACGTCGCCGCGGCGAAGCGGCTCGTGTTTGGCGACGTGGACATTGACTCGGTGGCGGGCCCATCCGAGGTGTTGATCATCGCTGACCACACGGCCGAGCCGGTGCACGTGGCAGCGGACCTCCTCGCTCAGGCCGAGCACGACGTCGAGGCCTGCGCCGTGCTCCTGTCGACCTCGGAAGACATCGCGCGACGAGCGATTGACGAAGTCATCCGCCAGCTCGACAGGTTGCCTCGACGCGAGGTGGCGGCGGAAGCTCTCAAGCGGCATGGCCGGGTCGTGGTGGTGAGTGACTTGGGTGCGGCTATTCGCCTGGCCAACCGCGTTGCCCCGGAGCACCTCGAGCTCCACGTGGAGGACGCGGCCAGGGTTGCTGAGAACGTGCGGACCGCCGGGGCGATCTTCGTGGGACCATTTACGCCCGAGGCTGCAGGCGATTACTTGGCGGGGCCGAACCACGTGCTTCCGACCGGAGGAGCGGCCAGGTACGGCTCACCGCTCGGCGTGTACGATTTCCTCAAGCGGACGACAGTGCTCGAGTACACGCGAGACGTCCTCGCAGCCCACGCGGAGGATATCCTGTGCCTGGCTGGGGTCGAGGGGCTCGACGCCCACGGGCGTTCCGTATCGATTCGCCTCATCGACAACGACGAGAAGAGCGCATGACGCACGTCCTCACGGAGCTTTGCAAGGAGGAGCTGCGGGAGCTCGAGAAGTATCAGGTCCCCCACCACCCTGGCATCCGCGCGAAGCTCGATGCCAACGAGCATCCATACCCCCTCGATGCCGAGGTGGCAACAAGGCTGGGAGCCCACCTCGCCCGTGTCGCCCTGAACCGCTACCCCGATGGGGAGTGCCGCGAGCTCCGCGCGATTCTCTCGAGGGATCTCGGGTGCGCGCCCGAGGAGCTCTGCTTTGGCAACGGCTCGGATGAGCTCATCTCGCTGCTCATCGGCGCATTCGGTCGGCCGCGTCCAGGCGCCGCGCACGCGCTGGTTGCCTATCCATGGCCTTCGTTTGTCTATTACCGTATCGCGACATGGGCGCTCGGTGCGCGGCCGCTCGAGGTGCCGCTTCGCGAGGACTTCACCTTGGACCCGGTGTCGCTCGATGCGGCCCTCCGCACCCACCGTCCAAACATGGTGTTCCTTGCGCTCCCCAACAACCCGACCGGGACGTTGTGGCCCCGCGACGAGGTCGTGCGAGTCATTGAACGCTTTCCAGATACGCTGGTCATCGCCGACGAGGCGTACGTCGACTACTCGGGCGAGACCATGCGCGACCTCTTCGGGAAGTATCCCAACCTCCTCATCATGAGGACGTTCTCCAAGATGGGGCTCGCGGGACTAAGAGTGGGTTACCTCCTTGCACCAAGTTCCGTCGCAGGCGAGCTGGAAAAGATACGGCCTCCCTACAACATTGGAAACCTCAACCAGGCGGCGACCGCTTGGCTTCTCACCCACGCGCGCGAGCGGCTCGTGGCACGGGTGCGCGAGGTGGTCGACGAGCGGGAGCGCCTGTATCGTGCGTTGGCGGAACTCCCAAGGGTCCGGGTTTTCCCCACCCGAGCGAACCTGATGATATTCCGCTACGGCGAGCCAGGAGACGGCCAGGCCACGGCGCTTTGGCACAAGCTCCTGGATCAGGGCGTGCTCGTGCGCAACTTCGATCGCCCAGGCCCCCTGCAAGGGTGCTTGCGGGTCACGGTCGGCACGCCCGAGGAGAATGCCCTGTTCTTGGAGGCGATGGGTGCGGTGGCAAGGGCGGCGTGAGAGGGTAATCGTCATGGGCGTGCTGCTTCTGGGCACGGCGTGCCCTGGGGTGCCGCGTCCCCTCGAGGCCCCTCAGGTCGAGCTTCGCGACGTGTCGCTCGCCGAGGATCCGAATCGTTCCTTGCTGTTTTCATGGAACGTGACCAATCCCAACTCCAGGACGGTTTCGGTCCGCGCGGTGGATTGGGAGGTCTCCGTCGGGGGCAAGGCGCGCGCTCGAGGACGGGTGTCCCTGGAGGCCCTCGTAGGTCCGCGTGCTTCCCTCGAGCTCGTGGCCAAGGCTCCACTTGGGCCGGGGCTGTGGGAAGGGCTTCTTGCGGAAGCGAGCCGTGGTTCAGCGCGGGCGCACGGGATCGTGCACTTCTTTTCGACGGCAGGCGACCGCGGGTCGATGTTTGAGTGGGTCGGCGAGCTAGCCCAGGGTTCGAATTCGAAACGGCGCTTGTCTCCCGCGCCTTCCGAGGAATAAAATACGGAGGCGCCCCAAGTGTAGGCGCTAGGAGGGACCATGGGGGTACGGGCAACGTGTTTCCTGGGCGGCCTTGGCTTGTCCATTCTTTCCGCTGCAGCTTCCGCCCAAGACCTCGACGACGAAACACCGCTCGAGGAGCTCCTGTTCACGGAAGTCCGCTCGGCGACGGCGTCGCAGCAGGCCAAGACGCTGCGGGAGACCCCTGGCGTGGTGAGCGTGATTACCCGCGAAGAAATCCTGGCCTTGGGTGCGCGCGATCTCATCGACGTCCTCCAGCTGGTTCCCGGGTTCTATTTTGGGAGCGACGTGGAGGGCGCAATCGGTGTTGGGTTTCGTGGTAACTGGGGGCATGAGGGGAAGGTCCTGCTCCTCATGGATGGGCAGGAGTTTAACGAGCTCCTCTACTCCACGCTGCAGTTCGGCAATCATTTTCCCGTCGAGCATATCCAGTGGATTGAGGTAATCCGCGGCCCGGGGTCGGCGGTGTACGGAGGAAATGCGGAGCTCGCCGTGATTAACGTCATTACCCGCCAGGCAACGGACTTAAATGGAGTTTCAGCCGCAGGCTTTCTCGGTAGCTGGGCGGGCGAAGGCGGACGGCAAAACCTGAGCTTGGCGTACGGTGACACCTATAACGTCCTGGGCGGTGTTCACTTTAGCCTGTCGGCGTTTCTCGGCAACTCGAGCCGGTCCACCGGGACGTACCAAGACATTGAAGAGAGCAAGTTCTCGCTCAAGGAGAACAAGCTCCAACCTTTTCACGTGAACCTGGGTGCGGAACGCGGTGGGCTCAAGCTCCGTTTCCTCCTCGAGGAGTATCACACGACCACCCGCGATGGTTACGGACCGACACTTCCGGCGAGCTCCGATCAGGACTTCTTGTCCATGTTCTTGGATGCACAGCACTTGGCTCGGCTCTCCGAGAGCTTGTCACTCACGTCGCGCCTAAACTTCCGCCGCCATGTCCCTTGGAAGGAAACCGACGAGGCGAGCGACGTCTACTACGACAAGACCGTGGATCGCGTGACGGGAAAGGTCGCCGCTACGGTGCAACCCATCAAGAAGGCGAGCGTCGTGGTGGGCGCCGAAGCCTATTACGAAGCGGCGCGGCTCAATAGCCGCAAGGAAATCAACGACCGCCTGCGGGAAGGAGAGGAAATCGGATTTCAAGCCCTCTTCGGCGACAAAGAAGAAGTATCGAGCAACAACGTGGCCCTATACACCGAGGCATCGCTCGACCACGAGATCGCCAATGTCATTGGAGGCCTGCGTTTTGAGCGGCACAGCGTGTTCGGGCAATCGGTAGTTCCACGACTTGGGGTCACCAAGCTCTTCAAAGACTTGCACCTGAAGCTCCTGTATAGCCAGGCGTTCCGTGCGCCTGGCGTCGAGAACATCTACCTTGGCGACGATGTTCGGCCAGAACGCACGCAGGTGATCGAGATCGAATCGGGGTACCGGCTAAGCGAGAACCTGTTCGTGAGCATCAATGCCTTTGACGTGAACATCCGCAAGCCCATTGTCTATTTTTTCGACGGCGACAATGAGGCATACGTCAACCAGGATAAGACGGGAACCCAAGGGGTCGAGGCAGAGGTCTTCTACAAGCATTCACGCGCGTCATTGAACCTGAACTATTCGTATTACCGAGCGAGGGACAATCAGGTCGAGCTTTACGAAATACCGGGCAACGACGAGCTCCTTCTCGGCGCACCTGGACACAAGGTGACAACGCGCGGGTCCGTGCGCCTCGTGAAGGAGCTCCGGCTAAGCCCGTCTGCCGTGTTCATGAGCAAGCGCTATGGCATCTTGGATGGGGACGAGGAAAATGGAATTCCGGCCAAGCTGATTACGGCGAAGGAAGCGGTCCTCTTGAACTTGTTCCTCTCCTACCAGAACCTCTGGGTGAAGGGGCTCGAGGCTGGCGCGGGCGTATACAACCTATTCAACGTAGACGCCATGTACATCAATCCCTATCGGTCCAACCACGCCCCCATTGCCGGGCCTCCATTGGAATTCGTGGCGCGCGTGGGCTATTCATATCCTCTTTAATTCAATCTCCGAGGATCCGACGCTTGGCATCAATCCACTGGGCGAGATCCGTCGAGCGCACGCCCTTCTCTTGGGCGCGCTTCCAAAGCTCATAGGCACGCTCGACGTCTCCTTCGCGGTCGAGAAGAATCCCAAGGTTCACGAGAGCCTCGGGGATGCGATCGGCAAGCTTCTCGAGGGCCTTCCGGGTAGTTCCACCGCGCTTGGCCATGGCCAGGACGGCCAGATTGTGATCGATGGCATGCTTCCGATCGCCACGGGCCTGCTTGCTCGCCTCCTTGAGAGCCTTGGCCGCTTCCGCTTCCATGTTCTTGGCATACTGCTCATAGGCCAGGAGCTCCCACGACGACTGGATCAGCTCCTTTATCTTCTCCTGCGGCGCCATGCCGCCTTTTCCTAGGATCAGCTTGAAGCGTTCGATGGCCTTCTGATAGGCCGTGACGGTACCAGAACCGTAAAGTGCCCTCGCGATGAAGAAATCGATCCCGATCTTGTCAAACGGCGGCTTGAGCCAGGGCTGGGTTGATCCTGCAAGGGGCTCCATGGCTTGAAAGATCGACAACGCCCTGGCTGCCTGTCCGTTTTGCAGCAATGCGAGGCCGAGCGCGAACGAGACAATCGACCGTTCTTCCCCTTTCAGATGCTCGGGCTCGCGCAAGGCATTCTCGAAGGAAGTCGCTGCCTGAGCGGGTTGCCTTGCCTTCAGGCGCCCCAATCCTTGGCGAAAAAAGGCGAGCTGAAGGTTTCGAGATGCCGCCCGTGCCAGGGGTGATGCCACAAGATCCTGGATGCTCTGCTTGAGCATCTCGATGGCTTCGTCGGTCCGCCCTTCTGCCAGGACGAGGGGTCCCCACTCCGCCCTGACTTCGCCCACCAACCTCTTGTTTCTTAGCCGCTGGGCCTCGGTCAACGCCCGTGCGTACGACTCCTGTGCCGCAGCGGGATGACCCGCGAGAACATGGGCCTTGCCACGAAGACGCTCGAGGAGCGCCTCGTTTTCCCCTTTCTTCACGGGAACCTTCTCGAGGTGAGCCAGCGCACGGGTTCCATTTCCCGCTTCGAGGGCGACGATAGCGGTATTCAGGTTGGTCTCCGGTGACGAAGCCTGATAGCTCAAGGCCTCGCCCAAGTGCTTGGCCGCGCCCTCGAGATCCCCTGCTTTCAACTTCTCCCCTGCAATTCGATTGAGAACGAGCACCGCACCTTCGCGCGCGACCCGGTTCTTTCGCTCCTCCTCGAGGACCGAGACGTAGCTCTGAAGTGCCGGCGTGAGATTCCCCATGTCGTAGGAGGCGTGCCCGTGAACGATAAGGAGTCGCACGTTGGTCGACTGCCCCTCCATCGCCAGGCCCTCCTCGGCGACGCGTGCGGCTTCTGCGGGGCGCCTGTCGGCGAGGAATGCGGCAGACAAGTCCGCCACCACGTCGGCATCGTCCGGCTTTCCAGCACGTGCCAAGGTGAGCCGCTCGATGGCCTTCTTGGGATTCGGAGGCTTTCTCCCCAGGTACATTCTTCCCTGCCAGTGGGCTACCTCTGGATTGTTGGGCGATACTTGGTCTGCACGAGCGAGCTCCTCTTCGGCGAGCTGCCAGGCCTGTCGCTCAAAATGGACGAGCGACCGCAAGATGTAGCCATCCGGGCTCCGGGGCCTAAGACGGACATAGGCGGAAGCCGCGGCGAGGGCGTCGTCATGGCGCTTGAGCTTGAGATTGGCCTTTCCCAGGTGAAGGTAGACCCAGGTGTCTTCCTGAACCAGCGCCTTGTCCCTGCTTACCTTTTCGCACGCGTCTCTCGCCTCGCGCCATGACTCAAGTCCTGCGAAGGTCGCACAAAGGCCCTTTGTGGCGTGAATGGCGATCATGCGGTCCACCGGGGGCCGAAGCGCCGCAGAAAAACGCTTCTCGGCCTGAGCGAACTTCTTCTTGTCGAGATACCTGAGCCCCAGCTTGACCAAGATCCGGTTGTCGGAGTCCCCAGCCTCCTTGGGCCGATGCTTGAGGTAGGCCTCGTAGGCGGAAATGGTTTCGTCCGCCGCATCCATGCCTGCCTTGTAATAGAAATCGCCGATGAGAAGGTGCAGGGTGAACGCATCGGGCCTTTGGACAACGACTTTCAATGCCAGCTCGACCGCCTCTGCCTTCTTGCCCTCGATTTTCGAAAGGATGATTGCCTTCTGGCTGAGGATGAGCGGATCGTCCGGGTACGCCTTCTCAGCGGTGTTCGTAATCCAATCCAAGCCCTCGCTGTAACGTTTTTCAAAAAGGAAAATGGATGCACGCTTTGCGTAAATGCCGGGATTGGCCGCCTGGGTATCGGTAATGGCCCGGTCGTACTTGGCCGCGGCGGTGGCGAAGTCGGCTCGATCGTACGAAGCGTCTGCCTCTTGCAGGAGCTGCATCATGGCGGCGTTCTGAGCCCAAGCGGGCCACGGTGACGCCAGGCCTAGCAGGGCAAGGAGAAGGCAAGGCAGACGCATGGCGGACATCATAGCGCCCGCTGGAAACGTGCGTCAATCGATGGGAATCAAGAGAAAAACGAGGGGATCACGGGGGCCCAACGTCGTCTTAGCAGACCGCCCCTTCGGGGATGCAGGCATAGTTGACCCAGCAGAACGTGCAGTACTCGCCCGTCGGACAGCCGCTTGCCCGACAATCGTCGGCCTTGGGTTGCCACTTGGTGTAGAACTGCGTGGCGACGAGATCCACGCCGCCGATGCTGTAGTTCTTCTGGTTGGTCCCGGCCACGAGGATGGAGTCCGTGTAGAGGGCGTTCAGGGCCTTCTCGACCTGCTCGGGCGTGGCGCCGACCTTTTCCAGGTTTACTCCCGAGACGTTCGTGTGCCACGTCGAATTCAGCTTGGCCTCGTGGATGTTGAAGCAGGGCGCCTTGAAGCAACGCATGCCGTTGTCCTTGGCGCGATAGAAGGTGCCCTTTGGGGCGACTTCGGGGTTGCCGGCCAGCCACGCTTCGGTGGCCTTGAAGATTCCGAGCTTGCCATAGATGTCAAACGTCTTTACCCCGATAGTGCCACGGAATGCCGCGGTGATATTCCCTTGGAGCTCTTCGGCTCCCGCCCCGAGCGCGCTGAAGTCCATCTCGGCGACGTAGCACTCTGCTGCATAGCGCCCATCGGCACAGCGAGTGGAGGACAGGTTCACGCGCTTGACCCAATAGCCGCCACACACTGGAGAGATGCACCGGCGGAGGTCCGGGCGAACGGTGTAATAGGTCGAGGTCGACGAGAGCGAATCGTCCTTGCCGAGGTCGCCAGAAGTTAGGATTTCGTCGTCGCTGCTGGTCGGGCCTTCGTTTTCGACCGTGCAAGCGGCGAGGGTCGCAGAGAGGGTTGCTAGAAACACGAGTCCGA
This sequence comes from Deltaproteobacteria bacterium, assembly GCA_016210055.1. Taxonomy (GTDB): domain Bacteria; phylum Myxococcota_A; class Polyangia; order Haliangiales; family SHYZ01; genus JACQUZ01. The sequence continues at coordinate 9,276 of JACQUZ010000060.1, read as the reverse complement.
AAATTCTGCTCTTCATACGAGGGTCTCCTTGTCTTGGTAGAACGGGCGGTCGCACAGCAATACTTGCGCCACTGGTTCGGTCCGCAAGAAAAGCTGCTCGAGAGGTCACGCGGATTTCGACCGACCGGTCGGTTGCTGGGAAAGGAACCTGCTGCTTTCCGACGGAGATGCGGCCGCCAGGCAAAGCCTGTAGCCGCGCCTCGATCCTGGAGCCCCCGATGAATTTCTGAAACAAAGCTCAAAAAACCATCGGCGGTCATGGTGGCGAGTTGAGTAGCCGGCTGCGCGTTTTTGGCATGGGGACGCTTGCTCGAGACACCCGTCGGCACAAAACAACCGAGAGGCACAAAAAATGGAATACAACCTTTGTTCCTCTTTTTTCCGTCGGGACGTAGCCGTGCTTGCGTGCATGGTGGTCCTCGCTGCCTGTGACGACGACGAGCCGACCATCGAAGAGCCGGTAAGTCCCGACCCGTCCACGTGCTTGCCCACGAACGGTCCTTTCACCCTGGCCATCACCAATACCTATTTTCCCCTGCCTGTTGGCCGAAACCTGGTCCTTTCGGGGGAGGACGCGGAGGGCGTGGTCGTGCGCGTTGAGGTTAATGTGCTCGATCAGACAGAGGTGGTCTTCGGGGTGACGACACGTGTGGTCGAAGTGAAGGAGTTCGAGGACGGTGAGCTCGTCGAGATCGCGCGCGATTTCTACGCCCAGGCGCCCGACGGCACGGTCTGCTATTTCGGCGAGGATGTAGACGAGTACGATCGGGGCAAGGTCGTGGGCCACGGTGGCGCCTGGCGGGCTGGCGAAGGTGGGAACGTGCCTGGGATCATCATGCCAAGCCAGCCGCGTCCTGGGACCCAGTTCGCTCAAGAGAGCGCACCGGGCATCGCCGAGGACAGGTCGGCCGTGGTTGCGGTCGGCGTGAGGGTATCCGTGCCCGCCGGGACCTTCGAGAATGCGGCCTTCTTTCTCGATTGGAATCCGTTGGAAGGGCAGACGATCCTGGATGGCGAAGACAAGGTCTACGCACCTGGTATCGGCCTAGTCGTCGACGACGTCGCCACGCTGGTGAGCACCAAGTGACCGCGCTTCGATCTGGTACCTAATTCCCCTGTTTCTGCAGCGCGATGAGGCGAACATAGGCGTCGCCAGCAGCGCGCGCGAGCTTTCGGAGGTCCTCGACCTGGGCATCGCTGATGGTTCCCCCACCGATGGGCTGGCCATAGAGCAGGTTGACGATCCGCTCACGGATCATCACGGGGAGCACGACAGCCTGCCTCGGTGCCGAGGTCCGAAGGATTTTGAAGAGGTGGGCGTGGAGGGCGCTCGGCATCGCCGCGCCGGCAAAGACGTCCTCCATGTCAATGGCCTCGCGGAACATGCTGGGGCTCGAGAGTGGCACGAGCATGGTTTCGATTCGGTCCAAGTCCACGCTGGGTCCGAAGCCGCGCCAGCCGAGAGCGACCTCCTCTCGTACGACCAGAAGCGCCGCGATCTCGAATACTCCTCGGCCGAAGCCGATGATGGCGTCGGCAATGTCGCTCCTCGCCGTGGCCGCCTTCATGCCTTGGATCGCGGACGAAAGGTCGAGGGGCGGAGGGGCGCTCTCGAGCGAGGTCAGCGAGTCAACGGCCGCGCCGTGGGCCATGGCGTGGCGCGCCTCCTCAACCCGCGAAGGTGCGGAGCGCTCAATTAGCGGAACCTCAGGAGCGGTCTCCAACTGCGCGTCATCCTGGCTCTCTTGCGTAGAAGCCAGCCCCTCGTCCTCAAGCTCTGCTGCCGAGATGGCCCTAAGTGGTCCGCTGCTCATTGGGGGAGCCATCACCGGCTTCTCTACTGGAGGGGGCAGACCCGGGAGTGGGGGAGGAGGAGGCTCTACGTCGTCGCCGGACATGCGGCGTTCCTTGGCGAGCCAATCCCCGAGCGTGCGGTAACGTTGCGGGCGTGGTACGCCGTAGTAGCGCTCGAGGTAGTAATAGAGCCGGACTTCTGCAGCCGCGCGCGGGATGATGCGGCAGCCGGTAGCCGCCGAAAGCTCGTCGAGCGCCAGGAGGTCGTGGGGATCCCGCATGGCGCAGATCAGCTGTCGATCCTGCACCACCAGCGGAATGCATAAGAATTTCTCGGCGTAGTCCACTGAGACGAGCCGCACCGCGGCCTTCTTGGCCCGATCGAGGACGCCCCGCGTGGCGATTGGAATTCCGAGCTCGAGACCAAGGTACACGGTGAGCGTGTCGACGTCGAGGAGCCCGAGCTCCAGGAGCGCGGTGCCAAGCCGACCTCCCTTGCGGGCTTGGTGTGCGACCGCGGCATCAACTTGCGCCTGCGTGAGCCGCCCGTCCCGAACGAGCATCGCGCCCAGTTTCATGGTAGCGGCGAGCGTACCACGTTGGGCCATTACTCGTGAACGTCCGGGAAGTATCCCGGGGTGGGATTTCTGGTATTATAGATTCACCATGCGTGTCTTCAGCATTGCCAGCGCTGGCCTTGAGGCACAGGCCGCTCGGCTTGACGGCGCGGCGCGCTCGATCGCCAAGCCACGACCGACAGGTGCAGATGGTTCAAAGGCATCGGTCGAGCCGGACTACGTGGGAGCTGCGGTGACCCGCAGCTCCGCTTCGGCTGGATATCGAGCAAACCTGCAGGTGATGCGTGCAGCAGACGACATGCTCGGGACGCTGGTGAACCTCATCGCTTGACCTGTCCCCCCCCCCCTGCTGGGTCGAGAAAAAAGCGGTCGGAGAAACAGCGAGTTCACTATAATCGACGGCTATCATGGTGCGGTGCTCTGCGTTGGCCGTTGTAGCGGTGCTCGCGTGCTCCAGCTTGGTCGCCTGGGGAGCGCCCGATGCAAAGAAGCGACAGGAAGAAGCGCGCGCCCTGTATCAGGAGGGGGACAAGTTCTTCAAGCTCGCGGAATACGACAAGGCGATCCAGGCATTCAAGAAATCGTTTCTATTATCCAACGCTCCGCTCCTCCTCTTTAACATTGCCCAGGCTTATCGCCTCAAGGGTGATTGCGCCCAGGCGATTCGTTTCTACCAGAACTACCTCAACGAAGATCCCAACCCGACGAACAAGAAGGACGTCGAGGTGGCAATGGGTCAATGTGCCGCGCCGACCGCGAAGGGGCCTGATACCGACGCTGCCGCCAATGCGCCTGTGGAATCGGTTGGTCAGAGGGCGCAGGAGACGATCGATATTGGCTCCCGGGAGGGCCCCGAGATTGGGGCTGCACCAGTGGTGCAGGAACCCAAGCCGGCGGCCGAGGTTCGCGACTTGCCTGGGCGGTCGCTTCGTCTTGCGGGACTCATCGTCGCCGGAGCTGGAATGGCCATGGCAGGCACTGGGATCTACTTGGGGCTCGACGCGCACGCGACGGAATCGAGCGTCGAAGAGCACGAAGGGCCATGGGATCCAGTGGACGAGGAGCGGGAGCGGAGCGCGAAGAAGAAGAGCTTCGTTGCCTCCCTGCTGACGGCGGGCGGGATTGCGGCTATTGCGGGTGGGGGTGCTCTTTATTACCTAGGCATTCGCCGACAAGATGCAGCGGAGCTTTCCTTGGGGCTAACTTCGGGCGGCGCGCTCCTGGTGTGGACATGCGGCTACTAGCATTCATCCTCTTGTGCACGGCGTCCTGCTATTACTCCCCGGACTTCCGTGATTGCGTGAACACGTGCGCTACGACCGGCCGTTGCCCCGACGGGCTTAGGTGCCTAGACGGTTATTGCCGGGTGCCTGGGGCCAATGGGACCTGTGGCTCAAGCTTGGCTTCGGACGCGGCCAGAGTCGACGCGGCGAGCGTCGACGCGCCGAGCGTCGACGCGCCGAGCGTTAATGATGTTGACGCCGATCCTCCGGACGCCTTCTCGGCGATGGATGCGCCGCTTTTCGACGCACCAATGTCACCAATCGATTCCGCGGTGAAGATTGACGCCCTGCCTCCTCCCGACGCACGCGTGGACGCCGCACCCCCCGATGCCACGGCCGAATGCACTCCAAATCAAGTCGACCAGGCTCCGTGCGGGAACTGCGGCACCAAGACCCGCACGTGCAGTGCGCAGTGGACTTGGGGGCCGTACGGAAACTGCCTGTCGCAAGGGGAGTGCGCGCCGAACAGCGAGCGCACGCTTGCTTGTGGGAACTGCGGGCAAGAGACCCAGACATGCAGCGTTTCGTGCAAGTGGCAGGCGGGAGCTTGCGTGGGGCAGGGGGAGTGCGCCGAGGGAAAGATTGAATGGCGCGAGTGCGGCGAATGCGGGCGAATGCGGTTCTCGTGTGACAACTCTTGCCACTGGGTTCAGGAGACAACCTGCCAGAGCCAGTGCGGTAAAGAATGCCCCGGAAATTGCTTCTGCGCGGAGCTTCCTAGTCGTTATTGCGACACGCCTTGTTGTCCGTAGGGATTGGTACGGGAAGCAGTTCACGGCCCGAGCGGCTTCTGGCGCGTCCTCCTCGGTGACGCTATCATATGGTCTATGGGACCCCAGGCGAAGAATGTCTTGAGAGAAGCGATGCAGCTTTCGGTCGAGGAACGGGCTGAACTCGCCGCTGATCTAATCGCGAGCGTTGATGGAGAACCGGATGAAGACGCGGATGCCGCGTGGGCGGCCGAGATCGAGCGACGTGCTCGACGTGCTCGAGCCGGTGAGTCCCAGGGAACAGGCTGGGAGGTCGTTCGTCAGCGAATCCAGGATAGGCTTCCGCGCTGATGAAGCCTGTGCGGCTTGATCAGGAGGCGGAAGAAGAACTTGGAGCAGCAGCCGCCTGGTATGAGACCAAGAAGTGCGGCTTGGGAACGGACCTCCTCGCTGCGGTCCACCACACTCTCCTTCGAGTCGCGGAGGCACCCGGTCGGTGCACTCTCGCTTCCGGCATTCCCGAGGAGCTCGGTGTCCGACGTTGGCTCGTCCGGCGGTTTCCTCTTGCGGTCGTCTTTGTGGAGCTCCAGGACGAGGTGCGCGTTCTCGCCATCGCCCACGGCCATCGCCGGCCGGGCTACTGGAGGAGCCGGCTTAGGACGGGCGAACAATAGATATCGACTGGCTTTGAACTGGCAGGCATGTAGCCGCGTTAGAACTCATACCCCACGCCAACGCGGAAGAGGTCCCTGCTCACCTCGGTGAGGCCGACCGAGCCAGCGATCTTGACCATCCAGCCGCTCGGGAAGTGGCGCATGAGGTTGACGGAGGCGTAGTGCTCCCGCGTGTCGGGGTCGGGACCAAAGCTCTCCGTGTCGCCGAAGGCCCCGTACAGCTCGATGCCCACGCGGGTCCCCGCGTGGCTATCGTGGCCCCCATGCTCGGAATGCTCGGCATGTTCGCTCTTGGCACGGCCGAGTGGCATGCTGGCGCCGAGCGCGTAGCCAAACGCCGTGATCCCATCCACGAGACTGCTCTCGTTGATCCAATTGAAGGACAGGCGTGCCGGACCCACCTCGTCGGAGAGAATGAGCCGCGTCTCGAGCACGCGCTCTCGTGGGCGGCCGCTTGGCTCCTCTTCTTCTTCCCCCTCCGCAGGGTGACGACCACTCACCTCCATTTGGTAACGCGTGCGCACGTCCAGATCCTCGTACTCGACGTAGAACACGGGGTTGAGCGGTACGCGGTCGAACAGGCGATACCGGGACTCGATGCGGAATCCTGTCGCTCGATATCCCTCGTTCTCGGCATAGTGTCCCTCGGCCATGAGGTCGAGCTGCAGGCGCTCGGCAAGTCCTAGGTCGACCTCGACCATGTACGCGAGGAACATCTCGCCATTTGGCTCGGAGGCAATGTCGAACATCGGCATCACCTCGATTTCTCCAGGCTCGTGCGTCCTGTGGTCGTAGAGAACGAAGAACGGCCCATTGCCGGCCATCGCGTACGTCGGTGCGGTAATCATCACCAATGTGGCGGCCGAAATAGCGAGTCGCCCGATCGAATGACACCTCATGCTGTCCTCCTTTGTTGCTCCGCGGCTCGCTCTGGCTCGGGGCTCCACCTCGCTCGGCTGCGCCTCGCTCGAAGTCGCCCGTTTCCTCGCCGTCGCTCACCGCTCCGACTCTACTGCACAGCCAGACTCCCGTCGGGCTGGTACCGCCAGCGAATGGTCATCTGGCCGCTGGCATAGTTGACGATCGAGAGCTTCGCGTGCTTGCCGTCGGCTGTCCGAAGGCAATACACGAGGCCCTGTGACGACACGGCGTGGGTCGCCGGGTCATAGTTGAACCACTCGGAGAGCGCCGGGTTACCCGAGTACTCGCCTGAACCCGGAGGCCCAGGAATCGGAAGCATGGCGTCCACCTGATAGCCGTCAGCCGGGCACTGCGTAATGCTTGCCCAGTCCTTCGAGCCCGTGCTCACGGCGCCCGCGCTACCCTTGCCACTCGTCCCACTGTTCGTGGCGAGCTGCGTGCGGCGGATGCCGAGGTCCCAGTCCAGCGAAGCCGCCGGATCGGTGACCGTGCTGACCGAACCAGTAGAAAAGTCCCAGTAGACCCAATCCGCGGTGCTCGTTGCTTCCACGAGCGTCTCGCCCGACGTCGGGACTCCGGCGTCGATTGAACCCTTTTGGTGATCGGAGTGCCCACCGCCGTCCCCGACGTTCAGGGGCTCCTCCTTTTCCGGAATCCCGCAGCCCAAGAACGCCGCGGCGATTAAGATAGGTGCGCCGAGGTGATTCACTAGCATCTCGTTTCCTCCTAAGCGCGCGTGGGGCAATGCCCAGCGCGCAATGTTTTCGTGGTTAGGGCGCTCGCAGCTCTAGCCCAGCGAGAACGGTTCGGGGGAACATCGGTCTCCCCTGGAACGTCTCGTAACGGAGATTGAACAGGTTCCCGACGTTCACGAAGGCGAGGAGCCCTGTCCCGATGTCGCGGGCCGCGTAGAGATCCACGACGAGCGAGTCAGCGACCGTCGTCGCCTCCCCCATGTGGCGATAGACCCCTCGCTTGGAGCCGATGTATCGCGCCGAGAGCCGCCCGCTGTACTGCTCGCCGAGGTAGAAGACGCCCGCACCAGCAGCATGAGGGGGTGGACCATAAGCAATTGACTCGGTGTCCCCATCGCGTCGCACTTGATTAAGCGAGTACGAGGCGAAAGCCTTGAGGCCACGCGTGACGTGGGCAGAGGCCTCCAGCTCCAAGCCGCGCGATACCGAATCGACGGGGTCATTGATGTACGTTGCGTGATTCATGTCGATCGCGACTTCGCCCTCTAGGCGGAGAGAGAAGGCGGTCGTGCGAAGGGCGAGTCGATCGTCCCAAAGTCGCTGGCTGATCCCGGCGGCGAAACCGCGCAGGACTTCGCCACCCAAGCGGTGGTCCACGGCGGCTTCTCCGAGGGCCGGCCAGCGACTGGTCCGGCTCCACCTGCCGAAGACCGAGCCGCCGGTCCATGGCGTGACAATCACTTCGGCGCTCGGGTTGACCTCCGCCGAGTCGGCGTCGCTCCCATCGAGGCGGATTCCGCCCGCGAGCACAAGCCACGGGAATGGAGCGAAGCGGTCTTCGACAAAGGCGCCAAAGGTGTGGAAGGCATGGACTCCGCCCGGCTCGTCGAGCTCATTCCGGGTGAAGTCGCCTCCTAATGTGAGCGCTTGATGAAAGGGCAGGCGTATCTCGGCGGTCGCGCGACCGCCCTGCTTGACGCGGTCTTGGCGCGAGACCTCAGGGTGCATGAGGAGACGCAGGAAGTAGTGCTCCATCCCCCGGAACGCGTTGACGCGCAGGGTGGTCGTCTCGCCGAGACGGTGCTCCACTTGGAGGTTGGTGTTCCAAAACCACCTGTTCCGGTACTCGTCGTCGGAGAATGCCTTGCGGCCGCGCGAAAAGAGGGAGAGGAGCCGGAGGCGAGTGCTCGGGCCCAGTCGATACGTCGCAAGCAGCGTGGGCGCCACGTCCCAGTAGGAACGGTCTTCGTAGCGGAGATTGTCGACGGGTGGGGTCCTAAGAACGCCGCTCAGGTTGTCGCTGCTCAAGAAGGAGACGCCGGCAGTCGACCAAAGCTGCCCTACGCCGGACGTCCCAGCGATGTCCCCTCGCTGGGTATTGAAGGATCCAATCGCGACCCCAGCGGTAACGCCGTGGGCGCGATTTGGGTCGCGCGTGACGAAGTTGATCACCGCGTGGTAGCCGCCGAATCGGGCGGGAAGGGGTGGCTTGTAGACCTCGACGCGTGACACCAGGCTGAGTGGGACGTCGTGGAGCTCCACGCCCTCGTAGGCTGCGTTGTTGATGGGCATTCCATCGATGAGCACCAGGACGTTGCGTGAGGAGTCGCGGGGCAAGCCGCGGACCAGGACCCAGTCCTCCGAGGCTTGATCGCCGGTGGCGTGAAACGTGATTCCTGCACGGAGCGCGAGGGGCTCCTCGGCTTCGTAGAAGCTGGTGCCGTAGGTGCTGAGCTCGGCTCTATCGATGACGAGGTCAGGGGTGCCGAGGCCAAGCTCATTCTCGGCCTGCGCGCGTGTGGCGGGATCTTCGGCCGACGTGGACACGCTCGATGCCGGAACGGATTGCGCGTGCCCGACCGCCCACAAGGGAGCGGCGAGCACGCCAGAGGTGAGGGTGAGAAGTCCTGCGATCCTGTCGATTCCCATGCGTCTCCTGCCTCGCGCCGAAGCCCAGATGAAGGGCATTTTGGCTCACGGCGCGTAATTGAAAATGCCTCTCAATTTCGTGGCGGATGTACTGCGATCCGATCGGCATGTCAAGCCCCACCTGGCCGGGCCATGTGATCGTCCGCGTTCCCTTCTCCCCGCTGCCTCCGGGCGCGAGTCGGGCGTGGCCAGTGCGGCGGGATGGGTGCGGCGGATGGGTAAAGCCCCACGCGACCAGCCTGTTCTCCTCGGGGCGCGCCGTACCGCCTTGGATCGCGTCGGCCGCGACGGGCACCAGCCTGGCCTCGTTGAGCGCTTGCGTGAGCCGCTTCTCGAGCTCCTTGTCGAACCTCGCCCGGTGGTCCTCGAGATAGGCCCGTCGGAAGGAGGGCCAGCGACCGTCGGCGACGATCGCCCGGAGCGTGGCCTTGGGCTCGAGGTTCTCGACACGCCAGGCGCCGGGAACGCAGAAGCGAGCCTTGGTCCGATCGCGCACCTGGGCCTCGGCACGTGCGCTCACGAAGTCGACTGCACGGCGGCTGCCTCCCGCACGTACCGGGTTGTCGTGGCCGCCGGATGTCAGAGCGCCCTGCTATAGTTGCCCCAATCAAGAAATGACAACTCCCCGACGCAGATCTCGCCCAAGCATGCCTGCCCAGCTCGAGCTTGCCCCTCGCACCTGGGGTGGGAGG
>JACQUZ010000062.1 GCA_016210055.1 Deltaproteobacteria bacterium | reverse complement strand
GTCGAGGTGTAGTTCCGCTCCCCTGCGGGCACGGTGTTAGCGCGGTTGGCGATCTGCAGGATGTCGTCGCGCAAGCTTAGGACCAACGTGGACTCCTCGGGCCGACGCCGATTGATCGTGCGCGATGCCTGCTCTTGCTCGAGCATCCGAATGGCGTCATGGAGCTGGTCAGGGTGCGTGGCGGCGAGGATCACCTGGCGAAGCGGCAGGCTCTGCTGAAACTCGAACTCCACCGCCCGCATGGCGAGATACGTGAGGCGCTTGGCCCAATTGAAGTCCTTGCGGAACCGCGTGATCTTCTCATCGAGCCAGTAATGGTGGGCTACCGACGGCACGGTGCGCCCCTTCTCCCGCTCGACAGCCGCGCGACCTTCCGTCACGGCGCGCCGCACGCGGTCTTTCATGTTCTGCATGGCCACCAGCTGCTGGCGCGCTGTGGCGCCGGCGGCTTCGATGGCAAGCACCGCGGTCGTCATTCCGATCCATAACTGCTTGGCGTCGGCAGTGCAGCTAAGGAGCTGAACCTTGTTTTGGTGGAGCGCCATTGCGGCTTGGAAGTCGCGCTCCATGTCTTCCATTTGGTTGGCGATGGACGTGGCGCTCAAGCCGGCCATTTCCGTGAGCTCATCAAAAACGGCATCTCCTATCTCCCTGGCCCCGGCCGCGGCCAACGGGGCACCTACCGCAGCCCCGCCAGGTACAAGGCTGATGAGACCACCGGCAACGACCATGGCGCCGCCCTTGAAGAACCTTCCTGACTTTCTCTTCTCTTCCCTCTTCTTGCGAAGTTCCAGCATCTTGGCGCGGTACTTCGTAATGAGCTCATCATTGGCGCTAATAAGTCCCGCTATTCCAAAGCACTTCTCAACAGTGACTTCATACCGCTCCTGCTGGTCGCTCCAGTTGCTGATCTGTACCTCCATCTGCTTCGTCGCCGCGAGGAGCGCCAGCATGGCCTCGCCAAGACTGCCGCGATAGCACTCCGGTGTGGCCGGATTTGGGAGCACGTCCAGGGCTGTTGGGATCTCGTAGGTTCCACCGAGCTCATTGGCGCAGGCGTCACGAGCATTGTCGAGATCCTTCTGCCTAAGATTGCTGCCCGTCGCCGGGTCCTTGTACAACGCGGAGACCGGCACGGTCACATCGGGGCCAACCTTGATGAAGCCGGGGGCACCCATTTGGATGGTAACGTACTGCTCGACCGCTGTTCCAAGCTCTGACGGGGGCGTGACCTTGCCATTGAGCTTATTGTACAAGCACAGCTGATAGCGAGCCTGGTCCAAGCTCACCTTGCTAAACAGCTCCTCTGGCTTGACCGTACAACTTGAATCGGCTTGCCTGACGAAGCAGTTATCCGCGTTGATCCCCGAATTGGCGTCACTCAGCGCATAGATGGCGTCCTTTGCCTCCACATCCGTGAAGCCACACCCCTCAACGATCGTGCGCCCATGCTCGATCTTGAGCGCCTCGACGCGGCGCTCCGCGTCAAACTCGTACATCTTCTGCTGGATCTTGTTGTTGCGCTGATCGAGCCAAGCCTGGCGTGCGAGCGACAGTGTCGCCAGCGCGCTCTCTACGGCAGGCCTCGCCCACGTGCCGAGGAGGTAATCGGAGCTGGCAAAGAATCTGGAGGAATTCCCGACCGGGTCCCCGAAGAAGAGCGGTAGGTCGTCCTCTGCGATCCCGAGCGGATTCCTGCATCGGGCGATGTCCGCCTCCAGTGAAAGCACCCGACCTCGGAGTGCATTCAGCTCGGCCAGGGCCGAGTCCCAACGAGCCGCCCATGTCACGGTTCCCGCCTTGTCTCGCAAGAGCTTGGCAAGGCCTTCAATCACGAATGAGTAGCGCAGGGCATCGCCGGCTCGTTCGAGCACGCGCGACTTCTCCGTCGAAGCGCCGCCAGACCGACACTGCTCAAAGACCGTCCCCGCCGACGATGAGAGGTAATCGATAAGGATCTTGAAATGGCTGCCGAGGCCCTCGATCAATTGTACCGGCACTGCCACGGTCTGATCGTGATGCGAGACGGCCTGCGTAATCCCGGTCCGGTAGTCGGGGTTCGCGATTTCCGATGGCTCGAGCGAGAGGAGTGCGCTCGTGTTCTGTTCTGTAACCATGAACTGCCATGCGAGCTTCATCTGGTTCAGGATCTCTTCCCGACCGACCGACGGAGTCACATTTTCGTTGAACTCACTTGGCGTTGAGCGGTTTGCCGAATTAAGGATATCCGCAAGCTCATGCTCCTGCCGCGCCCTCTCTGCGACGAACATGTGCAGGGTAAGCCATTGCTGAATGAGTCGTTGATAGAGCTTTCGTGCCCTTGGTCGTGGTGTTAGGCCAAGCGCCGTATCAGGAGCACCCGCCGCGTACGCAGCCGCGGTGTAGAACTTGCCTGGGCTGAAGCAGCGCCCCTGGAAGAAATCCTGGTACTGCGCCTTAGGATTGGTCAGCGAAGTGAGGACGGGCGGCTCCCTTTGGAGCTCCTTAATGCAGGTGGCGAGAAGTTCTTTCTCGGGAACTACTGCATTCGAGTTCCGGGCTGCGGTGTCTTGCATGGTGATGAGACCCACTGCCCCAGGAATCGCGCCGTTCTTGCACGCATGGTCGCCCGAGTACTCCATCACCGACTGGGATTTCCAGTCCAGAGTGGACGTGCGGAGAGCTCGCGTCCCGTCCTGGTCGGTTTCGTCGAAGCAGAGCGCTCGTTCGGCCAAGACATCCGCGCGATACTTGCCCGTTACCAGTGCGTCTACGGGGCAGAGGTAGATGTTATCCCAGACCTCGGGGATGACGCTCTGAGGGTCACTAGGGGGACGGACAATGAGCGTGCGCTGGGAGCGCACGCACTTGGTGTCGCGGTACTCTTGATACGACTGCGGCCAAACGACGTTGGCCAGCGCTCCACCCTCACCGATCTCATAGACCCGCTTGCAATCCGGGACCTTCTTCGTGGCGCTGGCGAGCTGAATTGCTCGCGAGTAGTAGTCATTGAGCACTCGGTCGAGACATGCGACATGCGTATTCTTGATCGCGGGAACGGTCGCCGTGAAGTCGCCATAGATCTTGTCGCAGGTTTCCGGAACCGCCTTGAGGAACTCCGTCCCGCTGTTGATCTCCACGGCGGGGTACCCAAGGCTCTCGATGAGCTTGCCGTAGTTAACGAGGTCGTTCTTGCACAAGCCGATTCCGAATTTCTCTAGACGGGATGAGCTAATGTCGATTCCGTCCATGCCAATAATGGTGAACGGATCGTAGGAGATATCGTACGCATCGCGGAAGTCTGTGGCGAGGGGAGACGTGTAGCCCTCGGCGGCTTCAGTTAGGTTGAATAAGTGCTCCGCCGCCTCTTGCCATCCCTCCGCAAGCCGGTGCCTTGTTTCCACCATGGCGCCACTGCCGGCGTCCACACCAAGCACGCAGGCTCCGCCCTGGTCACATTGATAGCCATTCGGGCAGGTTTCCGAGCTGCTGCACGCAATGAGATCGCCCCTACGTCGCAGGCGGAAGTCCACCGCGAACGGCGAAGTGTCAAGGGACGGCCAAACCGAAGGCGTGAACGCGACCTTGCCGACCAGCATCCCTTCGTTCTCGTCGAAAGACGAGATCGCCGCCGACGTCGTGGCGCTCGTGAACCCTCTCGCCACATACCCATCCCCGAGTTCGCCGTGCCAGTACACCATGCCTGGGGCATAGAACTGCCCAGTTACCGAGAAGCTCAGCGTAGGGTCGTAGAATACCAAGCGGTCCTCGGTGCCAACCTTCTTCGCCCAGGCAGTCACCGGAATCGCAATAGGTGAAAGCCCCGCGCTCGCTCCTCCCCCGCCACCCCTGACGTAAAGAACACCTTCGTACACCCCGTCAAAAGCTTGCGGTGGCTGCGGCGTTGGCACCGCCGCACCAAACGTCACCAGTTGCTCCCCGTTCGCCACGTCCTTGGACGTCACGAGGAGCGAGCCGGTGCCCTCATATCCATTCGCGTTCGGCTCGAGCCGCACCAACTCGACTTGGTCAAGCCAGACGGTTCCCTTGTGAGTAATGAACTCGAGATCAATTCGAGTGGTCGTCGCCTCGACCACGAGCGGGTCTGGCGCTACCACCCGCGTCCACGGATTTGTCCCGAGAGGGGCAAAAAGGCGGATCGCTCGCGTCTGCACCCCGTTGTTCCACATCCACACATCCAGGTTCGGCGCACTCGAGCCGGCGGCCTGATCGCTCTTGTACGAATACGACACCTGATACTTGCCGGGCGTCGGAATAGGGACCCAGCGTCGGGCAAGGATGGTCCAAGTGCCGTCGTCAGCGGTTGGCCCAACCTGGAATCGAACCGAAGAGCTCCCATCTTTCACAACCGTCGTATCCCTTGTCCATGTACCGTCTACGTCGCTGGCAACGGTCCACCCAAGCGCACCGTTTCCACCGTCCGACTGCTCGAAGCTCCCGTTAGGGACCACGCTTCCTCCAGTCGGGACCAAAGTAGCCGCCTCTCGCGGGCGCACCCAAATCCTGCGCGTTCTCTCATGCGGAGCGCTGGATGCATCGAACGTGAAGGGGATTGCGCACGACTCGGCGACAAACCCGGAGTCCCGCCCCGTGGGATCGCAAGTCACGTAAAGGGTCTTGTCCGCCCTCACGTTTACCGTCGGCTTGAACGCCTCGGCAACCTTCGCCGTGGCTGCAGTGACCTTGATATCCACTGCACGCGGCGCCCACGCCGACGACTTGTCCACGAGCACGATGTTGTGGTGCGTGGGGCTCACGCTGAGCACGGGGAGCTGCGACTCGGGGTAGGTCTTGCCCTCGCCACCAATTTGAGCGCAGCGCCCGCGACAGTCACACGTGAAGCCAGTCCCGCATTCGGAGTCGCTTAAGCAGTCATACTGGCAGGTCTTCGTGTCCGTGCTGCACCTCGCCCCCCATGCGCAATCCTCGTCAAGCCGGCACTCCTTACCCTTGACTTCGGTGGTGAGGAGGGTCACGTTCCTCGGGCACCCTGGATCGACCGCGGGCCCTTGCGGTCCCGCGTCGGCATTCTGGCAGCGGCCATCACAACTACAAACCCCCTGGCCGCAGTCGCTGTTCGAAGAGCATTCCCAGGCACAGACCTTCTGGTCAGAGCAGTATGAGCCTGCCGGGCAACCAGAGGAAGTTTCACATGATTTCGGCTGGCCGAGAAGGCTCGCAAGCGCCTGCATGTCCCGAATGCACTGGCCGTCGGGTCCAACGTTTCCGAGCGAGGAGTTGCCACCCCCAAAGAGGTCAAGGCTGCACCCCGAGAGGAATAGCAGGCCGATGAGGAAGGGTTTCACGAACTTGAAATGCTTGTACTCCATGCTCTTCTTCCCTTTGCTGTCAGTGCGGCACCTGGTGCCAATCCGTCGACAAACCTGTCCCGTTCCGGCCACTCGGCCGGCGTAGCAGCCCGTAATTGGTCTATTTGCGGTGGCCTAACTAATGAACGATGACTACGACGTCAACTTAAAAACCTCCCATTCGGCGCGCCTGGCACCATGCGAAGGAGTCCAGTACGACCGTCGCGCGCCGAGCGAAGTTGGAGCAGCCATCGGCCCCACTTTCGATTGGCCTCAAGGCCAGGATTGAATCCGCTCTGACCTTCCAGCTCTCTGCGCGTTTCCCATCGCCGCTTGCCCATGGCACTCGATCCTGATCCCGTGGTATGGAGTTCAGCAGCTCGAGTAGCTCGACTTCTTCGGGCAAGCGCTTTTCAAGTACTACCGACATTCCAGTGAACTGTCCTATCGCTCGCTTGATATCGCGTTCGTGAGCGGTTTTCAATAATTTTTCAGATACATCCAACTATGGATATGATCGGCAGGTCTAATAAGTCGCAATTATTGGCAACTACATGTAGGGGGCCAGCCGCCTCTCGGAGGGTGTTTCCGCTTTCCCCTGTTGGGACATCACGTCAGCGACCTTGTTGCCAGTGGAAGACTGGACAGTTCAACCCTCATGCAGCACGCTGCAGGCAACGCGCACTACTTCAAGCCGCGCAGCGGCGCACCTCCCGTGTTCGTCGGGCAGTAGGTGTACCGTGCATCTGGACCACTGAAGCAAGTCCCGCCTGCTCCTTGCCCGCTGCTCCCGAGTTGTGGGCTCGTCGGGGCGACGCGCTAGCCGCCGAATCCAGGCTCCACCACCGTCGAGAACGCGTCAGCCGATTTCATGCTCTGTCGATTGGACTTCCGCACCACACGCCTCCTTGGCGCCGGCACTGGCGGGACAGGTAGAGAGGAGAGTTCGGTCAGCCTCGTCGCCATGTCCTCCATGGCGGCACGCACTACGTCGGCGATGAATTCCTCGAGGTGCGCCTGGGTCAGGGTCGAGAGTCGAGAAGCAACTCGTTCGGCTTTCGCTCACAGGCGTCACGGTCCCTCTTGGCGCCTTTCGGCGAAGTCCGTTCCGTGGCAAGCATCCCTTGGAGTCCTGGCCACCAGCCAGGCGCATGCTAGGTTTTCGACTACCGGGAGATACACGAAGGGGGGTGATCGCCGAGGTTGCTCATCGCGGAGCTCGCACGACTCCCGATGCATTTTTCCGCACGGGGCAGGCGCGCCGCTCGCTCGGCTTCAAATTCCTGTACCAGCCGTTCGACCTCCGCTGCCTCGAAATTCCTCTCGCCGGGCCGGCGTCCCGGCATTGGATTTAGCTTCCCGGCAGCGACGAGCCTCTCGAACCGTCTGGGACCGATTCTCAGGCGCTTCATGACCATCTTGGCCGGGACTCCAGCAAGCCTCAGCCCCTCGCCTCACCGCTTTCATTCGCTCTTCTCGGCTCAGCCCGCTCAGGAGCTTGCAGGTTAACCGGTAGTGCCCAAGCTCTCCACTACTCGAGGACCCAGGTCGCGAAGGGGAAGAAAACCTCACGGAAGGCGCCTTGGGACTGCGGGCCTGGGGCCGGCTCGGCGCGAGGAACTCCGTAGTGGACGAAAAGCGCATGAGAGGATGATCCGCGGCCACCCGCCGCGGCGAACGGCGGAGTAGGGAACACCGCGCAGGCGGGCCAGAAATGGCGACGCCAAGGCGGGAAGAGGCAACCCATGGGCCTCTTACCTCTCCGCATGCAAGACTCTGGAGCGCAGCGAACCGCAAGGGAGGCAGTCGGCACGGCGGCAACGTCGTGGCGAACGGCGCGACGAGAGCGCGAACCTTCGGAGAGGACACCTACGCCACGCTTTCAGGCGGCCGGCTTCGGCCGCCCCGCGGCTTTTTCGGCCCCCAAGTCGACTCGGGCGCGCGGAGTCGAATCCGACGCGACGAGTCGACGCCCGCGATGCGCCTATTCGAGCTCTTTGTCCTTGAAGATGCCCGCGGAGCCGCTGAGGTTGCCATCGCTGTCGAGCTTGCCAACCATCTCGTAGGTCGAATATTCACCGTCGCAGTCCAGGTCGCCCAAGGCGCGCGCGGTGAACCCCGTCGCTTCGCTGACGAATTCGTACGTGAAGAAGTGCGGGTCGTCCATGGAGAACATCAGCTCCTTCCATGGGCTCGCTTCCCAAATCTTCGCGTCCGGCACGCACTTGCCCCCGGCGAACTTGCAACAGCTGCCCGGCGGCTGCGACGTCCCGCTCTTGGGGAACTTCTTGTTCTCTTCGTAATAAGCGCGCGCGCCGTCGTAGATGCGTTTGACGAAGAAGACGGCCTCGGTGGTCTTGGATTTGCGGATGTATTTCATGTACGTGGGAATGGCCAGGCCGGCGGTGACACCGACGAAGAGCGCCGACGGTACGCCGAACGCCGGCGCGTCGGCGACGAGCAGCTTGGCTTGCTTGGCCAGCAACGTCTTGCCGTGGGCTTTGCCCGCGGCGGCCATGGCTTCGCGATAGCCCGCGGTGTCGCCGCTTGCACGCTTGGCCAATGCGGCTTCGTGCGCGGCCAAGGCCTCTTTGCCTTCGTCGGCGAACGTCGTCACGCGGAAACTGAGGCGCAGACCGTCGTCGTAAAGCCCCGCGGTCAGCGCCATTTCGTAGATGCTCGCGCCAAGAAACGACCCGAGCTCGATGTACGGCAACACCACTTTGGCCTTGTCGGGCATCTGTTCGGTCAGCGTGGCAAACATGCCTTGCGGCATGGCTTGCAGCGGATCTAAGCCCACGCCCCAAAACGCCAACGTCGAAGCGCCTTCGAACACCGCGCGCGCGTCGGCGTGGCCGGCCCATGCCGACGCCGGCTCGCCGGAAAGCGCCTTGGGCTCGGTGCCCAAGGCGATGACCAAGCGTTCGCCGTCGACGCGCGCCCGCACGTTATTCGGCTGCACTGGCAAGCTCAACGTGCACGTCTTGTCGGCGGACGACCAGCTGACCTGCATGGGCAGCACCTTCGGATCGCAGACCTTCTGCAGCGCTGCGGCGACGTGCTTGCCGTGGCGCAAGAAGAGCATGAGCGCCCCCACGCCGTCGGCTTTGCCGCGGGTGAGCCATGCCGACTCGCCGGTCAGCTCTTCGATGATATCGCGGCGCGCGTCGACGTCGGGTGCCACGGGCAGCGACGGGGGCAAAAGCGGCAGAATCGCTTTCATGGGCACCACCACCCGGCCGAAGCCCAACGCGCCTTTGCTCAGCGCCAAGACGTCCTTCGAGGGCTTGCTCGCGATGTGCTCTTTGCCGGGGCCTTTGGGCTCGGCGTCGAGCCACGCCGACAACGTGCCGCCGCGCTCGTCGAGGCGCAGGGTGGCGAACAGCGTCTTGGGCGCGCTGAAGAAAGGAATCTGCTCCCATTCGGAGAGATTCACGCCGGCGAAATTCATGAGCGCCTCGACGTCGCCGCGTTCGCGCGCGGGCAGGCCCTTGGCGCGTTCGCCGAGCGGAGATGAGCTGCCGCCCGCGAGGGCAGCGCGCAGGGTTTTCTCCTCGGGAGCGCAGAGGTAGCGCTTACCTACTTCGGCGCAGAGCATCTCGTCGAGCCGGTCGGCGTCCAAGTCGCCGAGCTCCTCGCTCTTCGCCTTGCTGAAATTGCGCCAGGTCGCGCGATCGGCGACGGGCACGACGAGGAGCAACGCCTTGGGCTCGTCGCCGTCTTCGAAGACACCGAAGACCGCCGCGCCTTTGCCCAGGTCGAGCCCCGTGGCGGTGCGGAATTTTGCCTCGTCGAAGGGGTTCGCCTCTTCCTCGGCCAATTCGCCGCGCAGCTTCTCGATGAGCGGCTTGCCCACGGGATGCATTTCGGCCAGATGCATCCAGCGCGTCGCGACGTCGCGCAGCGCCGCGCCGGCACCGTCAGCCAAGACGAGGCCGGCATTGGCTTCGGCGGGCGCCAGCGCCCAAAGCTCGTCGGCGCCGGGGCGCGCTTTGTTCTGCGTGACCGGCCCCTCAGGGCCGGTGGGCGTCTTCTCGGCGCGTCTACCGCCCCGGCAACCCGCGGCAAGACAACCCGTGAAGAGAACAAAGAGAATCGTAGTCAGCCTGCGCATGGCCGCAGCATATCGTGGGCAGCCGGGTTCCTGCGACATGCGCCCACGTCAGCGCGCATGTACGCCGGGGACCCTAGGCGTGGTCTCGGACCGTGCTGATGCTTTCTCGACGTGCGTGGCATCATTTCTCCCCGTGTGGCTTCCCGGTCTCGGCAAGTCCAAGATCCCATTCGAGATGTTCGATCTGGCTCGCAACGCCGACGGGGCGCGCCGGATGCAGAAGCTCGGCAACCTGTACCACCGCGGGCACGACTTGGCTTGGGACGGGCGCGCGGTCTTGAAGGAGCTGCTCGGCAAATACGGCCGCATCCGCTTGCCCGCCGAGAGGCGCGCGCCCATTTCGCGTATCTTCGGCGTCATCATGTGGGGCGAATTGGCGGCGTGGAAAATCAGCGCCGAGCTCGCCGATCAGCTCGTGCCGCTCGAGGCGCGCATGGCGGCGACCAGCCAAGCCCACGACGAGACGCGCCATTTCTAGGTGATGTACGACTACCTGCGCGAGCTCGGCCACGTGCCGACGCAGATGGATCGCGCCTCGCGCGGCGTCCTCGACGGCGTGCTCGAGACCAACTCGCTGCCGCGCCAGCTCCTCGGCATGCAGCTTATGGTCGAGACCACGGCGCTGACCATTTTTCAAGCCGTGCGCGAAAAGCGCATCGAGCCCGTGCTCGCCGACCTGCTCCGTTACTACGAAAAGGACGAAGCCCGCCACGTGGGGCTGGGCGTACAGATGCTGCCCAGCATGATGAAGCGCATGTCGCGCCGCTAGCGCGATCTGATGGACACATCGCTGTCGCCCGACGAGGCGGCGCAGCAAGTGCGGGCCCTGGGCGGCTGAGCGAAAGCGAAGGGCTCAGCGGCTCGACGCTTCGCTGCCCTCGACGTAGGTCAATAAGAAGCGGCGCACTTGCTCCATGAGCTGCGGCACCTCGGCGTTGCTGACGTCGATGGGGTCGCCGAT
>JACQUZ010000061.1 GCA_016210055.1 Deltaproteobacteria bacterium | reverse complement strand
TCTCATCAAGGCCGTGCAGGCAGAATCTCGCAACGCCATCGAAGCCGTGCAACGAGGCGCTCGCTCGGTTGACGAGGGAGTCAAGGTGTCGCACCAGGCCGAGGATGCCCTCCGGCGGATCCTCGAATCCGCAGAGCGATCGACGCAGATGGTCAGGGACATCGCTCGCGCCACGGTAGAGCAGGCACGGGGATCCAAGCAGGTGACCGACGCGATCAACCGTATCGCCGAAACCGTGCAGCAGATTGCCTCGGCGACCGCAGAACAGGCCAAGGGATCAGAGGCCATCATGCGCACGGCCGAGAAGATGCGCGCCATCACGAAACACGTGGAGCGATCCTCCATGGAGCAGAGCCACGGCTCCAAGCAGATCACCAAGTCCGTAGAGTCCATCAGCGAGATGGTGGCCCAGCTCAACAAGGCTCACCGCGAGCAGTCGCGCGCCGCGGAGCAGATCCTCTCGGCCGTCGAACAAGTGAGGGAGACCACCCGTCGCCAAGACAGTCGAGCAGGTGAACTGGCGCGCGCCCTCGACGCCGTCACCACCGCCGCCCAGCGCTCGCGAAACGGTGTCCGTAACCTCCACATGTAGCCCGTCCAGACCGTGCTAGTATTCGCCCGTCATGTTTGGCATGGGCATGGGCGAGCTGATCCTCATTTTGATCGTCGCCCTTCTTGTATTGGGTCCTAACAAGCTGCCTGACGCCGCCAAGGCGATCGGCAAAGGGATTCGCGAGCTGCGACGTCACACGCGCGACCTCCAAGAAACCCTCGAGAAGGATGAACAATTAGGGTCCACGGTCCGCGAGCTCAAGAGCGTCCTGCGCGGTGACGAGATTCCGCCAGCCCCACGCGCAGCGCCACCTCCGCCCGGCACCCAGGACCAAGGTGCGGCAAGCGCGGTTGCGGTCGCAGAAGACCAGCCTGCGCCTTCCACCCCTGGAGACTTGCCGCCGTCACCACCAGCCCCCGATTCTGGCGTTTCGCATGGATGATCGCGCCGCCCCCTTCATGGAGCACTTGCGCGAGCTTCGCAACTGCTTGCGGAATGCGGTTATCGCGCTGGCCGTCTCAGTCGTCATCACGTTTGGGTTCTCCGAGCAGTTGTTCGTGCTGCTCGCCCGCCCATTGATCTCAGCCATCAAGGAGAGCGGCCTTCAGGCACAGCTCAAGTTCGGCTCCCTGGTTGAGCCGTTCTGGGTGTACTTCGAGCTGTCGCTCTACGCGGGGATCTTTCTCGCGTCGCCCTTTATCTTTCACCAGCTTTGGCGCTTTATTGCCCCCGGGCTGTACCAGAAGGAAAAGCGAGTCGCGCTTCCGTTCTCCATTTTTTCCGCCCTCTTTTTCATGGGCGGCGCTGCCTTCTGTTATTCCTTGGTGCTTCCGGCCGCGTTTCGTTTCTTTCTGTCGTACTCCTCGCAAAACGTGAGCCAAATGAACGATGTCCTGGGGTTTATCAGCATCAACCTGGCGGATCCCCTGGCAATCGAGCCAAGCCTGTTCATGCAGCAATACCTGGACCTTACGACCAAGATGCTCCTCGCTTTCGGGCTCGTTTTTGAAATGCCGCTCCTGTTCTTCTTCTTGAGCTACGTTGGCCTCGTCACCCACAGGAGCCTTTGGAAGTTCAACAAGTACGCTGCCGTGCTGTCGTTCGTGGTGGGCGCGATCCTCACCCCAGGACCCGACGTGTTCTCCCAACTCCTCATGGCTGGGCCCATGATCGTCCTCTACAACGTGTCGATCTTGGTGGCCTGGGTCGTGACGAAGCGGCGTGAAGCCGCCGAGCGGACTGACGCTACGGCAGTTGCTAAGTGAGTCGGCGAAACCAGAGGTACCCAACGCCCGTCCCGGCGAGGATCCAGGTGATCATGGCGAATCCCGCAATCCGGCTTCGCGCGGAGAGCATTCGCTTGGTCGCTGCTTCCCGAATCGCCGGCAGCTCTTCCCAATGCGCGAGGGTTAGATCTCCGGATTGCTCCTCGAGCAGCTGCTTTCGAATCGCTCCATAATCTGAGGTTTCCGCATGGCTCGCGTAAATCTCTGCAGGCACGTATCCGACTACCAGCGCGAGGACCAGCCCAAGCGCAAGGCGTAGTCCCTGCTTGTCCTCGAAAAAGGCAGCCAACGCGCTACCGCGAGAAGCCACGCCTCCCCGCGGCATGGATACCGACGGCCGCTTCTCCAACACGCCGGATCTCTTCGGAGCAGGGGGCTTCGCTGTCGGGTCGACCTCGGCCGCGAGCGGCTTGGTCGTTTCGGCTGCCTGTGCGGCTGCCTGTGCGACCGCCTGCTCGGTAGAAACCCGGGCCTTGGGGGCTATGTCGAGCGGTTGCGCTGGTGCCAGCGTGGCTGGCTTCGCACCGGATGGGCGACCTGCCGCAGTCGGCGGGGCCAACAACTCCAGCGGAGCCTCCTCGGAATCCGGCGGCCGAAATGGATCCTTCGGAGGGGTGTACACCGTCCCCCCACGGTTCTGCTTGCTCGGATCCGCGTCTTCTTCGAATTCGACCTTGAGCGGTCGCATGCTCGGCACCGTGGTTGGTTCTTCCGAGTCGTCCCCGCCATCCAGGGTCGCCAGCTGGAGCAACGGCATGCTGCTCGTAGAGGCGTCCGCCTGTCCAAGGACTCCAAGTTGGATGCTTTGGTCTGGGACAGCTTGCGCATGGCGCAGCCCGGATTCGAACTTCGCTGGCCCTTCTTGTTGTGGTGCCGCAGGTGCCCGGGACCCCGCGGGCCGCGCTCCGGCGACCGTGGGCTGCGCCGAAACCAACGGACTTTGATTGGACGAAGGGCCAGTGCCACGGGCGGTCACGCGCGGAGGTCTCGCGGAAAGCGGTGCGCCGGTTTCCGCGTTGATGACGGTGACAACGGCTCCTACGGCGGTGAGCTCGCCCGAGTACCTCAGTGCGGTCGGCTCGTCTACGTCGGACTTCACCCGAAGGCGGCCCTGCTCCAGGGAACGGGCCACCTGCTCGGTCGAAATGCGGTACTGCCCGGCAATGGCCGCCGCCAGCCTCGCTCGCCCTGGCGCCGAATTATCGACCGGGCCTTCGATGTACACGTGGTATTTCAGGCGAGCTCGATGACGATGACGCGACCTCTGTTGTCATCGTCGGCTGGAGGTTTCGGACCACCATCCGCCGGTGAAGGCGGACGCCGATATGGGTCATCGACAGGGAGCTCAAGAGGAACAGGCTGCCACTCCCGGATTCGTGGCAAGCGAGGCTTCCGGGTGCTTTCCCGCGCGGGCTCGACTCCCATGCCGCTTCTGCACGCCATAGGCACGTCCATGACCCACCTCAATGTAGCATCAGTTAGTGTATCGTCGCAAACACAACAAACTTAACTCACTCCCCTCCAAGGGCAGCGGCCTCTTCATAGCCTTTTCGGGCGGCGTCATTATCCGGATTCAGCTTGAGCGCCTTCTTGAAGGCAAGTGCAGCCGGCCGGGGTTTTCCCACGCTGAGATAGGCTTGTCCACAAAGGGTGTGAATCCGCGAAGAGGACGGCAGAACACGCACGGCCGCCTCTAGGTGTACGAGCGCGTCGCCGACCTGTCCCTGGGCGAGGGCTACTTCTCCGAGCCCAGCCACGGCTTCCGCATTCCCCGGGTCCAGCTCACGGGCCCTATGGAAGCTCGCTGCAGCCTGCACGGTATCTCCTTGCCGTAGTGCCTCCTGCCCTTGCTTGACGAGCGAGAGGGCAGACGCCATGTCGCCTGCCGTCGACGGGGGACGCGAGACCGTGGAGTCGCTCCCCCCCCCATCGGCGCGTGGCCCCACGCGCGTCATGGACTGGAGCGATTCGGAGCGAGGACCACCGTGCGTGCTCGCCAGCGACTCGACTTGACGAGGTCGTGCCGCGCCCGCGTCGGGCGTTAGGAGCGCCGAGCGCTCATCGGCCCCGCCTGCCCGATTCGAAGACGGCTGAGCCGCCTTGGGCTCGGTCGCCACAACTGCGACCGCAGATCCGCTGGACGACCCAGCGTTCGACGAAGGAAGAGCGACATGCTCGTGAAGTGCAGGAAGCGGCTCGGTCTTTGATTGGCTCGGGCTGGTACGAGGCCAAAGGACGAGTCCGAGCACGACGCCTGCGACCGCGAGGGCGCTTGCGAGTACAACGAGCCACGCGCGCGACTTTTGTGGTCGCGCAAAGAAATCGTCACCGGCGAGGGACACGCGCTCGGTCTCCATTCCACGTGCTTGGATGGGAATGGCACTCCCGCTGCCGGACGCCGCAAGTTCCGGGGCATCGGCCAAGGCGTCCCCGTGGGGTCACAACGCAATCGGGACCCGCCGAGCCTGGCGCGGCCAGAAATGGCCCAGACTCGGCGGTTTCTGTTTTCGACGGGCGTGAAGATGAGCCCGCCGGGGAAGAGCGCGCGGAAGACCTCGCGCAGCCCCTCGCGGTCGTCGGCAGCCACGGTGCGCTCGAGATCGGCCAGAGTGGCGCGGGCCGCCGCCTCGATACGGGCAAGGGCTTCTTCTGTCGAGATCTCGGCACGTTGCGCCGTGGCCAGCTCGGCCTCGAGACGGGCGGCGCGCTCCTTTAGATTGGTGAGCTGCGCGGCGAGCTCCGGGATCGATGCGCCATCACCAGCGTGGGCGGCGAGGCGGATCAGGTTGCCGCGCTGCTTCTGCAAGCCATCCAGCTCCTTCTTGAGGCGGTCTCGGTCGCGAGGGGCGCTCGCGGCCAGGCGGTCCAGCTCCGCGCGGATCTCGGCCAGGATGCGGTCGAGAACAGCCTGGGTGAAGACCTTCTCCTGGAGGAAGCGGACCAGCGCCCGCTCCACGTCTTCGACGGGCTGATGGATGGTCACGGGGCAGACGGCCGCGCCGCGCTCGTGGTGGTACTGGCAGGCATAGGCCGGGACCCGCTGCCCGCCCGTGCGCTTGGTACGGGCGACGCCGATGGCTCCGCCGCAGGTGCCGCAGCGGGCGATGCTCGTGAGGGCGTAGCGGACCCGGGTCGGCTGGCGGATGACCGAGGTCTGGCGGTGCCGGATCAGGCCTTGGACCGCCTGCCAGGTCACATCGTCGATGATCCGCCACTCGGGGATCTCTCGCCGGAGGATCGGGACATTCGGGTCCCGCTCGGCGAGCACCTTCTTGCCCCCGCGCTTGACGCGCTTTACCCGACCGTGGACATACACGCCCCGGTAGCGCTCGTTGCGCAGCATGGCGTGGATGCAGGTCGGCGCCCAGGAGCCGGTCCCGCGACGGCCCGCCGTGGGGGGCGGGATGCCGTCGTTGTTCAGGCCGATGGCGATCTTCTTGAGGCCCTTGCCCTGGATGAACTCGCGGAAGATGCGACGCACAACTTCCGCCTGCTCGGGGTTCACCACGGCCGTCGTGTACTCGGAGCCGTCGGCGTTCCGCTGGCGGACGTTGTCGTAGCCATAGGTGCGGCCGCCCGCCACGAAGCCACTCTCGACGCGCCGGCGGAGGGCTTCGCGAGTGCGCGAGCGAATGGCATGGAGCTCGGCCTCGGCGGCCGCGCCCTTGATGACCGTCATGACGATGTCCATCGGGTCTTTGACGGACACCTCCTCGCGCGAGTCGTAATAGAAGATGCGGACGTTGCGCTCGCGGGCGAGGTCCCGGATCACGAGCGCCGGCTCGAGGGCGTCGCGGCCCAGGCGGCTCAGGTCGCGGACCACGATGACGTCGCCGCGCTGGGCCTCGGCGCGGAGGCGTTTGAGTGCAGCGAGCCCGACGAAATCGTCTCCGGCGATGCCGTCGTCGACGTACTCCACCCTGCCGCCCCAATCGGGGCTGAGCCCCCAGCGAGTGGGCATGTCGCGGGTCACGAACTGGCGGCAGCCTTCGCGCTGGACGTCCAGGGAGAACGCCTGCTGTCCGTCGTCCTTGGAGCGGCGCAGGTAGATCCGCAGCGTCGAACTGGGTGAGGTCTTCATGGCGGGTCTCCGTCGTGATGGGATCGTGTCAGGCGGCGTGCCTCTTCGCCAGCGGCGCATCTTGCTCCGCCTCCGCCGCGGGCGCCTCGTCATTCGCGACCTCGGCACAGGCGAGCTTGACGAGCCACCGGGCGAGAGCTACCGCTGCCTGCTCAAGTTGCTCGTCGGTGAACTGCGTCGGCAAATCGAGCGTCGGCTCCTTCTCGGCGCGCATACGTCACCCGACCTGCAGTTCCTTATAGAAGCTAACCGGCCACTCGTCCTTGGCACGCACCACGGCCTCCTCGCCGAGCTCCTGCTTTACGATCGTGAGCCATGAGATGTTCTGCCGCCGGCGGACCAGCACGCGCGCGTCTCCGTCGACTGGACAGCCAGCGTCAATGCGGGCGATCACGTCCTCCTCGCGGCGCCGCAGCGAGTCGACCAGCGCCTCGACCTCGGCCTTCAGGGAAACTAGCTTGGCGCGGTCCCGCTTGATCGCGGCCAGCTCGAAACGGTTCACGGGCTCCAACACAGTGATGGCGGTCTTGATCATGGTCCTTCTCCCTTTGCTTCTGCGTTTACTCGTTGCGTGCTTCCCATCGCTGGCACCCGCCCAGCGACTCACTCCTTCTTGTTCTCGTTCGACGCCAAGGCCCTCGCGGACAGCTCCAGCAGGCCGCGCAGGTCTCGCTCCTCGCTGAGAGGCGACAGCGGAACGAAGGCGCCGCAGCGCTGGCAGGAGAAGCCCGGCCAGTCGCCCGCGATGGCGGCGTCCAGGCAGTCGTCGTAGTGACGACAGTGGAGGCGCCGCGCGGCGGGCGTTTCCTCGGCGTCCTCAATAGGGCAATGCGGCTGTGGATTCGGAACTACCTTGAGCAACCGGGCTTTCGCGTCCATGAGTAGACGCTACGACCCTCGGGTGGGCAAAATACTCGGCAGGGCGAAACTATTTCATAACTCTAGGCAGACCCTCGCCTTCCGAGCCGTCAACAACCGCTGGATCCGTCGTCTCCGGCCCTCTCCCTGGCTAGAGCCCGCTGTTGCTCGTACCACTCGGCCGCATCCGCCAGCTCCCTCACTACTTTCTCGCGCAACGCGGGCGGCTCCAGGACGCGGGCATGTGGCCCCCAGGACAGGACCCAGGACACGATCTCCGTGAGATCATTCAGCACGAGCTCCAACCGAACCCGGCCATCCGCAAGGGTCTGCACCTTCTGCGTGGGATGCCAGGTCCGAGCGAGGACGTGGGTGCGCTTGGTGCGGCCAAACTCGATGACCACTCGCTGGGGCTCGCCGGTGCCGACGATGATCCCGAACGCGCCCTGGAAGAGCTCCTCCAGCTTGAGGTCCCGGGGCGGCTCGAAGCTCCGTCGGGCGGAGACAAGCTCGACTTCGGAGAATCGCTCGGCGGCCAGAGGCGGCTTGACCTTCTCACCCGGGGCGGGCGTCCGCACATCCTCGGGTCTCTTGACGTACCGACCCACGACATAGAGACCGTGGCGGTACAGCACGATGGCATAAGGGGCCAGAAAGCCCCGCTGCTCGCGGCCAGATGCCTGCGTGTAGACGTAACGGACTACACGGCGGTAGAGCACCGCGGTTCGTAGCGCCTGCAAGAGCTCGCCCTTGTCGGAGTAGTCCTTGGTCCCTCCGTCGGGCACGTATACGAATCGCTCGCCCCACGAAGCGTATTCCTCACGATCCCCGGAGGGAATCTCCTGCATGATCTTCGTGAACACCGCCTGCACGTCGCGGTAAAACGGCGAGCCCTTGAGCACGTCGAATACCCGCCGAACCGCGAGCACGGAGTAGCGCTCCTCCCGGGTGATGATGATCGAACCGTGGCTTTCACCGAGCAGGATCGCGGTCGCCATTTTCCGCGTCTTGCCCGAAGGCCCCTCCGCCATGCGCGTATCGAGCTGAACCGAGTACCCGCCAAGTGTGAGGGCGTCGAGGTCGCTATAGATCTGGTCCTCGTGAACCTGGAACTCGTCGGCGAGCTCACGGATGAGGACGCCCTCCCGGTACCCGCGAAGGCGCTCCAGCAGGCGAAAGCATCGTGCAGTCTGGGTGTACCGACCTCGGGAGCGTCCCATCGGACTCAGTGTACCCCGTCCCGACCGCGCGGCGGTCAGGGCTTCGGCAGTGAGACCAGGGGAATGCTGAGGCGGGGCACGTCAAGCTTTGCGCCGTCTGGCGCCAGCCGGCGGATCTTCTCCAAGATCGCGCCGAGGATATCCTCGCCAGGCGTTGCGCTGGCAGCGGGAAGCACAGCCGCTCCGCCTGGGCTCGCGTCGAGAACGGCGAGCACCGCGCGCAAGGTGGCCGCCGCTTCTGCTTTGGTGGCGGCGTCGGCCCCCGGCTCGAAGGCTGCCCGGATCTTGTTCACTGCGTCTTCGAAGGTCCCCATAGCTCCAACTCCTCGCCGATCCGCTTGTAAGGCTCCCACTTGTACTCCTCGATCCAGCGCTTGCGGATCTTGGGGTAGGCCCGCACCCTCGGGTCCACATGGTGCGTCGCTCCGCCGGTCGGATCGTCACTCTCCGGCGAGGCCAGAACTTCGGAAGCGACCACGAGATCCTCGGGGCGGGCGGCGAGCCGGGTGGACATGGGCCGCCTGTGGCCCGCCTGGGCGCCACAAGGCGCGCACAGCACTCGCCAGATTGGTTGGCCTTTCTCCTTGGAGAGATTGCGGGCGACCCAGGCCACGGCGACCTTCTGCTCCCTCGAACCTCGCCCGATCTCGCTGTGGATGGCCCGCCCGAGGACCTCCACGTCGTCCTTGATAACGCGCCGCTTCGCAGGCACCTCTGTTGGCGCGGGCTCTGACCTGGGCGTGTCTCCGAGTGCCCGTCTGGGCTTCACCGAGCGCCGTCCACCGGCAAACAGGGCGGCGGCGCCTCCGGCGATGAGCACGGTCCAGAGGACTGCATCGCTGTTGGCGCTCATTTTCGCGTCACCACGAAAAGAACGGCGAGCGCTACCGCGGCCAGGGTCACTACGCCGATCGTCCGCTGAACGGGCTTGACCACCATCTCGTCGGGCAGCTTCACGAGGGCGTGGAGCCCGCCCTCGATCCCACCCCGCACCTTCCTTGTCAGAGCCTCGTCGAGCCCCTTGAGCCCCTCGGCCGCGTCTTCGAGGAACGTGCCGATCTTCTGCGGCACGCCTCGCAGCTTGTCGAGGTGCGTGGCGAGGGCGTCGAGGCGGTACAAGAACCAGAAGCTCCGATCGGGCTTGAGGAAGAGCGGAACGGGCCGCCCGCCACCGACGCCGACCGGAAGCAAGGCTGCCGCCTTCACGGCAATCGCCTCGGGGCCCTTCTCGAAATTCGCCTCGTCGGGAACCAGGTTGCCAAACTGGATGCTGCCGAATTGATGGACCGCCTCGTCTCGTGCATTGGTAATGAGCTGCGGCCGCTTCTCCTCGTCGGGGATATCGTCGCGATCGAGCCACAGGCGCGACTCCCGATGAAAGAAACGCAACATCTCTTCCGCCGACGGCGCGGGGATCCAGGGCACTCGGTGCGTGCCAATCACATCTGGCCGCCATCCGAGCTCGTCGACGAGCGCCCGCACGTAACGGGCGAGCGCTAATTGGTAGAGGGGTACCTTCTCCGCACCCTTCTTGCGGGGCGGCTGATTGGGTTGGAGCCCGCCCAGAGTAAAACCGTAATTGTCGCTCATTGAAAACAGCCTTTCTGAAAGAAAAGGGGGGCCACTGGCGCGCAGCCGACCTCGCCGCGCGCGGCCGGACCGCGCGCCAGCAGCCTCCCCCAGGTTAGGATCACCACGCGATCACAGCGAGCAGGTGACCGGTAGGATCCGATGCTCGACACTCCCTGGGGCCGGCGTCACGTAGTGCGGCGGCTCCGGGAAGAGCGCGAAGGAGAACCCGCCACCAGACGACTGGTTGCCAAGCGGTTGGCCGTCACCCAGATACGTGGGCGGTCCCGGGAAGAAATCGAACCATCCCTGGGATGCCGCGCTGACCGCGGGCAGCGGCTCACCGGGCCCGATGTACACGGGCGGGTCGCCGAACAGAGTGAACAGTCCCAGCATGGCTCACACCAGGAAGAGCTTCACCAGCGCGCCGGCCGTGCGGACCTGCTCGTCACGCTTGGCGTGCTGCGCCAGCTTGGCCTGATACTGGATGAGATTGGCCATGTCGGACTTGGAGTCCCCCGTGGGGTTCGGCGCGGGCGGTAGCGCCGCCATCGCGGCGAGCACCTGCGCCACCGCATCGAGGAGCAGGCCGAGCTTGATGCTCCCCGTGTACCGGTCCACGACCGGGGGCGGGGGCGTCGGG
>JACQUZ010000006.1 GCA_016210055.1 Deltaproteobacteria bacterium | reverse complement strand
CCTCGAGACGATCGACACCCTTCAGGGCGCCGGCATGCGTGTGGCCGGGGCTGGACGTAACCTCGAGGAGGCGCGACGGCCCGCTCGGCTCGTGCTGCCTGGCGGGCGCTTTCTCCTTGTCTTCGGGATGGGCACCAGCTCGAGTGGCATCCCGCGGAGCTGGAGCGCACAGCCCGACCGCCCTGGGGTCGACCTCATCCCGATGCCATCGGAAAGGGAAGCCGACGAGGTAGCAGAACGCGTGGCCAGGTGGCGCCAGCCTGGCGATCTCGCCCTCGTCTCCCTTCACTGGGGCTCAAACTGGGGATACGAGGTCGCGGCCGACCATATCCGGTTCGCTCATCGACTGGTCGAGGGGGGAGTCGATGTTGTTCACGGCCATTCCTCGCATCATCCGCGGCCCGTTGAGGTGTATCGCCACCGGCTCATCCTCTACGGCTGCGGCGACTTCATCAACGATTACGAGGGAATCGCCGGTTACGAGGAATATCGCAGCGATCTGGTCCTCATGTACCTGGCCGAGCTTGGCCCTGGCGGCGCGCTCGAAGGATTGCAACTGGTGCCGTTTCAACTTCGGAAGCTCCGCCTCTGTCGCGCTTCCTTTGACGACGCCCGATGGCTCGAGGGGACGCTCAACCGTGCATCCGCGTCCTTTGGCACGCGACTGGTTGCGACCGCCGATGCGACTCTGAGCCTCGTGATTTCCTGACTTGGGCTCCGCCACCACGTTGGCGGTAGCCCGAATCCGGAAGTAGCTCGGGACCTCGCGGCGGGCGGAGGTTGTCTTCCATTTTCGCCTGTCTTCCATCACGCGCGAAGCGCGAGCGGTCCCACTACACCCCCGGCAGGACCATGCGCGTTATCTTTTCGACGTTGCGAATGCCCTCGGACGCCATGAACGCTTCGGCCGCTGCGACGAGGGCCTTCCCTTCGTCTCCGCCGATGCGTTCCCCCAGGCGCTTGCGAGCCGCGGCCGCAAGAAAGCGGTAGTTCCGCTCGTCAGCGCGCGCGGCCGCCCGTCGCAGGTGCTCCTTGCACTCATCGGCTTGCCCGCGGCCCGCGGCCACGCCTGCCAAGAGCATGGACGAGTACACGCAGGAATAGGGATTGCAGTCGCGCTCGAGCCGCCGGGCCATGTCCTCCGTGAGCGAAAACAGGGCGCCCTTGCCGTCGGAGATGGTCGCGGCCAGGGCCACGGCCAGGCGTCCCCGCAGCCAAAGGAACTCCTTGCGAATCGTATGGACCCGAAGGAGGAGCGAACGCTCGACGGCATGGAGCACCTGCAGGTGTTTTTCCAGGTCTGCCCTGTCCTCCCCCAGGTACAGGCTGATCTCGCTGCAAGCCCTGTGCTCATAGAAGTGTTGAATGTGAAACGTGCCCTCCGGCGGGATCCACTGCGCCTGAGAAAGATCGCGCTTGGCCTCTTCGGGCTCATCCTGGACAAGGCGATAGATAGCGAGGGCCCGGGTCATGGTGGCTTGCCCGTAAATATCGCCATGCCGCGCCGCTTCCCGAAGGCAGTAGCCTACTGAAGTGGCTAGCTCGCGAAAGGCTCCCATCTGCCGGAGCGAAAGGAGCCAGTACAGGCGAACCGAGCTGAGATCCCATCCCATGTAGGTGGGAAGCTGCCGGAGGATCGCCTCGCCCTGTGCAAAATGCTGGGCGGCGGCCGTAAATCGCCCTTCGAAGTAGGCCAGCATGCCTGCGACACCCATTGACCAGCCTCGGAGGTAGGTGTCGTCGGTTTCCTCGGCAATCCTGGTTGCCACGGCGAGGAGCTCGGCGGCGCGCACGAGATGCCGCCCCCCCTGGGATCCCTGGAATACCGCCTCGAGCGTGAGGGCTTGGCCGATGCGGCCTGGCTCGCCCATGCGCAGGGCCATGAGCAGGCACCGGGCCTGGAAATCGGCACCGCGGATGTTATCGACCATCCCAAGCCCCAGGGCAATGGCCCGGAATACGTCCCAGCCGCTAAGCTCCGCGGGCGGGATGTCCTGGGTAGAGCGTGCCTTCCACCTTAGCCCCCGAAGCCGCAGCTTGGCCCGGCTCCAGGCCAGCGAAAGCAACGCCCGCTTGGGGCTGGGAGCCAGGGCCTCGCCGATGTCGACGAGCACCGCGTCCAAGACGCTGCGGCCGCGTGCCACGTGGCCGCTCAGTAGGAGCTGCTGGGCTGCCCGGCGCTGGCAGTGGATTCGCACGTCATGCTCCGCCCCGTCGGCGGCAAGCAGGTACTCATCCGCGGCTTCGGACCCGTGTCCGGCGTGGACGAGCGTATCCGCCAGCAGCATGCGAAGGCGGCGCGCTTCTTCGGGGGCGTACCTTCCGGTATCGAGCGCCATCCGGTACAGCGCCGCCGCTTGGTCAAATGCCAGGGCATCGCTTGCAAGGGCCGCCGCTCGCACGGCGAGATCGGCTACCCGGGCCACGCTGCCGGCGGCTAGCAAGTGGCGAAGGAGCGCCAGCGGATTTTCCGCGCCAGCGCCCTCGTGATCCAGGGCCTGGGCAAGTGCCATGTGATACCGCTTGCGCGATTCGTCCGTGAGGTGCGTGACCACCGCTTCCCGCACCCGATCGTGGTAGGGCTCAATGGAGTCCACGCCCCGCATCCCCGTGGTGCGCACCAGGTACCTTGCGCGCAGGACGGCCACGTGCTTTGCCATCTCGGCGGGTGCCATGGCCGCGGCCCGGGCTACGACCTTTCGCGCGACGGGGCCTCCGGAAACGGCGACCAAGTCCAATAACCGTTGGGCGCTACTATCCAGTCGGCGCGTGCGTGCCCATAGGGCATCGTCGAGACGCATGGCCAGCACGCCGTTCGGGTCCTCCTCGGCGCGATGACGCACGAGCTCGTGAATGAACAGGGGATGCCCACCCGTTTCCTCCAAAATCGAGCCGACGTCCGGACGCCTTTCCTTATCCGTGGCGACCAGAAGCGTCGCGATCAGGTCCCGGGCCTCCTCCGACGAAAGACCCGAAAGGGAGATGTCGCGAACCCGCCCCAGGCCATCCAGAACCCGCAAGATGGCTTCGGGAATCCCCTGGTCGGGCTGGGCTCGGAGCGTGGCCAGGAGCAGGAGCGGGGGCGCGTCCGGTGGATGCATGGCTTCGCGAAGCAGCGCCAGGCTATCGGCGTCGGCCCACTGCAGGTCGTCAATAAAGAGCACCGTGCGCTGGGATCGGGCCACCTGGGACAGCAGGTGACGCAGGCCCAGGAGGGCCCGGCTACGGAGCTCCTGGGGGCTTAGGGATGGGCCCTCCGCTGGGCTTGCCATGGTCGGAATGCGGCGTAATACAGGAAACAAGCGTGCCACCAGGGGGCTATCTGCATTCAGGTAGCCCTGGGTCGCTGTGGAATCCAGCTGGGACAAGTGGACGCTCAGTCCGTCGATGATGCCGTCGAATGCCTTGTAGGGCACGAGCTCGCGCTCGTAGCATCGTCCCGATAGCACCAGCGTGCCCGGCTCATTTTGCCGGATACCATCCAGGAACCGGCGCGCCAGGGCGCTCTTGCCCACGCCCGACTCGCCCCGGATTACCACGGTCAGAGCCCCCCCGGCCTGGGACTCCTGGTACGCCTGGGCGAGCCACTCGGCCTCGCGCCTGCGTCCCACGAACGGTGCTGCCGCGTGGGATTGCGAGGACAGGGACGCGGCTGGGCCCCTGTCGGTACCCAGGCGCTTGAGGATCTCATCCCGGGTCGGTCGCGCTGCGGGATCCACGTGCAGCAAGGATGCGCACAGGGCGGATAGGTCCTCCGGGGCATTTTGCACGAGCTCCGATGGCGGAGCAGGCGCCACGCGGACCTTTTTGGAATACACCTCCTCTAGGGAGTCCCCGTCATGGGGGATGGCGCCCGTGAGCGAAAGGTAGAGCACGGCGCCCATGCCGTACCAGTCTGCGGCCGGTCCCACGGCGCGCCCTTCGGCCTGCTCAGGCGCCATGAATGCCATGGTGCCCACGGCCCGCTTTTCTGCCCGCGCCGCCACGTCCATCACAAGCCCAAAGTCCACGAGGACCAGGTGCCCCTCGTGGCTGACGAGAATGTTGCTCGGCTTGATGTCCCGGTGGATTTTTCCGGCGTCATGCAGGGCCGAAATGCCGCGCACCAGCTGCGGGAGGGAGGCTCGCAGGCGCGCTTCGTCAAACACGGCGACCTTGCGGACCCGCGGGCGCGGCTCCTCTTGAACCAGCTCAGGCTCCCTGGCATGCCGTTCGCCGTTGGACTGGAGAAAGTCCTGGGGAACAAGCACCGTGGATTCCGCGCCGCTGCTGCTGAACGCCGGGGGGATCGGAGCGTTGCGCACGTAGGTGTAAAAGTCGGTTCCGTCGACCAGGTCCATGGTAAAGAACCACTGGCCGGCTTCTTCGATGAGCTCCCCGAGGCCCACCAAGTTGGGGTGTTCCAGGTCCTGGAGGGAGCGGAATTCCTGCTTGAGCCGAAGGAGCGTGTCGGGGTCCATCCTGCGCAGCGTTTTCAGGGCCACGCGGGCGTTTTTTTCCCGGTCGAGAACCTCGTACACGACGCCCATGCCTCCTGCGCCGAGGCACGACAGGACCTCAAACCGCTCGGTCCCCCGAAAGCCTCCGGTAGCGTCGGAAAGATCCACGACCCCACATGATAGCGGAGAAATTCATTTCCTCCGATGGCCTGCCGTGCGGGCGCGTTGGGCGGCATGGCAGCCCTGCGCTACCTGCGCACGAGCCGACAGCTGATCCGTGCCGTGCGAGTCCGCTTGACCAAGCGGCGCCGGGACGCGGGCAATCTTGCGACTTGGCAAAGCGGGCGCGGATCTACGACAGCCTGGTGGAGCTTTTGGCCTCGGAGAAGGGAAGTGTTGCTTGACGGTAAATCAGCGAGGTAGTCGAACTTGTGGAGCTGATCGGGATCGAACCGACGGCCTCTAGAGTGCGATTCTAGCGCTCTCCCAGCTGAGCTACAGCCCCATGCGTGAAAACGCGTGGATTTCGTAGCAGCCCCTCCCCGCGGTGTCAAGAATCATCCACCGGACGCAGGCGGCCGACGAATGTCATCCCCTCATGCTACCGATCTCGCGCATGGGCTCCGAGCGACCCCAGAATGGCGTCGTGGGCGAAGGCCTCCTGCTCTATCCACCTTCCGGTGCAAAGGATCTCGCGCAAGAGCTGGTGGGCGGGCTCGCTCTCCCCGTCGGTAGTGAGGAGGGCTCGCAGTCGCTCCCGCTCCTCGGGATCGAGCGGGCGGCCGTGATTGGCGTAGGCGCGGTGGGTCTCGACGTCCATGTAGAAAGGGGTAATGGAAGCGCCTACCCGTCGTCCAATGCTGCGAAGGATGAGCACGCCAGAGCGGTCCAGGTCCCCGGAGTGACGCATTGGGATTCGGCGGGCTGCGAGGGCCCTGAGCAGGGAAATCACGGCCCAGTTGGCTTGTCCATCCGCCAAGATCACGACTTCGCGGTCAATCCCGCGGACGTGGAGTGCCTCCACGTAGTCCAGGAACGTGGCTTGGTTCTCAAGGATCGTGACCCGGTCGATAGACGCATCGCTGAGCTTGGCCCCCCGGAGCTGAGCCAGGGTGAGCGGGGAGCACTCACCGAGACGTGCGTGCCGCGCCACGTGGTCGAAGCGCTGACCGTCCTTTTCGTAGACGAGAGGCCCAAAGCAAAGGACGATGAGCGCTGCCTCATCGCGAAAGATTTGGTGGACTTCCAGCGCCTTGCGGAAGGCGTCTCGGGGACTCACCGGATCGCCAAGAAAGTGCACCTCACGGGCTGTGGCCAGGTCGTGCTCGTACAAGGCCTGCCCAAGGCGATAAAATCGCTCGCTCCCAGAAAGGAGTGCCTTGCTATGCCCGGCGACTCGCGCCGAGAAATTCTGCAGGCGGATGGGGCTGTCATTGTCCAGAGCGGCGTCGATGCACCTAGCGATGAGACGGGCCTCCTCGGCAGCCACGTCGACCCCCTGGCTCTTCGCGATAGCGACCAAGTCACCCACCGCGCGCTCGGCAGTGGCCCTCTCGGTGGCGAGCCAGGACCGGGCGGCTTGGCTCCGCGCGCCAAGGGAGACCTCGTCCATGGCGGCGACAAGCCTGGAGATACGCTGAGCCTCTTCGGCCACGGGATCGCAGGGGGTGCGCCCAAGAGCACCATAAAGGATCGCGTCCAGGGCAAGGCTTCCCGAAGCCAAGCCCAGGTCAAGCCGGACCTTGCCATCACCCACGGCGACCACGGCGCGGGCCGACAGGAGGTCACGGAGAGGACCCACGCACGCCTCGGGACACCGGACGGTCATGCGCGCGGGAATCTTTCCCAACCTCTCCCTTCGGTCGAGGATTGCGCCCAGGATTTCCCCGAGGGCAGGAGTGCTCTCGACAAGCTCACGCAGGGCGACGACAACGTCTCCGTCCATCACAGCCATGATAACGATTTCCGCGCTGCGGCAACACGATTGCTCCGCGAGCGCGAGGAGGCGTTCGATTCCGGTCTTGCGCCGGTCCTCCTCAAGGCGTTCGACGGGCCAGTGGTCTGTGTCCTGGTCGCAGATCGGGCGGAGGCGTACATCAACATCCTTTTTGCCATGCTCCTCCTCCGCCGCGGCCATGAGCTAGAACCACTCCATGAAGACCTTGCTCGACGAGTTGCCTCTGCCTATGTCGCTACCGGAAGGCCCTATGATTCTGACCAGCTGGCACAAGACCTCTCGCAGTTAGAGAGCTGGGGTTGCCTGGATAGAACAGCCGAGGCGCTGAAGATACGCGGCTACAAGGACAATCGCCGCGAGCGCTACCGGTATCGCTTGCGCGACGACGCCGTCGCCCTCCTCGAGTGGCTCGAGACCCGCCTGGCGGACAAGCTCGAAGGAAAGGTCTCGGACAGCCGCGATCGCCTCACCGACATCCTGGGTGCGTTGAAGGAATCGCAGAGAGCCCTCGATCGATGGCGAGCGGATCGGGCCCAACAAAAAGACCTGGATGCCGAACTAGCGAGACGGCCCATCCACCTCCTCGTGGTGATCGACGAGGCAGTCCACGAGATCTCGGAGGAGCTGCTCTCGTTCCGCAGCGGAATGCTGGCGTTCGCCGCGCGCCCGTACGACCTCTCGACCCTGCGTGAAATCCTGCGCTGGCTCGAGCGGTACGTGACGGTGTACCTCTCTCGCATCGAGGAGCTTCGCCAAGAAATCGAAGGACGGCTCGCGACGCTCTTGGCGCCTCGCTACCAGAGCGCACTTGGCGAGTGCCATGACCTGCTCGCCGCCGAGCGTGCCTCCATGCCGCGAGCATTTCGCTCCGGAGGTGCACCGCGTTCTCCTGCCGCCCTGCTTCACGCGCAGAAACGCTTTTTCGAAAAGGATGGGCGCCTGGCCATGCTCTGCGCGCGCATTGACGACTCGGCCCGCGCCGTTCTCCACAAGATGCACAGGCACATTCGGGAGTTGGAGCGACGAAGCGCCCGCCTTGCCGACCTCCGGGGAAGGATTCGTGAAATCGCTTCCCTCGAGGATGGCACGTACCCCGCGTTGCAGGACTTCACCCGCCGCCTCCTTGGAGTCGCTCACGGTAGGTTCGATCGCAGGGCACCCGGACAGGGCGAGCGTGCACGTCCCCCGCTACCTCGCAGCGTGCAGGCTTCCCCAAGGGCCAAGGAGGTAGTCCGCCCGCTCAGACCCAAGGCAGCGACCCCCGAAGCTGTGCGGGAGCTTCGGGCAAAACGAGAGGCCGAGCTTAGACGTTGGCTCGAGACGACCCTTGGCCAGCGACAAGAGGTGCGGCTCTCTGAACTTGGACTCGTCGATGAAAGCGCTCCGCGCCGCTGGCTAGACGTGGCGCGTACCCACCACCTCGCTGGTGGACGCTCTCGAGCCAAGCTTGGGATAGAGCTCGTGATGGCGCCCGGCCCGCCGGCGGGGCTCGGGACCAATGAGGTCGGCCTCGAGGCTCCTGACTGCGTTCTTCGTGTCCCCACGGGAGGAGTAATGAAATGAGCGCCTACTTCGAAAGGATGAGCGCGGAGCGCGTGCGGAAGGTGCTCAACGTGCTCGTCGAAGCCCCCTTCTTCTACCGCGCTGACGAGCCCGATCTATTCGGATTTCTCCGCAAGCACCGGGCGGAGTTCCAGCGCTTCTTTCAGGAACTGTACGGCTGGCAGCTCGTCGTAGACACGCATGGTGCGCGGCTGGTCAAAGACAAGTGGCACAACCCGGCGCTTCGTCCTAGCCAGCACGACGTCTTTGACCTCACGCGCCGAGACGACTGTATTGCCTTTCTACTGGTTCTCGAATTCCACGAGCACCTTCTCGACGAGCGGAACGCCTCCATCGACGATCCAGAACCCATGCGTTTCCGCTTTGGCGACCTGTTTGCGTTCGTCCGATCGCGTTTCCAAGAAGACCTCGGGACACAGGCTCCCGACGACGAAGGGGTCCGAAGGATCTTGCGCGCGCTCATGCCAAGCCTCATTCGCTTCCGCTTTCTTGCGGAGATCGAGCCCGAGCGCGAGGAGCGGGACAGCGTGGACCGGGAGAACCTCCTCTACGAGTGCCTACCTGCCTTGTACCTGTATGATGTGCGTGCACTCGGTCGCTCTGCACTCTCGGGAGCGATTGGTGGGGGGCCGTCCCAGGTGGCTGAGGACGCCCAATGAACGGCACGCGCGAACGCGGGCGCGCGGGGTACGCCATTCGGCGCGTGCGGCTCATCAACTTCCACAACCTGGTCAACGAGACGATCGATGTCCCGAACGAAGGGCATCTTTTTCTCTTGGGAGACAACGGCTCCGGGAAAACCACGGTGCTCGATGCGATCCACTACGTGCTCTCGGGTGGCCAGGACCTGGAGCTCAACGCCGCCGCGCGCATCGGCGGCAGGCGAGACGAGGGTCGCTCGTTGCAGGGAATCGTCTTGCGGCTTGATCCCGAGCGTGGGCTCCTAAACGAGGGAGGGGCTATCGCCTATTCGGCTCTCGAGCTTCAGGACGAAAGTGGCGAGCGCATCTGCGTGGGGATTGGAACCGAGGCCACCAGCCTGGAAGCCCGCGTGTCGAAGTGGGGCTTTCTTCACCGAGGAGCCCTCGAGGAGGTTCCCCTTCTCGTGGATGTTCCCGAGGGAGGCATGCGGCCGGTCACGCGTGACGAGTTGCGTGATCGGCTCGGCAAGCTAGCGACCTTTGGTCAAGCTTCCGAGTATCGCAAGGCGCTCGCCGACCGGCTTTTCGGCGGCATGGTTGTCTATGAGGAGGTCTGCCGTTTCTGGTCCATGGCGAAAGCGTACCGAGAGATCGTCGCGGGTGCGCGTGACTTTGGCACTCTTTTCGGCCGCCTCCTGCCAGCGCCGGACTCCGACGTTTTTGCGGAAATCCTGCGTAGCTTGCGCCAGGTTGATGAGCTCGAGGTGGTGCTGCGTGACTTGGGTGAGCAACGCGCCTACGTGGCCAGCATCGTGGAGCTCGCCGGAGAAGTCGCCAAGCAGCGCGAGGCGGTCGCGCGCTACACCTGGCTCGAGCGCTTCCGCGAGCTCGAGAAAGCTCAGGAGAGGGCCGAGCTCATGCAGCAGGAGCTCACGCGCCTGGACGAAGACATGGTGCGCGTCGAGAGCGATGTTCTTTCTGCCCAGGGGAATCTCGATGCTGCCGAGGAGTCACTCCGCGCTGCGGCGATGACCGACAGCGACGGCATCCTGACTAGGCTGCACACTGCCGAAGCAGAGCTCGCAGAGCGCCGGGGTGAGGTCGCCCGATTGGAAGGCCTGGCTCAGGCCGCGCTGCGTCGAAGAGAGTCTTCTGCGAAGAGCCTCAAGGAAGCCAGGGAGCACTTGGCGTCGAGCTTTCTACGAGCAGTCTCGGCCCTCGAAAAGGCTGTCGCATCTGCAGCCACAATGCCCGGTGCTCTAGGTGAATCCGCCAAGCTCGCAGCGCTTTTCGCGGCCAGGGCCAGCGAAATGACCCGAGGAGACTCGCCAATCCCGACCGACGATCTCGACAGCGCTCGTGCCGTCGACCAGGCGACGAGGGTCCGAAATGATTCAAGCAGGCGAGTCAAGGAGCTTGCGCCCATCCTGCTTCGCGCACAGGACGCCCTCTATCACGCCGCTCGTGAGCTCGAGCGGCTGCGGGCCGAGGGAAGTGCACTCCCACAGGTCGAGGGTCTTGCGCAGATCATGCGAGTCATGGAGGAAAATGACCTCGATAGCAAGCCCCTCTGCCTTCTCTTGTCTCCCCGCCCCGATGCGCCCCTGGGCAAGCTAGCGGCGCTGGAAGCCCTGCTGGGCGATGAAACCCTCGCGGCTCTTTGCCCTGCACCACAGGATACCGAGCGCGTGCTCCAAGTCGTCCGGACGCACGCGCCCCACCTGCGCGTCGTCACGCGCTCCGCACCCGACGCCGAGCTCCCCTCCTGGGTCCGGGACATCCTCGAGCGACCCACGACCGATGCGGAAGAGGTGGCGTGGTGCGCACTCGCCACGTGGCTCGCCCAGCCCTCATCCCTAGGTCCGGTGCCGCCGCCAGGCGAGCAAGGCGAGCTCGACCACCGCGGCATGGGTTTCCGAGCCACCGAAGGGGT
This sequence comes from Deltaproteobacteria bacterium, assembly GCA_016210055.1. Lineage (GTDB taxonomy): Bacteria > Myxococcota_A > Polyangia > Haliangiales > SHYZ01 > JACQUZ01. The sequence continues at coordinate 10,084 of JACQUZ010000006.1, read as the reverse complement.
GCCCTGCCTCATCGGCGCAGAAGCACGCGCCCGGAGTTACCGGAGGTGTATCGAGGAACAGGAGCTCAAGTGTCGCGCGCTCGAGGAAGAGGTCGCCAAGACCAAGGGCGCGGTGCGAGCCGCCGAAGACATCGAAGCGCAGATCGACGCCGTGCTCACCGCCTTGGCGCAGCTCCAGGCTCCCGCCGTGCTTCACGCGCACGCCCTTGCGCTCCGCGCCGAGCAGGAGCATGGGCACGCGCAGGAGCTCGAAGCCAACGAGTCTACGCGCGTCGATCTTGCCACGAGCCGTCTCGGACAAGCCAAGGGCCTGGTCGACACGATGCGAGCACGCGTTCTGGCCTTGGGCCTGGATGAGCTAGCCCTCAAGCTAGACATGCTCAAAGAGACAGTCGCAGAGGCGCGGCGAAAGTACGGACTTGCCATCGAAGCACGAGCCTTGATGACGCAACGCCGCGAGGACACGAGCATCGCCCGGGAAAACCTGAACGATGCCATCGATCAGCTCAACTCGGACCTTCGCATCCGCGGTGATGCGCTCCGCCGTCACCTCGGGATGCCCCTCGACGAAGCGGCCCTCGAGCGCTACGTGCGCGTGCAGTGCCGCGGCGACCAGTTTCGCACCCTGGAAGCCATCCGCGATCGAATGCATGAGGCGGCGCGGGCAGAGCAGAGCGCCGCCGACGAGCTCGAGAGGGACGGTGGGCGCGGCGTGCGGAATCTCAACTACGCGGCCCGCTTCGGGTTCACGTACGATCGGGCGCAAAACCGCCTCGAGGACCGGCGCCAGCAGCCTGCCACGTCGGTCCTCGCCCAGCTCGACCGTGACCTCAACGAACAGCATGAGGTCGTGAGCGAAAAGACGCGAGAGCTCATGAACAAGCTCGTCATGGGGACCCTCGCCCGCCACCTCCAGGAACAGGTGGACCGCCTGGATCGCATGGTACGTAGCATCAATCGCTTGCTCGACGGGCTTCGCTTTGGCACGACGCAGTACCACTTCTCGGTGGTCCCCAAGCCCGATCGCCGGGAGCTCGTCGAGCTGGTCAAGAAAGTACGCCTCCTCGACGAGGACAGCCGCGTGCAGTTCCGCCACTGGATCGACGAGCGGCTCGCCGAGCTGAGGAGCACGGGGGACGGCGACGTGCCGGAGCTCCTCGATTACCGACGCTGGTTCGATTACCGACTCCGCATGCAGAGCGCGAGCAGCGAGGGGATCGAGCTCACGCGTGAGCTGCGCACGCTCGGTTCTGGAGGCGAGCAGGGCGTGCCGAATTACCTTTTGGTGCTCTCCCTCGCGAAGCTCATGTTCGACAACGCAGGGGCGCGTGTGAGGCCCCTGCTATTCGACGAGGCGTTCTATGGCATCGACGCAGGGCGCCGCGATCAACTCCTGCGCTTTGCGACCGAGCTTGGGTTGCAGCTCTTCGTGGCGTCTCCTGATCAGGATGGAGTCACGCCAGCGGTTCGACATGCCACGACGCTATTCCTTGTCAAGGACGAGAGCGGCGATGTCCACATGGCACCCTACCATTACTGGAACCACTCGCGGGTCGCCCAGCCATCGCTATTTGACGTGGGCAAGCCAGACTCTGCGCCACCCGACGAGGCGTCTTGTTCCACATTGCCCACACGCGCGCCTGCTCTTTGAGGTTTCGCCTGGTTGAGAAAACGACCACTTCATTGCCAGCAAAACTTGAGGGCCAACGGAGCACGTGGTGTGAACACGGCCTCCTTGAGGTCAATTATCGCGAAGGAGTCACGCGGCCAGACGATGTTGTTGTTGCAGGATTGATAGTAGGTCGACTCCTCGATTCGGTAGGCACGTTGCCCCTCTTTGCCGCACCACATGAGGGCTCCCGACCTCGGAACCCCACGCCCCTGGTCGGTACAGATGTTGTCACGGCACCGCGTCCGTCGAAAGACTGCGTTTCCGCCGGCAGCATAAGCAGAGAAACAGCCGTTGCCCATGCGCACGGCGTCGACGTCCTCGACGAGTCCGGTGCTCGTGTCGCCGTCGAAGATGACTCCTACACCCGAGGGGGCGTTGTTACCATCCACGAGCCCATTGCGAATCACGGCATCGAATGACTTGTAAACATTGACGTTGTCCTCGGGCCAACTCTCCGGAGGATTGAGAACCGAGAACCCGTCCAAGAGACCGCGATGGGATTCATTCCACTGGACGAGTTGCCCGCGAGGGAACGGACCTCGAAAATCATGACCCTCGACGCTACGCAACTGCGAATCGTCGCATTTCGTCAAGTAGATACCGCTCGAGCCCTTCTCGAGCCTAATCGATTCCATGATTACTCGTGATGAAGTGCTGCCGAGAATATTCACGTGTCCAGATGACGGGTTCGGGCCGGAGACCGGCGCTCCCAAGTATCGAACGGATACATTTTCGATACGAAGATCATCGGCGCCAGAAAACACAATCCCCGCTCCCCCCTCATGCTCGATAAACAGGTTACGCAGCACCACGTTCTTTGCGCCTCGAACCTCGACGGCCGGCTTCCCCCTTGCCACAATATGGAGCAACTCCACGACAGCTCCATTCGTGGTCACCAGCAAAGGCTCGGACGTTTCCAACGCGCATCGTCCTCCGGCGTCCCGAGCCCCGTTCGCATCCGATGCTCGCCCACCATCCGAGGAGTCGGAGCCCATCGAGTCGGGGGAAGAAGCGTCCTGCTCGACATTCGAAGCGTCGAGAGGCCGAGCGTCCCCAGACTTGCCGCACGCGGCGAGCGCCGTGGAAAACCCCAATGCCGCCACCGACATCGAAAAAGGTGTCGAGGAACGCATCGTGCCAACAGTAACGGAATCCGAACGCAACGCAAAGGTGGTCGCCGCGGGGCGGGATGCGCCGAGCACCTCGACCGCCAGGACCTGGTCGCATTCGGCGCCACGAGCGACGGCCCCATGGTACAAACTGTACTCTCACGACAGCATAGGGGGTAACCGTGGGGCACATCTCGAGTGAGCAGATCAGCGCCGCCGTCGCCGGCCAGACCATCCCGAGTCAGTTCCTGAAGGTGGTGGAGGCCAACCGCGACCGCATCGCACTCAAGTGGCAGAAGCCGGACGGCAGCTGGGGGCAGTGGACGTTCGCCGAGTACGCGGACGTGGTGGCACGTGTCGCCGCCGGGCTGCGCGCGCGCGGGCTGGAGCCGGGCAAGCGCATGATGCTAATGGTGCGCAACACGCCCGAGTTCCACGTGCTGGACATGGCGGCGTACTTCTGCGGCGCCACCCCGGTGTCGATTTACAACTCGTCGTCTGCGGAACAGGTCGCGTACCTAGCCAAGCACAGCGAGTCGTGCCTGGCGGTCGCCGAGGATGAGGGCTTGGCAAAGCGCTTCACCGCGGTGCGCAGCCGCTTGCCGGCGCTCGCGCAGCTCGGCGTCGTGCGCGACGGTGCCGCGGGCGCCGACTTCACCTGGAACCAGCTCGTCGAGTCCAAGCCCATCGATCTGGCCGCCGGTGCCGCGCTGGCCAAGCCCGATGGCCTCGCCACGCTAATCTACACGTCTGGCACCACCGGCGATCCCAAGGCGGTGATGATTAGCCACCACAACGTGGCGTGGACAATCCACAGCCTTGGCATGCTGATGGACGAGGTGCCCGGCTTCGGCGAGTACGCCGGCAAGCGACTGGTGTCATATCTGCCGATGGCGCACATCGCGGAGCGCGTCGTGAGTCACTACCAGCAGGCGTTCCACGGCTTAGAGGTGTGGACCTGCCCCGACCCGACCAAGATCGCTGACTACTTCCGCGCCGCCAAGCCGCAGGTCGTGTTCGGCGTGCCGCGCGTGTGGGAGAAGCTGTACGCGGGCATCCAGGCGGCCGTGTCGGCCGACCCGGCGCGCGCGCAGCAACTCGCCGGTGCGGTCAACATGGCCGGCCCGATCCGCGCCAAGATCGACGCGGACACCGCGACCGACGCCGAGAAGCAGCAGTACGCGTTCATCGACCAGGTCGGATTCTCCAAGCTGCGCGCCATGCTCGGCTTCGACGAGGTCAAGGTGGCCATCACCGGCGCCGCGCCGATCACCGCCGAGCTGCTGAGCTGGTTCCGCACCGTCGGCATCCCGCTGTCGGAGGTCTACGGCATGTCGGAGAACTCGGGCCCCATGACCTGGACGGCGGTCAACGTGCGTCCAGGCACTGTCGGCAAGGCCTTGCCCGGCTGCGAGATCAAGCTCGCCGAGGACGGCGAGATCTGCTGCCGCGGCGGCCACGTCTTCCAGGGCTACTTGAACGATCCCGAGAAGACCGCCCAGGCGCTCGACGCCGACGGCTGGCTCCACACCGGCGACATCGGCACGGTGGACGAGGACGGCTATTACCGCATCGTAGACCGCAAGAAGGAGCTGATCATCACGGCCGGCGGCAAGAACATCAGTCCGGCGAACCTCGAGGCCAACCTCAAGCGCATCCCACTGGTCGGCCAGGCGTGCGCCATCGGTGATAGGCGCCCGTTCGTGTCGGCGCTGGTCGTGCTCGACCCCGACGTGGCGCGCGCGTGGGCGCAGAAGAACGGCATCGAGACCACCGACCTGGCCGAGCTCGCCAAGCACCCCAAGGTGGTAGAGGCGATCAACGGTCAGCTCGAGGAGGTCATGGCCAACTTCAACAACGCCGAGCGGGTCAAGAAGGTTGCCATCCTCGGCACCGAGTGGCTGCCTGATAGCGAGGAGCTCACGCCCACCTCAAAGCTCAAGCGCCGCGGCATCCACGCCAAGTACGCGGCCGAGATTGAAGCGCTGTATAGGTGACGTGAGGGCTGTGCGCTCGTAACAGCTCTCTACCGGCTCTTTCTCCCACTGCCCGTGGCCACGCGCCGCGGGATTGCGATGGCCTTGCCCGACTCGACCAGCCCGCGCAGCACGCGCTCCATCTCCTGGCCGAAGATGAGTCGCAGCGCCTCCTGCGCCAGCGGGCGAAGGACGCGGAACGTCTCGCGCAGCTCCTCGGGGGTGGCGGCGCGGCCGAACCCGTCGCGCATGTGCTTGAAGAAGTAATCGGCGAGCTCACGGGCAGCGCGTGATGTGTGCTTGCGGATGATGCTCGCTCCTCCGACGGCGATCTCGAGATCGACGCCCGCCTTCAAGAGGCCCATCGCGACCTGGAGGAGCCCGGGGCTGCGGATCAGGAACGACTCGCCTTGCCGCGTGACGAGCTTCAAGCGAAGCAGCTCGCCAAGCACTCCGGGCCGCCGCCCGCCAGCTAGCTCCTGGAGCGCCTCTTCGGTGACCACGCGCGGCGTATCGTTGGCCCACGGCGCCGCAAGCTGCGCCTCGAACCCAAGCCACTCGTTGAGATCCAGCTCCCCCTTTTCGATCTTCCCCAGAAGGTCGCAGATCGCCTTGATGCGCAGGCCGCGGTCCTGGAGATCGGCCACCAGCTTGAGCCGCTCGACGTGAACGGGTCCGTAGTAGGCGACGCGGCCGCGGATCTGCGGCCGGGGAAGGGCCCCGGCGGATTGATAGAAGCGGATCGTCCGGCTCGGGACGCGGCTTACCGCTGCTAGCTCGTCGATCGTGTATTCGGGCTCCGCGCCCCCCTTCTCCTCGGGCGCGGTCATCGGCTCGTCTCGTCGGCCTCGACGGCCAGGAGGACAGCGCGCAGCGCCTCACCAACCGCGTGGTTCACACCGCGGATCGCGATGTGGACCCCGGACACGCCCGCGTCGTGGGCGATGTGCACGAGCCTGGCCGGCAGCGCGAGCGGCGGGATCTGTTCGAGGAGCTCGAAGGGGCGGCTGGCGGACTTCTTCTCTAGCTCCTCGATCGCGAGCGAGCCGTGATGGACGGCGTCGCGCACCAGCGCGATCAGGCCCCGTAGCTGATTCGTCGTCATTCGACCTCCCTGACGGCGCTCGCCGCCTCGCCCACTCCTCGCTCGCCGTAAGGTACCTCGCACCAGGCGCGAATCTGCGCGTACACCTCGGGGTGACGCGCCAGTCGGAGGTGACCAACCCCCGTGAGGAAGCGCACGTGGCTCGGCGGCAGCGCCATCGTCGCCCGGTCCCGGCAGGCACCGTCGGTGCCGCTCGGCACCGGGACGAGCCCGTCGCCAAAGAGCGCGGCGAGCCGCGGATCGCACGCGAGCGATCCCGCGACGAGGTAGTGCTCGATCTCCGGCAGCAGTGGGACCGGATGGCGCGGGTCGCGGAGCCACAGGTCCGCCCTACGGCGGGCGCGGTCCTCCTGGCGCAGGTCGGCGTCGCCAAGGTCCTTGATGCCGTCGCTCCGCAGGTCGCCGACCACGGCAGCGAGGCGCGCGTAGGGATCGTCAATGGCGCGGAGCGCCTGCACCAGCGCGCGACCGATCCGCTCCAGGGGAGCGCCGAGGTGCGGCGTGCCGACGTAGATCGCACGGCGCACGTGGGGCAGCCAGGACGATGTCTCGCTCGCCTGGGCTGCGACGTGGCAGGCGCTGCGGATGACCAGGCCCCCCATGCTGAAGCCCACGAGGAGGAGCTCGTCGATCGCCACCGGATACGCCTCGACCAGCGACGCGAGCAGCCGCTCGAGTGCCGCCCCGCTCTCGGGGATAGCGCGCCCCGAGTTGTAGCGGACGTAGAACGGCGTATACCCGAGGTCGCGGTGGAGGAGGCTGCCGTAGTCGCTGCCGTCGTCAAGCGACCAGCTCGCCTCATTGCACATGAGGCCGTGGACGAGGACGACGACGCGCCCGGTCGGCGACGGATGGGCGCCCGCGATCGACGAGCGTTCGATGGGCAAGAGGGCGCCGTCGTGGACCAACTCCATGGCCAGCGCCAGGCCGTTGCCCGTGCGCGCGAGGTAGTCGCCGATCGCGCCGTTGAGGATCCCGAGCAGGGTATCGATCGACCGTGCCATGGTCGTCGATCCTCTCACTGCAGGGAGGGGAGAGTGGCGATCGCGAGGAAGTGGAGGGTGCTCCCAGCGAGAACGAAGAGGTGCCAGATCTCATGAAAGCCGAATACCTTGGGGTAGGGGTCCGGGCGCCGCGCCACGTAGACGACAGCGCCGAGGGTATAGATGACTCCTCCCGCGACGATGAGCGCGAACGTGACGTGCGGCAACGCGGCGACGACCCGATTCCACTGCAACACGACCGCCCAGCCCATCGCCACGTAGAAGATGGTGTACAGGGCGCGCGGCGCCGAGAGCCACAGAAGCTTGAAGACGACGCCGAGCACGGCGACGCCCCAGATCGCGGAGAGCATCACGGCCCGCGCCGTCCCTGAGAGGGCGTGGTGGAAGACCGGCGTGCAGGTGCCGGCAACGAAGAGGAAGATCGCCACGTGGTCCACGGTGCGCAGGCGCCTCGCGAGCGCCTCGCCGACAGGCAAGAGATGGTAGAGGGAGCTCGACATGTAGAGCGTGACGAGCGAGACCGCGTAAACTACGAGCGCGACGAGCGCGCCCCCGCAGGTGCCGGTGCTGGTGCGGCCGAGGAGCCAGCCGCTGCCGACGAGCGCCACGCCGAGGCCGGCAAGGTGGCTGAAGCCACTCACGGGGTCTTTCACCAAGCGTCTTGTCGTCGCCACGGGGCACCTCCAGGTGGATGGGTAAGACGGTCGGGCGCCCGCGGTCGGTTGCACCCTCGGCAATGGGACAGTCATAAACGTGACAGTTGGAACTGTCAAGATGATCCTTGCTGGGTTATCCTTGCTGCGCAACCAGGCTCGGCGCCACCCGACGAGGCCTCGCGTGGCACTTCGCCGGCACGCGCGCCCGCCTATCGAAGTTTTGCTACCCTTACGCCGTGGAAAAAGAGCGCCTGGACAAGCTCCTCGTCGACCGCGGACTTGTCACCAGCCGGGAACGGGCGCGCGCCCTCATCCTCGCCGGGAAGGTCGAGGTCGACGGCCAGGTGATCGACAAGGCCGGCACGCTGGTGAGACAGGACGCAACGGTCACGCTCCGGGAAGAGGATCATCCGTACGTGTCCCGCGGGGCTCTCAAGCTCGTGAAGGCGCTCGATCACTTTGGCGTGGACGTCACGGGCGCCGTGGCGGTGGACGTAGGAGCTTCCACCGGAGGATTCACGGACGTGCTCCTTCGGCGCGGCGCGCTGAGGGTGTACGCCGTGGACGTGGGCTACGGGCAGCTCGCGTGGTCCCTGCGCACCGACCCTCGGGTCGTGGTGTTGGAGCGTGAGAACATCCGCCACCTCGATACGGCCAAGATTCCCGAGCCGTGCGACCTCGCCACGGTCGATGTGTCGTTCATCTCGCTCACCCTGGTTCTCGAAAAGATTGCCGAGCTCTTGCACGGCCCAGGCAAGCCCATCATCGCCCTGGTGAAGCCCCAATTCGAGGTGGGAAAGGGTGAGGTAGGAAAGGGAGGCGTGGTGCGAGACGAGGAGAAGCGTCGGGCGGCGGTTGAAAAAGTGGCCTCCTGGGCTCGGAATCATGGCCTGGAGGTCGTCGGCGACACGCCGTCACCGATATTGGGACCGGCGGGGAATGTTGAGTATCTTATGCTGCTAAGGACAACCAAGCCATGAACATCCTCGTGACCGGCGCGGCTGGTTTCATCGGCTCGCACCTCTGTGAGCGCCTCCTTTCAGAGGGGCATCAGGTGGTAGGGCTGGACTCTTTCGATTCGTTCCTCTACGACGCGGCCACCAAGGAACGCAACGCCGCCCTGCTCGTGGGCAAGCCCGGCTTCCGTCTCGTGCGGGGCGACATCCTGGATCGGCCGCTCACGCTCGAGCTCGCGCGAGGCATGGACCTGGTCGTCCATCTCGCGGCTCTTGCGGGCGTGCGCCCGTCCATCCAAGACCCACCACGCTACGCACGCGTGAATGTCGAAGGGACATCGAACATCCTGGAGGCATGCCGCGGTGCAGGAGTGCAAAGGCTCGTATTTGCGTCCTCGTCGTCGGTGTACGGCGCCAAGAGCTTGCCGGGCCCAACGCCCGGAGGCGGAGAACGCGCCAAGGGGAACACGCCGGTCGCTTTCCAGGAAGACGATCCGTGCCTCGCTCCTGCTTCACCGTACGCCGCAACCAAGCGCGCCGGTGAGCTCCTGTGTTCGACGCACCGGGACCTCTACGGGATAGGTGTGTGCTTGCTCAGGTTCTTCACGGTGTACGGCCCGCGCCAGCGACCCGAAATGGCGATTCACAAGTTCACCCGGCTGATCTCCGCACGAAAACCGGTGACTCTTTTCGGCGATGGGACCTCCGCCCGGGATTACACGTTCATCGATGACATCATTCAGGGTACCCATGCGGCCTGCATGAACGTGCAGCCAGGCGACTACACGACGTACAACCTGGGCGGCTCCCGGACGACCACGCTCAAGACGCTCGTCGACATGATTTCCAGCGAGCTGGGCATCATGCCCATTATCGATTGGCAACCCGATCAACCCGGGGACGTGCCCATTACTTTCGCCAACGTTTCGCGCGCGGGGAAGCACCTCGGCTACGAGCCCAAGATCCCAATCGAACAAGGGATTAGGCGGTTCGTGGAGTGGTTTAGGAAACCGTAGCCAGCAAGCCCTTTCCGCCTGGCAGCCGCCGATCGTGCGGGCCAACTCGGACTCCGGCATCACCGATCGCTGGGCGCCGGTTTCCGACCCGGCACCCGTGCGGCGACCCAAGAACCGCGCGGAGATCAAGGCATCCGGTAGTAGTCCTCGTCGCCCTCGAGGAGCGTGTCGGCGCGGTCGCAGATGGTCTTGAAGTCGTTGCCAGAGCAATCCCCTGGCACGGGCCCGAACCAGGTGCTCGTCGGGTGATTCGACCAGGCATGGTACCAGGCGACACGACGCGCCCTTGGGTCGTTCAGGATGGGTCCGATTTGCTTGCGGGTCCAGAAGTCGCAGCCGTAGCCGTCCCTGAACCCGCCCGGCGACCCGCCCTCCGTCATGGCGGGGATCTTGCCGTGCTGTTCGGCCATCTCGACGATCATGCCGAGCTCATCGGCGACCTTCGAGCCCCAGAGTTCGATTGGCGTAGAGGTTCCCCGTCGAGATGGCTGTCCAGATGAAACTTGGTGCTTTTCACGTGTAAGTGATCGAAATGATCCGTTTCAGCGCCGAAAAAACCCAAGTGGAGTTGGACGCTTTACACGAACTCT
>JACQUZ010000059.1 GCA_016210055.1 Deltaproteobacteria bacterium | reverse complement strand
GGTCAAGGCCGGCCAAGTCCTCAAGCAAATCGCGGAGCGCCGCGAGTGGGCCCAGCGCCCCGAGATTGCCATCGCGCTGGTACGCAACCCCAAGACGCCGGCCCCCCTTGCCGTCAGGCTCCTCGACCACGTGTCCCCCGCGGAACTGCGCCACCTGGCCAAGGATCCTGGGACCCGACCCCCGATTCAACACGCGGCGCGGAAGAAGGTGCTCTAAGCTTAATCGTCGCCCCCCAATGCAGTCCGAGCTGACATTGGGCTGGACGACCTTCTATCCTTGGCGGAAAATCGGGCAACCCGAGGAGGTCCGGCATGGCGAGGAAGCCCTCATCCAAGAAACCCACGCGTCCAAGGCGGACCGCGCCCGGTGCGCTGAAGGCGGTTCGTACCACCAAGGAAGATTCCCCGCTCTCCACCAAGGCGGCGCGCGAGGCGCTCGACAACATGACGCGGGCGATCAAGCGCTTGCAGAAAGACGCGGGACGAAACGCGTGGTCCATTGGGCGGCGGCTCGTGCAGGTGGCCGAGCTAAGGCTCTACAGGTCCCGAGGGTTCTCTTCGGTCGTGGAATACGCCGAGAAGGTCCTCGCCGTCTCGGCAGCGACGGCATTTGCCTACATGCGCGTGGCGAGCGCGTTCTCCGAGGAGATCACCGGCCTCTATGGCATCGAGAAGCTGGATCGGGGGCTCATGTACATCGCCCGCACCCCCGAGGAGGAGTCCACAGCGGACGTCCCCGAGCTCAAGATTCGGGTGCCCGCAGAAGGTGGCGGGGACGTGGTCGCCAAGCCGTTTGCCGAGGTAACCGTCGCCGAGCTGCGCCGCGCCGTCCAGGGAGTCAGGCCGAAGGATAAGAAAGCCAAGCGTTCGGATCTCCCGGAAGAGGTGTCCTCCGTCATCGCCAAGGCAGATCGTGCGCTGGACCGAGCCGTCGGCCGCGCTGCCGCCGCCGGCGCGAGCGTCGCCGCGCGGCTGGCCCGCGAGGGGGGAAAGCAGGTAATCGTGGATCTAAGGGGTATTCCGCTGGAACGCCTGAAGGCCGTTCTGCGCGCGGTGGCGATGGCGGTGCCCTAGTGGACGTGGGCTGGCCGTGATGCGCGGCAAAATTGGCTGCGCCCAGGAGAACTACGGTCGACCGTAGTTCGGCAAGAAGGAGTGGATCAGCGACTAGCGGCTCGCGATCGCGTTGCCGACCTCACCCGCCTGTCGGCAACCCCAAGAAATCCGCCCAGCCCTTCCACTCCGGATGCCGGAAGATCGTCAGGGGGATGACCTCGGGGATGCGGCCAGCGCGCTTGGCTCGCCGGAACTCGGTGGCGCTCGTAAGGCCCAATGCGCGCACGAAGGCACGCGCCTCGGCGAAGCTTCGTTTCGCGATCCTCTTGGGATACACCTTCCCATTGCCGAGGAAATCGCCCCAGGTTGTCCATCCGCGGCCACGGTACGCCTGGTCCGGCGCGCCGGGGATATCAGCCGGCCGACGTCCGCGACTCCATGCGCGCCAGGCTTTGTTGTCCTTGAGGCCCTGCTTGCGAACGTAGGCACGGGCGTCTTCGAACGACCGAAACTTGCGCTTGGTCTGGTGCACGCTATTCGTGCCGAGGAAGCGGCCCCACGTTGTCCATCCGGCGTTCTTGTAAACGCGTTGTGGATTGCTCGGGATGTCGAGAGGGCGTGGGCCGTGCTTCTTGATCTCGCCGCGGCAGTAGGCACGCCACTCGGTTTCGGTACGGATGCCGAGCTGCTGCACGAAGCGACATGCCGCAGCGTAGCTCCGGTAGCGGTATTGGGAGACATGGACTCGCCCCGTTCCGAGCCAATCGCCATAGCTGATCCAGCCCTTGCCCGCATAAACCATGTGCGGCGCGGCCGGGATGTCCGAGGGCAGCACCCGTCGGTTCCCGGACTTGCTCTTGCAGAACGTTTTCCATTCCTTCACGTTCGCAAGGCCGAGAGACCGCGCGAATGCCCGCGCTTCGCGGAATGGACGATAGGCTACATGATGTCGAGCCGGATTCCCGGTGCCCAGAAAGTCACCCCAACCCGTCCAGCCTGCATTCTGATACTTCTGATCTGGCGCTTTGGGGATGTCGTCCGGCAAGCGGCCCTTCGCTGGGAGCCGTCCGTGCGTGAATGCGGACCACTGGGATCGGCCGCTCAAGAGCAAGCTCCGAGCAAATGCCCGTGCCTCGGTGAACGGACGAAAGCGGGACAGCCTTTCAGACGGATCTTCGACGGCGGCTACGAGCCTGGCGGCAAGTGCCGTCGCCGATCCGCCGGTGGCGAAGCCGACGTTCCGGCAGAGCGCCTGGAGGTCGCGCATTGTGACGGTTTTGACGAGTGCATCTTCGAGCCAACACCCTTCGAGGGTCCAGAGGATGTCGAGGAATTCGTCCTTGCGTGCGTCCCAGCGCACATGCGCGCCGACCGATCGACAGAGGCTCTTGAGCACGGATCGCGGGAACCGCTCCAACAACTCGAACAGCCGTGCGCTTCGCGCGCCTTTCCCGGTCGCTGCCACTGCACCCATTTTTTTACCACAACACCGTGTACATCCGGGCTGGGGAGAGTTCTTGGCGAACGATCGTCTTTCGGGTCGACAGTCCCATCGCCGTGGTTTCCGTGGTCAATAACGTCTTGCATCGGACGGGGGGACGTCCAGACAGTCCGGGTCTCGCCCTGATGAACGTCCACGGGAAAGCGGTCCTCGGCGTCAACTGGATAAGCGAAGGCTGGCGAGAAGGTCATGAGCAGGACTGGGCTGGGACCGTCGAAGGCACGGCGAACCTGGTGACCGGTTCGGACCCGGGTCTGGATCTCGGCAATACGATGGCACCTCTTCCGGGCTCCCCGGTCATCGATCGTGCTGGAGCCCTGCCTGGTAAGCTGCCGCAGGCCCTTCGAGTCAACCGGCAATACGTGCCGCACATGCAGGGCAAGCAGCGCACGCCTTCTGGCAGTGCCCTCGACCTGGGAGCCTTCGAGCGCAAGCAGTAGCGTGGTGGCGGATTGGGGGTTGGTCGCCATGGTTAGACGGAACGTGCGACATCTGCGGCGCGGGAAGCGGCCGCTCAGGACTACGCCCACGCCCGCCGAACTGGCTTGCCAATCGGAAGCCGCAACGTCGAGGCGACCTGCAAGGTGCCATGACTCGGTCGCACGGCCGACGCGGTCCGCGGAACGGGTACCTATTTCGGACCTTCGCCATGGCCTTCCGCTTGAGTAAAGCGTGTCGGCTTTCCCACTCTTAACCTTCTCGGGGCTCGATCGCCCGGCCCGTTCACCTGCCTTCCTATGCTTCGCAACGATACGGCCCGTAGGCCTGGGTCACCCCTCGCTGCGCAAGGTTCGGCTTCCTGGGGATGGGCTCCTCCCAGGGCAGCACTTCGGTTCCCCTACTTGGTGTCGGTCGGTGTTCCGTCACCTGCTTCCTCGTGACCGTTCTGGCCGCCGCACTTCCTATCGGTCGGAGCTCGAGGATTGAAGTATCTCTAATGCCATTTGTCGCATTGTCGGTTCACCATTACGAGAAATATCTTGAAGGTATCGTTTGGCAGACTCGTGGTCGAATTGCCCAAGGCGATGAATCGCGGTCGTCCTTAGCTCGAGAGTTCCACGGTTCGTGAGGTCAAAGAGTCTATCGAGTGCCCATTCCGAACCCAGAGAATCCAAAAGATTAATTACAGCGAGAAGTACCTCTTCCTGATTGGACTGAAGCACCTTCATTACAAGAGAGCGAAGCTCTTCATTCTCCTGCACTTCCTTCGCCAGGACCATTGCATCTAGAACGTAAATCGCCTCTCTCAAAAGAGGACACGCCAGTCTTTCTTCCCTTATCGCGGACTGGACTCGACTTATCGTCACTGGGCCGCTACTACATTCACGCAGGTAGCGCCCGGCTCGCTCGCGAAGTTCCGTGGCACCGCTTTCTGACAGAAAGGCATCAGCCAAGAAGTGTTCCCACTCATGGGGAGCGATCTCTAGAAGTGATCGTGCCAACCACTCGCCCGCTTGTTCTCCAATCTCCAAAATTGCCGCAGCGAGCTCTCCGAATGAGACTTCCCCTAATAGGACCTGCAACTCGAAGACAGCCGCATCCAAGCTGACTTGCTTGAGTTTTTCCCTGAGCCCGTGTTTAGAAATCATCAATACAAACTCCGCAAATTGTGACCCTCGAGATTCTCGAGATCAAGCCGAATCCCTGTTCCTTTCACCTTAACTCGCTCAACGTTTCCGCTCATGGTTACTCCACCGCCTCTTACCCTACGTACGAGCCTCTCTAGCATTTCATCGTTAGCCTGAGATAGCTGCAGTGTGATCCCCGCATAGCCATTAGGTACATTAGCAATAGCTTGAAGAAAGGCCAAGTTAACTTCTTGCGCCGTAATGGGCTGATCGCTCATGATTGCCACGCTGGAAATATGGGTTTTCCCCCGCTGTATTTGAACACGCATTCGATAAGGCTTTGACTGCTCGTCGTCTTCCTTGCTATCGGGCTTGGGAAGTCGATTTGGCACCGGGGGCACAATATCTACAGAACCCCTTGGACCACTGGTCGGCGCGTTGTCGTTCGCAGGTGGCCGGTTGTCGTTTGCAGGCAATGGCGGGGCTTGGTCCGGAATCGGCTTGGGTAATGCCTTGGCGGCCAAATAACCCAAGAGCGCGCCCGCACCAAGATACAATGCCACCTCAGCAGCAAGGCCAACTCCACAGCCAACAGGCCCACCCACAGTACATCCAAGCGCGACCGCCTCGCCAGAATTCCCGTCTGGATCCCAATATGCAACCGGATTCTGCCTCACATACTGATACGGATGCAGATCCCACGGCATCCGCATGAACTTCGGATCCGGCCCCTTCACCGGTGGGTCCGGCGTGAGCCACCTCGCCGACTCCGACGCCGTCCACCTGGCACCGTGGTAAGACCAACCCGTGTTGGGATCGGTCTCCTTGTTCAGCGTGTTCAGCGGCTCCTTGCCAAAGTCAATGGCGCCCGTCTCCGATCCGCCGCCCGCCAGTTCCCTGTAGGCATCCAACGGATGCCCGAACGGCTC
>JACQUZ010000055.1 GCA_016210055.1 Deltaproteobacteria bacterium | reverse complement strand
GTCGAATCGGTGACGGTGCGCCCTGACAGGAGCGGCGCGTCGTCGAACGATCCGGTCTCGGGGGTCGCGTCGATGAGCTTCGTCTGGCTCACCTGATTGAGCTCGGGCGCCAGCCTGATGGACACCCCATTGACGACTGGCGACGTGGGAGCAAACGTGTCCATGCCAACGGGCTGCCTGAACTCGACGTAGTAATACAGCTGATTACCGTTGCCATCCCGCCCGCCTGCAATTCGCAAGAGCTGAACCTGTCCCGAGGCAGACTCCATTGGCGCAATGGTGTAATCACCGCTGCTGGTGACGGTCAGCATGTTGCTCGCAGAGAGCCAGCCCCGTCGCCCCTTATTAAAGATGTTCGTGTGGCGGTATCGGCTACGGCTCGCGTAACCCATGATGTCGAACGGATCACCGTATTCGGTGGCGCTGCACGTGTCGCTGATCGACACGGCAGCACCGCTTGCGCCCGTGCACCGGTACGTGCTCGCGTGGTGCCAACCCACGTTGTGTCCCAGTTCATGGGCGGCCACGTTGAGGAACAGGTCAATGCCGTACGTGGCATGGATCCAAGTTATGGGACCATTGATGTGCCCGAGCCCCGCCCAGCGGCAGCCGGTCGCCTGCGGGAACACGTACATGATGTGGTCATAGCCGGTGGCCTGGAAGCCGGCGGCGGTCGCCTTGTCTCTTGCCATGTCCGACCATCGGCCCTGATCACAACCCGTGTTGTCGGCGTCGATGGTGAACCATCCGTACACGTCGCCCCCTTGGTTTACCTTTCCAATGAACCCCATTTGATCAAATGATTGCTCACGGAAAAGGGCGGTCACGGACGTGGCGTCGGTGTAGAGCGCGCCGCGCGCCGCAGCAGGCGTGTAGGGCTGGGTGGCGTTGTTTCGGAAGTTGAAGAGGATGAGCGCCACCTTGCGTGGGGCGTAGGCGGCCGCCACGCCTTCCGCCGGAGCGAGATGCTCCTGGAGGATCGGCTCTGACAGCACCTTCAGGGCCTCGTCGCCCAGCGTGGGCAAGATCTCCAGTGCGCTTCCGCGGCGAAGGCCCCGGGCCCGAATCACGGCTCCGGTTCGGAGCGACGGGTCGATGAGAGATGCGGAGTCCAGCCGCACCCTCAGCTCACCGACGAGGAGCGTGTATTCACGCCAGGTCGCGGGCTCGTCTTCGATGAAGAAATTATCCGCCTGGGCGACCTCGAGCACGCCCGTGACGACGGCTTCCTCTCCATCAGCGACCGTGTCGAACTCCGGGGGCTCTGTTCCCGTCCCCTGATCATCGAAGCGCAGCTCCCCTTCGCAGCCGACAAGCCAGGTCATGCCGGCGAGAAGCGCAAGGCATTGTCTAAGACTGGGTCTTCTTCCTTGTCGTGTCATCGACCCCATGAACTGCAAGGGGAATACCTACGTGGGATGGATAGACAAGCACGCGTAATGAGATGGATCGTTCAGTAGGCTGCGATGAGGCCACGTGTCCCCGACGACGGGGGAAAACTCCCATTGCGAGAATCATTAGCGCGCGAGAACCCCGAATCGAGCGTTCGGGAACCCTGCCATTCCGGCGGTCTTGAGGACCTTGGTGATGAGCTCCGTGTCGATGGAGCGGTCGGCCATGAGGAGAATGGTGCCAGGTGGCGTGTTGCCCTTTCGCAGCTCATGCAATCGCTGGAAGAGCGCCACGATCTTTTCCCCCTCGACAGGGCTGCCCTGCACCTGGCTGTCCTTCACGTGCAAGACGGTGGTGCCCGCGACCTGGATCTCGCCGGTCGACACGGTCACGACTAGATCTTTCGCGGGCGAGAGCTCGCTGGTCGACGACGGCAGGTCAACCCGGGTCTTGGTTTTGACTTCGAGCTCCTGGGTCGTGTACGAGGCAAGGAGGAAGAACAGCAGGTTGGACAAGATGTCCATGAGCGCCGTCAGGTTCAACGACATCCGGGGCTCGACCGATTCTGCCGCTAGAATCCCTTTCCCCAGCATCACTTCACCACCGTCGAGACGACCACTTGCGGGAAGAGCTTGGAAGGCGCCCCATTCGCCCGGTCCTCGCGCGCCGCATCCATGGCCCTCACCAGGGCGTCATAGCGGACGCCTCGTTCGGGCAAGAGCACCATGGTCTCGGACTTGGGATACTTCTCCTTCATCCGACGGAGGTGGTCGGTGAGGGCCGCAAAATCGAGGTCGCCCGAGTGAAGCGGAATCGACTTCTTCCAGGCCGCGAGCTGGGCAGCGTCCTGTGGGCCGGTCGCGGCCACTTCGATCCCCGTCGCGGCGAGACGAACGGTCGCCGTGACGCTCGAGGGGTCCGATGCCACATCGCTGGCTTCGGCCGCTTGCACCGGCACGGACACGTTAATCGCCATCAATACCGTTGCCCCAAAGCTCGCCAGGAGGAAGAACAGCAAGTTGGAGAGGATGTCCATGAGCGCCGTGAGGTTGAGGTCAATGGGCTCGGCAGTCGCCTCACCGAAGGGGCCTTTCCCCCCTACCTCGTCGGACGTGCTCGCTTGACCCGCCACGTCACGCCTCCTGCCGAATGCGAAGGACCGGTGCTTCTCCTCTCGACCGGGGCTCGGGCGCGGTGAGGAGCTGGTCAATCAGCGACGAGACCGCGTGTTCCATGCGGGTCAGCTCCTTGCCTTGCTTGGAAGACACGATCAGGTAGGCGACCGCGGTGACCGTTGCGACGGTGAGCCCGAAGAAGGTGTTGTAAAAGGCAATCGCGACCCCCTTGGAAAGGGCCGCCTGCCGCGCCACCGCGTCCTGGCCTTGCATTCCGGAGAACGACACGATGAGCCCGTGGATCGTGCCGAGGAGGCCGAGGAGGGTGGCAAGGTTGGAGAGCTGGGGCAGGGAGGCGGTGCCGTGCCGATACCTCGCGAGCTCGGGCACTGCCGTGGTTTCGACCGAGCGTCGGATCTCCTTCTCGCCCCTTCCAGCTCGAAGGAGCGCGGCGGTCATGATCGCCTGGACGGGGTGCGCTCCCTTGCAGAGCTGGAGCGCCTTGCCATGGTCACCCGCCGCCACGTGGGAGCCCACCCGAGCCTTGAGCGCGTTGGTGTCCAACCGAAAGCGGAGGAATAGACTGAAGACACGCTGCAGGATCACCGCCACGGAAAAGAGTGACGTGGCCAGGATGCCGTACATGAAGATTCCGCCGGCGTTCAGGATGTCGAAGAGCTCTGTCATGTTTCTTCTCCCGTTCAATCAATCCAGGTGCCCGTGTCGTAATCGCCCGTTGCCCGGGCGTGCTCGTCCAAGGTGAGCTGCCACTCTTCCATGAGCCTGGTCGCCTCGTTCTTGAGGTCGACCTCACGCGTTTCGGCGCGCCTGGCTTCCTCTTCGCGCGATGTGATCTCGCGCTCGAGGAGAGCCAGCGACGACTCGGGGGCAAGGTGATAACGAACCAGCTGCTCTTGCTTGATCTTCCGCAGGCGCGCGCGCGCGAGCCTCACCTCGACGGTCGCACGGGAAAGGCGCGCCCGAGAAGCTTCGTAGAGCGCTAGGAGGTATTTCCGACGAGCCGTGGTGACCGGCCCGAGCAGGCTCACCCGTTCTCCCTCGCCAGACTTCACGAGGCGTTCCCTCGAGCGGCGGAAGCGGTTCTCCACTGAGCGCGTCTCCTGGTCGAGCTCCTCCACCGCCATGACGGCGTCGTCGCGCCGCGCCTCTGCGATCATCACGTCGTTCTCGCTTTCGTAGATCGCGACCCGCGCGTCCCTGGGAAGGCGGGCGAGCGTCTTGGGGGACGCTTCTTTCGCCTGCCCACCGCAAGCGGGGAAGATGAGGAGAAGCGCGAGCAGGAAGAGTCTTCTCATCGCCGCCCCCCTTTCTTGGTGTTGAGGTTGGCCAGCATGCCCAGTGACGGATGCTCGGATGCCTCGCCTCGCGGCGTGGGCGTCCCGCTCGCTCGTCCAAGCTCCGCTTGCGCGAGATCGGTGTACCCGAACTCGGCGTAATGGGCGGCCAGGTTCTGGCGCGCCCGGGTGTTCTGGGCATCGAGCTTGACGGCCTGGACGAATGCCTCGTACGCGGCCCCCGGCTCCCCTGCACGGTGGAGGGCCACGCCACGCAGGTTCTGGAGCTCGCTCACGCGCGCGTCCACCTCGGCTGCGCGGTCGAGGAGGAGGAGCGCCATGGCCGGATTCGCCGCGCCCAAGTACATCTCCGCCAGCTTCATCAGTGTCTTGATGTCGCGAGGTTTCTTCCCTAGCGCCTCACGAACCTCGAGCGTTTCCTGGGGCTCAGCCGGAGGTGCCTTGGGCTCTACTAGGACAAGTACCTTCTCGGGCGGCTCCTGTCGGCGCAAGCAGCTCGCCGCGATTTCCGAGAAGACCATGGCCTCGCGGGCGCGTTCTCTGCAGGTCTTCTTGAGCTCGGCTGCACGCCGAGCGGCTTCGCCTGCCTTGCTCTTCAGGGCACCGCGGATCTGGTTCTCTTCTTCGGGTGAGAGCGACTCGGGAAGCTCCACGTGCTCGAGCAGATCGGCGAGGGCCGCGTATCCTTGGGAGAGCCGAGCGATTCCTGCGATGGCCCAGGTCGGATGCCCGCTGCGGATCGCCTGCGAGTAGGCCTTGTCGACCTCGGCGAGCTGGGTGGCCTTTTGGGTCACGACGGCCGCCACATCCGTCTCGGAGCTGGGCGCAAGGAGCTCCCTGAGCATCAACTCCCCCTCGAGAAACCGCGCCCGTGAAAGGGCCTCTGACGCGATGGGGCCGTCCGCCCGGACGCCCCTGAGCTTCGCCAAGAACCCTTGCGCCGCCTCGAGGTCGCCGCGCTGGTAGGCCAGCTGCGCGGCGAGAAAGCCAACCACGGGGCTGTTTTCCAACGCCGAGATCACCTCGGTCACGGCGCCCACGTTTCCCGAGCGTGAGAGCAGCCACAAGACGTCGTCGGTGCCGGCAACGCCACGGGCCGCGAGCTCCCGTAGATCTTCCGAGGCCCGCGCGTCCCCGAGATACGCCCGGATCGTGGCCGCGTGGAGGAGCCGCTCGGCAGCCTCCTTCGCCCCTGGTGCGGCCTTGACCGATTGCTCGAGGAAGGCCGCCGCCTGAATGTAGTCGGCTCTGGCTTCGGCCACCTCGGCGAGCGCCGTGATGACGTCCGTGCGTCGACTCGATCGGCTGTACGTGTCCACGAATTCCTGCCCAAGCTGATAGAAGCGGGCCACGTCCCCGGCCTCGCGGGCCATGACGAGCGCGTTGTAGAGCGCCTGTTCTCCCAGGCCACTCCCCTTGTGACGCTCGGCCACCGATAGGAGCTCAACGTCGCGACGCTCCCCAGCGGCAATGGTGAGCTCGGTCACCTGCCGCTGCTCCGCCCGAGCTACCATCTCACGCACCTCTGCCTTGAAGGGTTCGTCCCCGATCCTCGAATCTGCGACCAGGCGCTTTCCAAGTGAGGCGATCCCCTCGTAGTCCTCGGAGAGGAGAAGTGAGTTCAAAGCCAAGCGGGCGCTCGCGATGGCGTCCTTTTCCGTCGGATACTGGCGGGCCACAGCGTGGAAGAGCTCTGACGCCCGCCTGTACTCCCCTGCGTCGTAGTGCGTGCGCGCGATGGCCAACTTGACCTGGATGAGCTTCGGATCGCGCGGAGCGTCGGCGATGAAGGCGCGTCCGACGGCGCGGATTCCTGCCCACGCTGAGATGCGCTCGAGCCGCGAAAGTGAGCCCTTGTCCAGGGCCTGCTGGTACGCTGAGATCGCCGAAAGTCGCGCTGCCTGCCTCTCGGGGGCGGTGGTCTTGCGCGCCGCCACCTTCTCAAAGGCAACCCCGGCTGGATAGAAGTCCTCGGCGAGGAGGAGGACTTCGGCCCGGTTCTCCTCGATCTCGCCGGTAGCCCTTGCGTTGCCAAAATACGCCAGGTAGGCGCTGTACGCCGCGGCTGTCTCGACCAGGGAATTCCGGCTCTTGCCTCGCTTGGCGACGAGGTGTGCCTTGGTCGCGATGTCCCGCGCGTACACCTCGAGCTCGCTGGCGAGACGCTTCCGGGCGTCCCCGGCAAGGCGCGGGTCATAAATGCTGTGCTCGTACACCCTTCCGATGAGCTCCACGTCCTTTGCCGCGTGGCTAAAGAGCTCGGCCTTGGTCACGCTGTCATGGAGCTTGCGGGCGAGCTCGACTGCGTCCTCATCCCTGGGCCGGGCATCGAGGAGCGTGCGCAGTGCAAGGGCAGCTTGGGGGTACATCTGCTTGATGGAGAACCGGCTGGCCGCTCGACGAAGAGCCGCCATGTAGTCCGACGCCGACGAGGCCAGCGACTTGAGATGTGCCGGGGCGGGCTTGTCCTTGTAGACGTCCGGGTAGCAATAAGCGAGGTCCACGAGCGCCTCGCGCCTGAGATTCAGGCGGCGCTGCGTGGCGACGAGCTTCTTGGCGCCTCTCGGAGTCGACTTGTCCTGGAGGACCTGCTCGAACAGGCGAGCGGCACCCTTGCAGTCCTCCTTGTTGATCCGTACCCAGGCCAGCTTGTAGCGAGCCAAGGGATGCACGTGGCTCTCGGGCTCGGCGAGGATCTTTTGGTAGTACTGCTCCGCCCGCGAAAGGTCTCCCCGGTCGAACTCGGTATCGCCGACGATGAGGAATGCTTCGAGGCGATGCTCGCTTTTCGGATACTCCTTTACGAGGCGCTCGTAGCTGGCCTTCATCTCGTCGAAGTTCCCGAGCTCGCGGTGCTCGTGGGCAAGAAGGAAGAGCGCCTCGTCGGCGCGATCGTGCCCTGGTCTATCGGCGAGAAAGCGCTCGTAGACCTCGATCGCCAGCTCCTTGAGGAGGCGGGCCTCAGGGACATCGAGCGCTCGCTCGGTTTCCCCACGGGCGCTTCGGGTCTCGTACGCGATGAGCCAGGCGTGGCGTGCGCGCTCGGTGTAGAGCTCCGCCAGCCGCATGTACATGTCCGGGAGATATGCGGCCCCGCGCGCTCGCTCGATCATTCGCTTGGTCGACAGGATGGCGTTGTCGAGCTTGGCCGACGCGGCTCGCAGCGAGTCGACCGTGGCTGCGGGCTTGGCCGGAGGGCGCGCAGGCAAGGGCGCGCAGGCGCAAGCACAGGCGACGACGAGGAGGGCGCAACGCAGTAGTGCTAGCCTCATGGCACGCACCTGTCGTCCACGAGGACGGAGTAGTCCTTGAGCTCGTCAGTCCAATACTCGCCGTCGAACCTGAATCCCACCACTCCAGGATCACTAGGCCCGTGCGAGCCAGGCGTCGATCGAGCAGGCCCGCCCACGGAGCGAAATAGTCCGAGCCCGAGCTCATAATCCAAGATGCCCATCTTCTCGTCGACGGCGAGCAGCTCGGCGGCGAGCTGCTCGCGGGCGGACGCTTCCTGTTTCTTCAAGCGCGCCTGTGAACGTGCGAGGCCGAGCTCGTAGATCGGAAGGACGTACCTTGCGAGGGCCTTGCTTTGCAGCTTGCGCGCGCGTGCCCTCTCTCGGACCAGGCGGTCATGCGTCGCCCTCTCCGGGACCAAGTCATCGCGCTGTGCCACGGCGCCGACGAGCGCGGGATCGCCTTCCAGGGGCTCTCGCTCACGGAGGCGCCTCAAGGTCTCCCCGTGCTGCTTGCGGAACTCCAGCACGGCAAGGTGTGCGTGCCGGAACTGGCAGAGGTTCATGAGGGCCATGGCGCGGATAAGGGCCCGCTCGGGGGCCAGCGCTCTTCCGTAGACGGGTGCACCCAGCCCGACGAGCGATCCCAACGCACGCTTCTCGTCGCGATCGGCGAGCTGATTCCACGCGCTCTCCAGGAGCACTTCGTCCTGGTGCGAGAGGGAACTATCGCTCGCCACGTAGAGGCGGAACGCATCCGCGTGCTGCTTCCTTTCATATAGGAGGCGCGCGAGGGCGGTGCGTGACTCGTTCTTGATGCCCCTGGGGGCGGCCGGATCGCCGAGAATGGCGCGGAGCTGGCGCTCAGCCGCCGCATCGTCTTTCTGACCGAGCGCCATTACGGCGAGCGCGTGCCTCGCCTTCCAGGCATAGAAATCAGCACCACGCGCGGCCTCCTCGAGCCTCTTCTTGGCGTGGGGAGAGAACCCGTGCCTAAGCTCAGCCAACGCCTGGTAGTAGCTCGCGAGTCCAGAGATATCGGCAGGAAGCTCGCCGAGATCGATTCCAAAGAACAGCCCCCCGCCGAGCTGCGATTCGTCGATGTCACCCTCGCGAAGCATGTGACCGAGCGACGCGAGCACGCGCTCCTCGAGCTCCGGTGCCCTCTTCCCCATGAGGACTTCGATGAGCAAGTACGCCGCCGCCTGAGCAAGGCCCAGGCGATGGAGAGAGGCGGCAAGGTAGTACTGCGCCGTGTCTCTCTTGGGCTCGTCTTCGGGGAGCGCCGCAAGGACCTCAACCATGCGCTGTGCACTGTCGAGATGCGCGCCAGCGTGATAGCGCTCAACAGCCAGATCGAGCCTCTTGGCGACAGGCAGGTCTCGTGGCACCTGCGCGGCCCCGCATGCGCCGGCGAGGAGCACGAGCAGAACCAGAGGCCTCCCCATGGCTAGCCTCCCACCGAGAAGGCGAGGGAGAGCGCCAGGTGGAGCTCATTGCTCGCCGCAAGCCCCTTGAGAAAGGTGTAGTTGCGAGCGTCCAATCTGACGGATAGGTGGCGACCCCAGTACAAGCGAAGTCCACCCCCCGCATCAATGGCCCGGCGAAATGCGCCCGGGTTTTCGTATCTGCCGACTCCGGCCCCTAGGGCCAGGAATATCTCCGCGTGCACGACGGATCGATTGAACCAGGCAAGCTTGCCGTAAAGTGGCTTGAGGAGAAGGCTCGTCGATGCAAAGTAGTGGAGCGTCTCGATTTGGGTGGGCTGAACCTCGAAGTTCTCGAGGAGCTCCTTCTTGAGGCCCGTATCCAGCGGCACCGAGTACGTGAACTGGGCGATTTCCCATGCCCAGGCGTCGCTAAAGTGGATCGTGTATCCGCCGCCGGCCGTGACCCCCTTGGTAAACGCATTGATGGGCAGAACCCCCACTGACGCATGGAGCTCGTGCCCGAGGCGGAACTTGCGGTTTTGAACCGCGTAGGTTGCGAGCGTCTCCTCGTCGTCGGCCATGGCCGGTGTCGCTTGGACGAGCAGGAAAAGTACGACGAGTGCTCTTCTCATGTGTTCCCCCCTTAGGTGCCGATGGTGTTGAAGACGAACGGGTACGTCACCGTCACCGCGCCGCCGCGTGGCTTGGGGAAGACCCACTTCCGGATCGACCCCTGAATGCAGGTGGCCACCTCTCCGTCCCGGAGCTGCGAGAGCTTGACCCGCACCACGCCCGTGCTTCCCGACGGCGTGATCTGCCACTCGAAGATCAGCTTGCCCGCAAGTCCTGGACTCCTGATGAGACGCCGCTCGTAACAGGCCTGGATTTCCTGGAGGTGCCGATTGACCACTTTTTGAATCTCTCCGCGATCAAGCTCGCCTTGGACGGAAACGCTCCGTGCTGGGGGGCTCTTGACCACTGCGCGCACGCGGCCCGAATCGGCGTGGGACGCGATTCGGCCGACGGTGCTGTCAGCTGCCTTCATGCTCTTGGGCGGCAAGCGGCCGGCGCTCGCCGTCAGGGTGATGGAGTCCGACGCCAGCTTTCCGACGGTCCCGACCACCCTGTACCCACCGCCGCGCGGCGTGGCGACGGCGTCCAGGTTGATGGTGGCAAGGGCGCTCTTGGACGATGATTCGCCGGGAAGCGACGAGCCCAGCGCGTCCAAGAGCTTGTTCTTGGCAGGCGTGGGCGGCGCCGGAGAAGGCCTTGCGGCGAGCTTCGTCTGGCTCTTTTCTCTTGGACGCGGCTCGGGCCTGGGCGCCGCTTGGACTGGCGTCTCTGGCTCAGGCTCGGGCTCCGGCGTTGCGGCTGGCGCCTCTGGCTCCGGTACCGGCTCTGGCTCTGGCTCGGGCTCCACCTTGGGCGTGAGATCCTCGAGAGAGATCGTCGCAAACCGATCAGGGGGGGGCTCTACTGGCGCCAGCAGGGCACCTGCGTTCTGTGAAGGCGTCAGGGCGATTGCCAAGAGCACGACCACGTGCAGGAGCGCCGACGCCGCGGGCAGCGCGAGATGCTGGCGCCGCGGTCGCAAGCTGAGCCTTGCCCGCAGGGGCTTGGTCGCTGGGGTCACGAACCGGAAATGGACCGTGTCTCCGCTTGCCAGCTCGAGCGCTGCGCGCTGCCCGGGCTCCAGGCGGATTTCTTGGTGGTTGTTGCTGGCAGGAAGATGGGCGATCTCGGGCCCAGGTGCGTTAACCGGGAATACACCGCCCTGGGAGAGCGGCGGTGTGACGAGGATCGCCGATCCGTTCTTCCGGTAGGTGCAAAGCGGCCTCTTGAGCCCCTTGTGCCGAAGCTTCTTGCCGGGGGCGATGAAGTCTATCTGGGAAACCCTTCCCTGCCGAGTGGTGATGGCCTGGATGAGTGGCTTTCCGGCGGCTGATTTTTCGTCTTTCCCGTCATTCAGCGTGTCGAGGAGCGAAAACAGGGGCGATGGATCCTCGTCCTCGTCTTCATCGTCGGCATTCTCGACGTGATCGAAGCCGGGAGCTGCTTCCGCCCGACTCGTGTCGTCGTCGAGCACGGGCTCCGGCGTGCCTTCGGCGGTGAGATCGATCTCGACTTCGGTCGCCTCTGGGGTCGCCTCTGCGCCGCCACGCGTCCCGGTCCCTTGCGCCAATGGGAGGGGTGGCGAAGGCAGGGCAGGCCTTCTGGCCAAGCCGGGCGGCGTTGGCGGACCGATTGGCCGTGCCTGGACCTTGTCCGCGGCTGGGCGCAGGCTGATTCGCAGCACGTAGGCGCCAATCTGGATCTCTTCGGTGGCACGGAGCAGGTGGCTGTCCACCCGCCGTCCCGCCACGAACACGCCGTTGCGGCTCCCGCTGTCCTCCACGAGGCAGCTCTTGTCGGTGAAGTGGAGGAGGGCATGCTCGGAAGACACGTCGGGCCCTTCGAGACGGACCATGGCCTGAGGGTTCCTGCCGATGGTCACGGGTCCGGCGGGGAACTGGAATGTTCCTCGGCATTGTCCGCCCAGGTACTTCGAGACCACCAGCTGGACCTTGGTGTTCATCGCGCCGGATCCTCGAATACGGGTCTTACGGTCCGCCCGCGAAACGACCCGGGGATCCTTAGCAGGCTCTTAAAGTCGCTCTCCCCCCGCTGGAACAGGTAGATCGCGCCTTGCGCGGTCTGTCCCTGAACGAGCCGCTCGTCGAACTCGATCTTCGACTCACGCTCAGCGACCCCACGGCCTTGCGGTGGTTCCTTTGCCTCTGGTCGCGGCGTGGCCTGCGCTGCCTGCACCTGGGTGGTCGAGCGCTTTTTCTTCGCCTCGCTAGTCCCTTGCCCCGCGACAAAGAGGGCAAGGGCTAGTGCCAGTAGTACTAGGCCGGTACGGGAAATCCACGCCATTACTAGAACCCTCCTTTCAGGAGAACGAAATCGTCCTGTTCCAGGGTCACGAAGGGCACGTTCGGCGTCTTCTGATCGGGCTCCACGAACCGAACCGCCACCGTGGTGACGTTGAAGATGGCCCGGCCAGAAGGTGACCCCTCGGGCACCTCGGCGAAGAAGACCCGAACTCGATTCCAACCGCGCTCGGGCGGCCCGCCCGGCACCTCAGCGGTCTCCACCAGGGAGATGTTTCGGACATCGAAGCGGAAGCAGCTCCGGCGGGCAAGCTTGACCAGGATGCGCCGATCCTTTGCGCCTTCCGAGGGAGGAGGCAGCGCCGCTGGGTCCACCTCGACGACGATGGAGCGGCCAGACGCCGCCGAGAGGGTGTAGGTTCCGTGCTCGGCGATCGATACCTCGGGGCCGGGTGCCGCAGCCTGCGCGTTGTCCGAAAAGGAAAGCCGCGGCGGCGTGCCTGGCGAGTAGCGGAGCAGCGCCACCGTCGACGACGAGCCCGATACGGATGTGATGGCCACCCCTGGGATCGGTTCCTTGGGAGTGGCTTCTAAGCGAGTGCGCGCGCCCTCGTCGAAGAACCGATAGCGATAGCTGTACTCGAGCTCCGACTGGGCGTCGTTTTCCCACAGCGCCAGCCCGCCCCGGAGCTCGTCTCCATTCCGGACGCCATCCAGGTCGCTGTCTGACAGCGTGTCATCGATCAGCGCGTTGCCTCCCCGACGGACTTCGACGAGATCCGGCAGAGCATCGCCATCTGAATCGACGAGGGTAGGATCGGTCCGAAGGACCGCTTCCTCACAGTCGGTGAGGCCGTCGAGATCGCGATCGTCCCCAGGTAGGTCGATAAGGCTACATTGCGCGGGAGTGCTCGGGACGAGTGGATTGAACTCGAGGCCCGGTGCGGCGAGCCCGTGCTCGACGCCGTCGCCGACCGAATCCCCGTCGGAATCCACCGACTTGGGATCGGTGCCGAGCTCGGCCTCTTCATCATCGGACAAGCCGTCCCCATCGCTGTCCGGAAGCAACTTGCCCTGGCGGAGAATGGCCCGTTCGTTCCATGCCATGAATTCCCGCCGGACGAGCAGGAAGCCGGGCACCGAGTAATCGAGGGCCAGCAAGTTGAGCCCGTCCTGCTGAACGAGCGTGGAACCACGGCCAGCGGTGGCCATCTCTTGCAGGAGCACGCCCAAGCGCTCTTGGTTGCCGAGGGAGAACCCGTGGAAGACCAGGTCTTGAACACCTGCCTCACGCGCGAGCTCGCGGAGCTCTCGCACCATCCGCGGGTAGAGGGCAGCCTCGCAGTCCGAAGGGGCGGGATCTTCGTCGGGACAGAACACCGCCGCGAGCTGCCTCCGGCACTCGTCGCTGTTCGGCGCTAGTCCTTCCCCGTCACACCAGGACTCGGCCAAGGATGGAGCCGGTGCGCCGTAGGCGACCCAGAGCACCACGTAGCGGGTGCGGCTCCTCTCGCCAGGAGTGGCGCCGAGGATGTCGTCCTGGATGGCGGTCGACGCCGCGCGGAGACCTGCCAGGAAGTTCCGCCGCGCGTCGGCGGTGCCCGCGCGCAGGACGTCGATTCCCGCCTGCACGGACGCCGCGTCGCCGGCCAGGCCCGTCGTGGGCGAGCGGGCTTGCGACGCGTACTGGATGATGCCGAAGTGGTAGCCGGGTCCTGCGTGCCGGGCCACGAGGTTCGCCACCGCAGTGGCACGGGTTCCCGCGGGATCCGCCGCCACGAGCTCGGCCGAGCCATCCATGACCACGAGCACCTTGACCGGGAAATCGACGGTGCCTGGGTCATCCGTGCAAAGCTCCCCCTGAAGGGAGATCTTGTTGGCGAGGTTGGGCTGGGTATTGGTGCCGTACAAGTTCGCGTCGGTGCATCCCAAGGTGAGGACGGCGACGCCCAGGAATCCCGTCCTCCTCATTGAAGCCCTCCATCGGCCAGCGCCTGGGGTGGTCCGTGGAGCACGAGGCCCGAGGCGCCAACGACCCAGACGTCGCTCGGCCCGTTGGCATGCATCCCGCTTAGCCAGCGCTCGGGGACCGTGTCGTAGGTACTCACCTTGCCCCCGCGTATCTTGGCAAGGAAGCCGTCCCAGCCTGCCACGTACACGTCTTCTCCCGGTGCGGCGACTCCGCGGACGAACACGGAGGGCAAGCCCTCAATTACTGTGAAGGAACCGTCATGGCGAAAGAGCGAGCCGTCCAAGCCAGCGATGTACGTGCCACCAGCGCCGGTGGTTGCAGCGGCGAGCGTCTTGTTGAACCCGCGCACGGGGCGCCTGACGAGACGACCCCCTTCGTACCACCCCACCATGCCCAGCGCTCCGACGGCGAAGACACCGTCTGGTGAATTCGACACCGCGAGCAGGTCCACGGCGATCTCGCTCGAGACCGCCTGCCATGCGCCGTCCTTCTTGGCGAGGGCCGTCCCGACCTCGCCGACCACCAGCGCTTCGCTCTCGCTCGCCCACGCGGCGCGCAGGTGCTGGGTCGTCGGCACCGAAGCGGTAACCCAGCGCGTGCCGTTCCACTCGAGCACGGTTCCCTGTGCACCCGCGGCGATGGCACGAGTGGGGGACACGACGTGCACGCCGTACAGGTCGCGGTCGGTTCCGCTATCCTCGGCGACGAGCGCGCTGCCATTCCACCTCGCGATCATCCCGCCGCTCCCCACCACGACGATGTCGTTCGGTCCGCTCCCCGACACCCCAAAGTAATTCGCCGCCGGCGCGGGCACCTGCTCCCAGGTACGCGCCTTGACCTCGGGCGATGCGGCATCAGGCAGCAGGCTTCGGATGCCGTCGTCGCATCCCACTGCACATGTCGCGAGCAGGGAGATGGCGATGCGGGCGCGCCGGGTCACAACGCGCCTCCAGGACACGACATGGTGCTCGAGCAGAAGCAGCCGCACTCGCCCGACGGGTGGCTCGAGCAGCTGGCAGGGCAGCCCGGCTTGGGCGGGAGCAAGCGAAAGCGGTAGGTACCCCTTGCGCTCGCGTCCCAGTCGTCCATTCCCACGTCGCGGACTTGCAAGTAGTAGCGGTACTCCGGGTCGCCGTTGCCGTGCTTTTGGAAAGCAAACGAGCACTCGCGGCAGTCGCCGTCACCGAAGACACTGGTGACCGGCGACGACGGGAGCGTTCCTTCATGCGCCCAGCTCTCATGCAGGCCGAGGTCGGCCCTCCTCATGAGGAACGCGACCCGCACCGGTGACGGCCCGGGCTGGACCCACTCGAACTCGAGCCCGCAATCCGCGCCGGGGCAGGGATGACGGAACGAGAACCAGTCCTGATCTGCTTGATAGGATAGGGCCCCAGTGATGGACTCGCCGGCACGGAGCCTTGCATCGATGTCGATGGCGCGGCTCCGATGCGGGGAAAGCACATCGCTCCTCTGTGGGTAGGGGTTGTAGAAGTTGTTCCGCGTTCGAGGATCACGGTCGCCTGGATCCGGCTCGGGGGTGATGCGCACGTCGAGCGTGTAGTCCTCGCCGTGATCGAACCGGTCGTCTTGGAAGTCATGCACGACCACGTAGACAGGCCCGGGCCCGAGAATGGGTTGGGCGGTCCGCACGGTGTTGCCCCCTTGCCCAACGACCATTCCGCCGTCGGTGTCGTGGGCCAGGTACTGCGGGATCGCACAGGCCTTGGGGCCTTCGCGGTCCTTGGTGGCGGGCACGCAGGCCGACGCTCCCGCGCACAGGCGGCACGACTGCCCGCTCGGGCAGAACGTGTATTCGCCCTCGGGGAGGCAGGCATGGGACAGCTCGCAGTCCTCGTCCCGGCGGCACGGCACGTTGATCGCCGCGCACTGGGAGTCGCTGGTGCAAGGAGAGGCGGCATGGGGCGTGAGAAGGTCCAGCGCGAGATCGATCGGCGTGGTCTGCACCCGAGCCGTGACCTCCAGGACAGCCGCCTGGCTCGACGCGACGTCGAACCGGTAGAAATCCCGGTCCCCGCTCGTTCCCACTTGGCCCCGCTTCGTGGGAAACGCGAGCTCACCGCCGGTGTAGGAGGCATTGCAGTCGCCCAAGCAGGTTGCTGTTTCACCTCGATCGTTCACTACCGGCAGCTCGTTCTGGTCAAGCTCTGGCTTGGTACCCAGGGAAAGGACATAGGCTGCGTCGGCGCGGCGGTCGGGCGACGCGCCGGTGACTGTCACGTGGTACTCCCCTGGCCCGGGCGTGACGCGGAGCGTGTCGAGAGACGCGCCGCTCGTCACGGAGCCCTCGGCCAGCACCTCGCCCGAGTCCGTGGCGAGCTTGTAGCCGAGCGGCGCGCGCGACGAAGCCGGGTTGCGAAGCTCGATCTGAACGAGCCGTGATCCCTGCGGAACCGTCACGCGGTACACGTCACGATCCCCCGAGTAAGAGATCCACGCCTTGCTTCCGCTGGCGGCCCGTGCCTCGTCCTTGGTGTCGTTCGGTTCGTTCTGATCAGGATCCGCTGCGGGGATGGCCTTGAGCGTGTACGACGAGAGGTCGTCCTTCTCGTCGTCCCCCACGTCTCGGACGGCGATGAGGTACCGACCTGGCGAAGGGATCTTGAGCGTCGTGGCCAGCTCGCTACGCCCGTCGTCACCACGGTCGTCAATGACCTGGGCCCCGGGAACTGGCGTCGCTCCGTCTTCTGCGTACACCTGTGCCGAGAGATCGACGCGGGTGATGACCCCAGGATAACCGACAGACAGGTCCAGGAGGTTCTTGCCCGCGGGGACTTCAATGGCATGCCAGTCGACGTCCCCGGTCGGGCAGGCCATGCCGGTCGCCTGCTCGCCCGTGATAGGGGTGGCCGATTGCGGGTTGGACGAGGTGTCCACCTGGCACTTGCCGTGAGCACCACCGTCGGGGGAAAGCGAGCTAGACTCTTCGCCCTTGCAGGACAGAAGCGAGAGAGCGAGAGCAATTGCGGCCGCTAAGGTGCTACGGCACAAGACAGTCGCGGCTCGCATCAAAGACCTCCTGGGTGGATGGGCTAGGGCTCATTCGCTTGAACGCTCCCAGGGGGAGCGTCATTTTTCCCGACGGCGGTAGCTTGCGCTCGGGGCTCAGGGAGAACTGCGGTCGCACGCAGGCCACGTGGTGGTTTCCAAAGTCGAACGTCGCGTCCTTGGGTGCGGTGATGGCGTAGAACAGGATGGTGTTGGTTCCGGGCGGGAGCCCCGGCCCCTCCATCGCCGGCGCGAGGGCGATGTTCTCGACCGTGAACTCGTAGCAGGTGCGCCCGCTCGAGGTACTGGTCGGAGCCGCAAGCCGAACCGAGTAGCGGTATGCCGTTCGCGAGAAGTCATCGGTATCGTTGCGACCCGGGTCGGTGTGGGCGCCGAGCTCCACCCCGTTGCGCGCTCCGTCGAGATCGGTGTCCCCAAGATCGTCTGCCGCAACCGGGTTGCCGCCGCCGAGGAACTCCACGCGATCGGGGATTCCGTCGGCGTCGGAGTCGGCGAGGCGGGAGCTCGTGCCTAGGAATCGCTCCTCGCAATTCCTCAGCCCGTCCCCATCGTCGTCCGCGCGATCGGAGGGCAGGGGACAATCGGCGTCACCTGGGAATACCGGATCAAAGCCGGCGCTCCTCAAGCGCACTTCGAGGAGATCGCTCCATCCGTCTTGGTCGGTATCGACCGCCAGGGCATCGGTGCCCGGCTCCCGCTCCTCTCCGTCGAGCAACCCATCTCCGTCCGAATCGACCGCCGCCAGGCCTTCGCTGAGCCGTGAGTTGAGGTTGGTGGCAATCAGGTTCTTGAGCTCGAACACCCGCATGAATGAGCGGAAGTCGATGTAAAAGAAACTCGGCTTCTCGCTCACGTCAAAGCTGCGGAACGTTCCACCCGCCACCCGAGCCATGCTCGCCAAGAGCTCCTTGGCCGCCAGCTCCGTGGCCGTTGGCGTATCCGGTCCAGCCATGTACACGGAGTGGAGAACGACCTCGGCGAGCCTCTGATCCCGCTCCAGCGACTTGATCGCCTGGATCCGATCGCGGATGCGCTCTGGGGTGTTGGAACGCGGGGTGACCGGCGCCGGGAGCCCGTCCGAGAGGAAGATCACCACGTAGCGCGCCCGACCGCGGGCAGTGGCGTCGAGCTTGATCATGTCGGCCTGGAGAAGCTCGAAGGTGTCGGCGAGGGCGCCCTCGTAATTCGTCTCCCCGTTGGCCGTGGCAAGGACGGGCAGCTTCGTCTTGAGAAGCTCGGAGTCCCGGGAGAAGCCATCTTGTGCCGAGGCGTCCTGCGTGAGGACGGAAGACCCACTGGAAAAGGTCAGGAGCGCGTACTCGAGGCCGTTCCCTGCAGGGTAGGCCGTGAGCACCTCGAGTACCGCCTGCGCTCGACGGGTGAAGCAGTCAGCGCCCATGCAGCCTTGGGGCGCAGGATCGGTGACGTTCATGCTCTGCGAGACGTCCACGACGAAGAGCACGCGGAGCGGGAACTCCACTGCCTTGGGCTCCTCGGTGCAAAACGACCCGCTCACCGCCATTCGATCGTCGCGTGGGATAGGCGGCGCGTCAGGCACGCGCTCGAGCGCCCCATTGGTGCAGGCCGCGAGGAGGAGCGGGAGGGCATGGGCTAGTCTCTTCATGGTCACTTGGCCGCCGTGAGGTCCACGCAGTCCCGGTCGGGCTGGAGCGCCTCGGGACGCACGAACTCAAGGTCCGTGAGGGTCACGCGTCCACTCGGGGGTGACTTGACCTTTCCGTCGACATATCGCGCGTCCATGCATGCGACGCGCGCTTGACCAAAGTCGAGGGGCCGCTCGGGTGGCGCTTCGAGGAAATAGAGGTAGATCCGATTCCTGCCGAGAGGTGAGTCGCTGCCGCGCCCCGTGGTGAGGAGCTGGATGTTCCGAACCGCGAGGTCGTAGCACGTGCGGCCCCCTTCGCTCGTCGGTAGGCCGGTCTCATAGAGATAGCGTCCGGGCTCACCGCTCGCGCGGTTGCGAAGGAGCGGGGACAGGTGTCCCCGAACCTCCTCGGCGTTGCGCATGCCGTCGCCGTCGGCGTCTGCCATGGCGTCTGAGGCCTTGGTGGGGTCGAGACCCGCTTTGACCTCGACCGCATCGGGGACTCGGTCGGCGTCCGAATCGAAGAGGCGCGGGTCGGTGCCGAGGAGCGCTTCTTCACAGTCCAAAAGGCCGTCCCCGTCGGAGTCGCCCCGCGTGCCGCACGGCTTCGTGGGGCGTGCGCTCGAGAGCGGGTCCAAGCCTGAAAGGCGAAGCTTCTCCTCGACGAAGTCGGAGAAGCCGTCGCCGTCGGTGTCCGTCGGGTCCTCGCAAGAGGCCGAGAGCCCCACGCAGGTGCCTAGCCCGATCTCTTCGGCATCCGATAAACCGTCTCCGTCGGTGTCCGAAACGGCCCCCGGGAGAGCGTTCTCGTTGGTGGCGATAAGGCCCGCCAGAGCGTTCTCCTGCTTGATCGACGTGTAGTCGACGTTGAGGAAACCGATGCGCGTGGCCGACGAGAATTCGGTAAAGGTTCCGTCGCCGCGCTCCGCGACGTCGGTGAGGAGCTTCACGCCCGCGGCCCGGTCGAGTCCAAATGGTCGGGCGAGGGGGTCGGCGGCTGCTTCGGGGTCGAAGAGGAAGGCCGAGTGAAGCCTGAGCTCGCCCACGCGATAGACCTCCTGGAGGGCGACGATGTCGTCGACGGCCTGCAGCACTTGCCGCGGTTGGTTGTAGTCACCTCCCGCCTCGAGCCCGGGATACAGGGAAGGATCGAGCGGGGGGTTGAACGCCGAGGTCCAATCGCGGCGCGGGACCTCGCACACCGCGTACTTGTCGCGCTCGTCTGCCTGGGCACTGCATTGTGGATCCGGCGTGCCATCGGTGAAGAAGATGACCACGTACTTGGAGCGCGCTCGCTCTGCGGGCGACGTCTTGAGCATGTCGCTCGAGAGGAGCGAGTAGGCGGCGCCGAGCGCCCCTTGGTAGTCGGTCAGGCGGTCCGCCATCGAGAGGCGCGACGAGATGCGGCCCAAGTCGGGGGCGCTCGTGAATCCGTCGGTGAGGACGTCCACGCGCGCGTCGAAGGCCACCACCCCGACCTTGACCGCGGGATTGCCGGCGTAGCGCGTAAGGACGTCCAGCACCGCCTGGGCGCGTAGCCCTCCTCGGTCGGTGACGCTCATCGAGAGCGAGGTGTCTACGACAAAGAGGATCTTCACCGGAAAGTAGGTGTCGACGGCGGGCGAGGTGCACGCGCGGGCGAAGATGCTCATGCGGTCATCAGCCGCTTGTGGGCCTGGCGGCTGATAGGGCTCCAGGCCGGTGCCCGTGCAGGCGACGCCGCAGGCAAGACAACTTAGTAGCACCAGACCCCCCCGCATGGCCCGATTACCGTCGTGACCGGTAGGCCACGAGAAGGAGCGCCAAGAGCCCGGCCAGGACTGGAATGGCCATGCCTCTCTTGCGCCACGTGACGCTGCAGCCGCCGTCCGCGTGCGCCTCACCGACGACGTCTAGGGCCAAGACGCTCTCGGCGTGCCGCGCGCCCGGGAACTGGGCATCGTCGTCCACGAGATCGGCCGCCAGGGTGAGCTCATAGTGTCCGGGAAGGTCGGGACGGAACGCTGGGCGGCGAGACGCGTCGGAGAACCGGTACTCGAACGCCTGCGACGCGGCTACCGCCCCACGTGGGCTCGAGACGGCCGCCCTTGAGCCTTCGGGGCGCTTGGTGACAGTCCACGTGTAGCGAATGCCAACGTTATCCCGATTTGCGTAGAGGCCAAGATAGACAGCGCTCCCAGCCTGCGCCCGCACGAGTGGGGTCGCGGTGACTTGGAAAGCGCTCCTCGGGTCGAGGCACGGGGCGTCTTGGTTCTTGCCGACGACGAAACAGAAGCCGTTGATGTCGCAAGCGTCACCGAGACCGTCGTGATCCCCGTCGGCCTTGCCCGCGTCGGCGACGAGGGGGCAAAGGTCCACGTTGTTATCCATCCCGTCGCCGTCCATGTCGAGGTCGCACGCGTCCCCCACGCCGTCCTTGTCGCGGTCAGCTTGGTCGGGGTTGTGCGCGGCCTCGCAGTTGTCCTTCGAGCTGGGCAGCTCGTCCTGGTCGGCATCGTCATCGCATGCGTCGCCGAAGCTGTTCGGCGCCGAGTTTGACTGGTCCGGGTTTGCCTTGAGCGGGCAGTTGTCTGCGCGATCCAGGACGCCGTCGTTGTCGTCGTCGTCGTCGCAGGCATCCCCCTTGCCGTCGCCGTCCGTGTCGGCCTGGGAAGTGTTGGGCACGAGCGGGCAGCTGTCCTTGGCGTCTCCGACGGAATCGTTGTCGTCGTCCTCGTCGATGACGTCGCCGAGCGCGTCGCCGTCGGTGTTGCGCTGGTCTGGATTGGCGACCGCGACCGCGTTGTCGCAGGCATTTCCACGCCCATCGCCATCTCCGTCGCCTTGGTCCCGGTTGGCGACGAACGGGCAATTGTCGAAATCGTCTTCGAACCCGTCGCCATCGTAATCGTCCGACGTCGAGTACGTGTCCCCGATGTCTGTGTTGTTGACGAGCACCGAGCCGCCTCCGCCGCCCCCTCCTCCGCCTCCGTTGTTGTTTGGCGTGCCGCAGAAACCGCTCGCGCATTCCCCTTCTGCGGCATGCGCGAGCGCTGGTGAGAGGAGCGGTACGGTTACGGCAAAGAGCAAGCCGGGAAGAGCGTTCAGGGTTCGGGCCATGGCAACCTCCGAGGCGCCGAGTAGTTCAATTTGCGTGCCCGGAGTCGCGGCGTCGCGACAGCGCGATTCGCAAGGGGATTCAACCTGTTTAAGGACCAAATGGGGACTCGATGGGGGGCGTGGACTACAGCGATTGGGGGGCGATCTCCCAGTAGTCAAGAGGACGACCTCTAGTACTGTACTAGCCCCCCTGCTTGAGTAGATACGACGCGTACGCGTCGGAGACGAGCTCGACGAGGTGGTCGCCGGCTCGGGTGACGTGGATGGGGATGCCAAGGACGCTGTCGTTGCCAGCGAGACGGAAGATGTCCTGCCCGGCGCTGTCGAACTCATAGCGGTCGCCGCAGCCGGGCTCGTGCACGACCAGGCGGAGCTCGGTGCCCGGCGCGCGCTGATCGCCGAGGAGCAGCTGGAACTTGATCGTGGTCTCCCCTTCCGTGCGCACGAGAAACCTGCGCGTGCCGGGAAACTGGCCGCCGAGATAGTGCTCTCCGTCGAGGACACAGCGCGCCGTCGCACCACATGCTGTCGGGAGGTTCGCCTCGCACGCTTCGAACTCACGCCCGATGGTGAACTCGAGCTCCTGTCCGCAGCCGGCGAGCCAGAGGATCCCTGCGAGGACGCGCCTCATGGCGCCGCCACCTGGGCAGAAAAATCGCCGTTCAGCGTGCGACCGGCGGGCTCCGCCAAGATCGTGCGAAAATGACCGCTTAGAGGCTTTCCGTGCGCTGGCACGTTGTCCAGCACGAGGGTTCCGCGCTCGAGGGGGAGGTCCACGGTGCCCTCCACGATGCGCTGCAAGGTGCCGCGCGACGCCTGCCCCACTCGTGACGAAAGGTCTATCTTCTCGCCCGGCACGACTTGCATGGCGGTCATGTCGAGCGAGAGCTTGATGACCTTGACTCGACGGGTCTCGGGGCCGCGCAGGTACTCGATGACGAGGTAGTTGCCCACGAGGCTAACCTCGGTCTCGTCGAACGCCAGGTCGAGCACCTCGCTCGCACTGCCGTAGAGGCGATTATCGCCGTCGCTGCAGGAAGCCGTCGCGGCAAGCAAGAGGGCAGAAGCAAGCAATAGCCCGCGCATTTCATTCCTCCGTTGCGACGCTAAGGCCGGTCTCACTCTTGCCACTCGCCTGGTCGAACCAGCGCTCTTGGAACGCTACGACCGCCCGTGAGCCGGAGAAAGCGATTGCAGGATACATGCCGTCGTGGATTCCCGATCGCCCGAGCACTTGCTGGCGTACCCAGCGGCCGGACGCTCGCCTTGCCAGCCAGAGGCCATCCTTGTTCGGGTCACACGAGCGATCGGTCGGATGGAAGTCATTGCAGCGGTAATAGGCAATCGCAGGTTCACCGTCTTCGCCAAAGGCCAAGGACGGGTAAAGGCCCGTAATCCCGGTCGTGTCTACGTCCTGTGCCTCACCGAAGGACTCGCCGTCGGCCGATTCCAAGAGCATGAGGCGGGCCCGCTCTTCGTCGTAATAGGCCACGGCGTATCTTCCAGACTTGCTAATGGCAAACCCCAGCTGTTCCCCGACCCGCACGGCGGCGAGCCGCTTGGCCATCCAGCCGGTGGCGAGCTCGCGATGGAGCCAAATCCCGCTGGTCTTCGCATCGCGCTCCCCGTTGTAATGAACCAGCGCGGGTTTCCCGTCGGGGGTGAACGCGAGCCGCAAGTAACTCCCGCCGCCGCGCGCGACGTCCACGGTGAGAGTCTCCCACGACGGTCCACGGGCGAGCTCCACGTCGGAACTGGCAAAATCGTCAGCGGCAAAACCAAAGTGGAGGTCACGAAACGCGACCGCTGGCCTTCCTGTTGGGTCAATGGCCACCGCCGGCCAAAAGCCCGTGGCGTCGCCAGATTGGCACACGTTCTGGACACAAAGCGACTCCATCCCGGGAACCAAGGCATTTGACGCCGAACCGGTGGCGACGGTCTCCGGGGCGCCAAAGCTTGCGCCGCGGCCTGTCTTCACGAGGAGATCGCTGGCTCCACATCGGAGTCTCGCAGGTGGGCCACCGGGGTAGGCGACCTTGGCCTGGCCGGAATCGTCTACGGCGACGCCTACGCCCATGAGGCTCACGTACTCCTGGGTGTCCAATGTGGTGACGCCGTAGCCCTGAGCACTGGCCTCGCGCTCGGCGTAACAGATCGCGTAGCGCTGGACCTGGGCGTCGCCGTTCATTGTAGAGCATTGGCCCTTCTCATTGACCAGTGCGATGGTCGCGATTGAAACCTTGCCCAAGCGGTTGGAGCTAATGGCAGTCTGAAATCCACCCTGGCCGCATCCGGCGAGCTGCACCACGCGAAAGCTCGTGCCTCCACCGTCAGGGTGGACATGACCCCCGTCGACGGAGATGGCTCCGTCCTGACCGTAGTCCTTGGCGTCGCCCGCGCAGGCAACCAGGGTAATGAAGGGCAGGACAACTGCAAGCTTCATAAGCACACGCTATATGAAAATGGCGTGGCCTGAATAGCTTTTTTTATTGTAATGGGTCACACATCATTGGCCAATGGCAGGGTAAGGCTAGAGGTAAGACAACCACCACTTGCCGTAACGGGCCTTGACCGCCGCAAACCAACGTGACGGCGCATAGAGCACCACCACCACGACCAGCCAAGTCGCGTGGACGCTCGGGAGCGACCAACCAGCGCCACCTGCGGCGAATACGTCATGGCTCCACGAAATCGCACCGTTCTTCCAGCCTAGAGCCAGGAGGGCGAGCACGTGGATCACGTAGAGGTGGACGATGTAATAGAAGAGGGGAACCCGGCCGAAGACCAGCAAGGGGTGCCACGCGGGAACTGGGCGAACGTGGAGCGCGGCGTAGAGAAGCATCATGATGCCCAAGGTCGCGAGTAGAAACTGGAGCGACGGCGGGTATTTCTCCAGGCGCAGAAAGGCCATCACGGTCGACATGGGTGGTTCTGCCCCCGCCCAAGAGTGAGGGTCGCCGTAGGCGCCCGTCGTGCGCAGAACGACGAAGGCCGCGAGGAGAATGACGCCGACGGTGAGCGCGACCCGCTTTCGCTCCACAAGCGGACGCTCAACTTGGCTGCCGAATACCCAGCCGAGCGCCATCACGCCGATCCATGGAAGGACCGGGTAAAACACGCCGATCTCCACGCCTTCAAGCGGACGAAATGAGGCTTGCTCGTGGAGGAATGCCCACCCGAAGTCGGCCAGCCCCCCACCCGATACGTGCGTTGTGTCGAAGAGATTGTGCCCGGCGACCAGCACCACGCCAATTGCGGCGATCGCTTTCATGGGAAGCCAAGCTAGGGCGGCCAAGAAGATCATGGACACGCCGAGGGCCCAAATCACCTGCAGCCAGGTCATGGACCAAGTGAAGTCGAAGACCCAAGCAAGGCGAATGACCGTGAGCTCGAGAACGATGAGCCACAATCCGCGCTTGACCAGGAAGGCCGTGGTTTCTCGCTTTCCCTTGCGGGCCGCGGAGAGGTACGCCGATGCGCCCGCCAGGAACACGAACGTCGGGGCGCACAGGTGAGTGACCCAGCGAGTGAAGAAGAGGGCCACCGACGCCTTGGCTGGATCCGTGGGATCGAGGAGTGGATCGCCGAAGTAGTCTCTCACGTGATCCAATGCCATTAAGACCATGACGAGGCCTCGGAGGAGGTCGATGGCTTGGTTTCGTTCGGAAGGGGTGCGAGCGTCCATTGGCGGTAGACTACTCGCTTTTTCCCAAGGACCCTCCATGCTAGGTTTCGACACCGACGGGAGTGAGGCCGTGCGCGAACCGTTGCCCATCGAGAAGCTCAGCGCGATTCCCCGCCTCGGCTGGATCCAAGGGCCGTCGCCCGTCGAGGAACTGGGTGAGCTCGCGCAGCGCTTGGGGCTCGGATCTCTTCACGTCAAGCGAGACGACCTCATCCCGGTGCTCGGCGGGGGAACCAAGCCTCGCAAGCTCGATTACCTTCTCGCCCAGCCCATGCTCGCCCAGGCGGAGACGTGGCATTCGGTGGGCGCCATTGGCTCGGGGCACCTCGTGGCCGTGGCGCAGGCCGCCAGGGCTTTGGGGCGTCGCTTGGTCGCGCACTGCTTTCATCAGACAGTGACCGAGTACATCGAGCAGAACCTGGCCCTCATTGCCTCGGGGCCGACGGTGCTACGTTATTACCGCACCCGTTCCTCGCTCGCTCTTTGGCAGCCCACGCTGGTGCTGCCGAGCGCGTGGCGGCGCCGTCCCATCGTGCCGCCAGGGGGCACCACCGAATCGGGCATGGTTGGTCTCGTTCGTGCCGCCCTTGAGCTCGGTTCCCAAGTCAGAGCTGGGCTTCTTCCAGAGCCAGAGCGCGTGTACGTAGCGCTTGGGAGTGGAGGAACCGCGGCGGGACTATCCGTCGGGCTCGCTCTTGCCGGACTCCGGTCACGCGTGCGTGCGGTCGCGGTGGTCGAGCGGCTCTTTACGGCGAAGGCCCGTCTTGACGGGCTGCGCGCGGCCCTGTGCAAGTGGCTGGTTGATTTAGGGGTTATGGAAGCTGCCCATATCACGCCTGGGCTCATTGAAATAGATCGGTCGCAATTGGGTCCCGGGTATGGAACGGGCACGCCAGCCTCGAGAAATGCATGCGACGTGCTCTCGTCGTGTGGGCTTCACCTCGAGGAGGTCTACACGGGAAAGGCCATGGCCGCTCTCCTTCACGATGCTGAGCAAGCGAAAGGTGAGCACTTCCTGTTTTGGCACACGGCCCGGGGCCAGCTTCCGGACGTCGAGGATGGCTGGCGCGAGCGGCTGCCTCGAAAGCTCCAGCGCGATCTTGGACGTGGCCGGGCCGGGCGCGGGCTCACTCGGCGGCAGCTCGTCGTGGGCGGTTCCGCGGCGATCGGGGCCGGGCTCCTCGCGTGGCATCGTCTCGGTTTCTATCCCGAGCTGGACGGCTGGCGCGGGGTAGTACTTTCTCCACGGGAGGCGTTCATCGTGAGCGCGGCAGCCGAGGCCATCGTGCCCATCGAGCCGCTAGGTCCCACCCCGATAGAGATCGCGGCCCACGTGGATCGCTATCTCGTCGGCTTGCCCAACGATCTCATTAAGGAGATCCATCTCTTGCTCCATTTCATTGAGCAAGGCACTCCGATTGGCCTCAAGGTGGCGCGATTCACCCGGCTCGCCCCCACCGATCGCGACGAGTTGCTCGGCACCATGAGCAGGCGTCGTGGCCTCGTGGCGCAGGCCTACCGAGGAATCCGAGATCTCTGCATGGCTGGTTATTATCAGGACCCTCGGGCGTGGAGAGCAATTGGGTATTCCGGTCCCTGGATTGGAATCGAAGCTAATAGCAATCTCCCGTCCGAGGAATCCCCATTAGGCGCTCTCCGAGCGCCAGCGGGAGCCAATCCCAGGGGCGTGCTGCGGTGATCTTCGATACGCCAAGCCTCCGCCTGCCCATGACTCTCGACGCCGATCTCTGCGTGATCGGTGCAGGCCCGGGAGGCGCCATGGCCGCCATGGTGGCGGCCGAAGCCGGGATGCGCGTGGTGGTCCTCGAGGCAGGCGAGTTCCTTACGCCCTCCCAATTCACCCAGCGCGAGGAGCAGATGTTTCCTCGCCTGTACTGGGACTCAGCTTCCAGAACGACCGCCGATCATTACGTGCGAATTCACCAAGGCAAGGGCGTGGGTGGGTCGACGATCCACAACCTGAACCTCTGCAAGCGCATTCCACCCGCCGTCTTGACCGCGTGGCGAGAAGAGCGTGGCCTGTCCAAGCTTCCCCCCTCCACGTGGGAGTCCCTCTATTCGGAGGTGGAAGCGCTCTTATCAGTGGCCCCGATTCCTCAAAGCCAATGGAACACGCACAATCGGCTGCTCGAAAAGGGGTGCCAGGTCCTCGGTTGGGCTGGAGGCGGGCTTTCTCATAACCGAACTGGGTGCATTGGCAGCGGCTTCTGCGAGATAGGCTGCAGGTACAACGCGAAGAACAACGCTTTGAAAGTCGTGATACCACGCGCGGTGGCGGCCGGCGCCCAGATCCTGGCTTCCTGCCAGGTGGTGCGCGTGGAGCATGGAGGAGGACGAGTCAGCGCGGTGCGCGCAGTGGCGGTGGAGCCCGTGACCCACCGCCCGCTCGGTGAGGTCATGGTGACGACGCCTCGTGCCTGCGTCGCTGCGTCGGCGACGGCAAGTCCTTCATTGCTGTTGCGATCGCAGGTTCCCGATCCGAGCGGTGAGACCGGGCGGGGCCTGCGCATTCACCCGGCCCTGGTCGCTGCTGGTGACTTCCAAGAGCCCGTCCAAGCTTGGATCGGTATTCCCCAGGCGTTTGAATGCGTCGAATTCCTCGATTTCGCGGACCCAGGCGGGCACCGAACCTGGATCGTGCCCGTGCTTGCGCATCCGATGGGCGTGTCTACCATGCTCCCCGGGCATGGGGAGGCCCATCGGGCATTGATGTCTCGCTACGCGCACCTCGGCGCCTTGACGGCCATGCTTCATGACCGCACCGCGGGAACCGTGAGGCATGAGGGAGAGCTTAGCTTGCGGATCGACTACTGGCCTAATGCGGCAGACCGACGGGAGCTCATGCACGGGCTTTGGGCGTCGGTCCACCTGCTCTTCGCCGCTGGCGCGAGCCGCGTCATCGTCCCGTCCTCACCGACGAGGATCATCGAACGAGGGCAGGCCTACGACGACATCAAGGCCATGGAGCTTCGCCGCGGCCTGTTGGATGTGACCGGGGTGCACCCCATGGCGT
Organism: Deltaproteobacteria bacterium; assembly: GCA_016210055.1. Taxonomy (GTDB): domain Bacteria; phylum Myxococcota_A; class Polyangia; order Haliangiales; family SHYZ01; genus JACQUZ01. Next base: position 39,534 of record JACQUZ010000055.1, on the reverse strand, counting down.
CGGTGCCCATGGGAGACAACCCGGCGAAGTCGGCGGTAGGAAGCGACGGGAAACACCACCACCTCCGCGGACTCTGGCTTGCAGACGGATCTCTCTTTCCGTCCTCTATTGGGGTGCCCCCACAGCTATCGATTTACGCCCTGGGCTTGCACGTGGGGAGGGCGATCGTGACCGCTGGGGAGCGGATCTGAGTGCAACCATGCCAAGTCACATCGATAGGTAGTCAAGCGGCTTGGGTTCCAAGCCTTCCATTACGCCAATGTAGTCGTCGTCGAACGCGTGCCAGATCCCAGCGCCCCTGCCCGCTGGCACGTAGGCTCCGGCAAGGAATCGGCAGCCGCCAAGTGGAGGTCGCGCGCAAGCTCGTTGGCGCCTGCATAGCGGTCCTCCGGCCTTTTGGCCAAGGCCAGCGTGAGCACGTAGTCCACCTGAATCGGCAATCCCGGTACGAGACGGCTTGGGGGCGGCGGATCCACGTTCACCGCCTCGTAAACCGCAGCGGCAGCGTTCTGCGACAGAAAGGCGTTCTGCCCCGTCAGCGCCCGATACACGACGACTCCGAGGGCAAAAACGTCGGTCCGCGCGCTTATCTTTCCTAGATGGGATGCGACCTGTTCTGGGGCGAGGTACCCAGGGGTGCCCAGGACTGCCGCGGTCTGGGTGAGAGCGCTCGTCCCCTCTTGCAGGCGGGACACGCCAAAATCGAGGAGGCGGACCCCGTCGCCCGAAATAAAAATGTTCTGCGGCTTGAGATCCCGATGAACCACGCCCGCGCCGTGAGCGGCGCCGAGCGCCATGGCGAGCTGGTCGACGAGCGGCAAGATCTCTTCAAGGGGCATCTTGCCGCGACGCCGGAGGAGGGCGCCCAGGTCTTCACCATGCAAGAGCTCCATGACGAGGTAGTGCGTTCCCGTGGCGGTGCTCCCGAAGTCGAGGACGGGAGCCACCAAGGACCGTGGCAAGCGCGCCGACGCCTGAACCTCGCGGCGAAAGCGCTCGAGGATCTCTGGGGTCTCCGACAGGTGCGAGTAGAGCACCTTGACCGCCACGTCTGTGCCGTCATCCAAGCGCCGGCCTTGGTAGACCTCACCCATTCCCCCGCGGCCAAGTAATTCCCCAAGGAAATACTTCTGAGCCAATAGGTGTCCCGTCAGGCGACCGGGTTGGCACTCGGTGGTAGCGCGTTGGAGGTGCTGCCGAGCAGAAAGGAGCGCGACCTCCTTGGCGCGCAGCGCGTCGCCGAGGAGACCACAGGTGAAGAAGGCCAGCACGTAGCAGAACTGGATGGACGCGAGGGCGCCGACGCGGAAATGCGGCTGCGAGTAGAGAGCGCTCAGGTCGGCGACGAAGAGCGAGGCAGGCCTGAGGATCCCGAGCTCCTCGAGGCTGAATGCTCCTACGTGCAAGAAGATGACGCACGCCGCGCTCCACAGGCCCATGCTGTAGCCCAGGAACAGCCGATACAGGACGAGGAGCAAGAAGCCGCCGAGGAGGAAATAGCTGGAGACCGTTCCAGTCACCTGGATCCACACCGTGCAGGCGAAGGCCTCCAAGAGCACGCACAGGCCTTGCAGGCGAGGCCGTGGATGCCCCTGCCTGAGCCACTGCAGTGTCACGATGAGGTCGACGCCCAGGAGCCCCACGTTGACCGCCGCAAAGGTGTCCAGGATGTTCAGTCGGAAAAAACGGGCATCGCGCAGCGTTGCAACGAGGAGCACGTCAATGAGGATCGCGACCGCGACCGCAACCGACCGGATGCGTGCGACTTGGCGCAGCTGGTCGGTGGTGAGTCTATCACCGCCCGGCGGGGGCAAGATCATGCGGCGGAGGGTGGACCTTGGCTTCCCAAGCGACTCCGTGCCCTGCGGGGTCAGTTGCGAGTCGTCGATTGTCTGCGGCGGGCCCTTAGGCGGCAAGGCGTGGAATGATCCTTTGCAGGACGAGATCTTCATAAACCTCCCGGAGGTGATCGACCGAGGGCGCGCGTTTCCCTTGCATGATTTCGTGAACCATCTGGACGAGGCGGTCGTTCACGGGGGTGGGCACGCCGAGCGCCCTTCCCCGGCGAGAGATCTCACCGTTTAAGAAATCAATCTCGGGCGTTCGTCCCCGCTCCAAGGCGATGAGCATCGACGAACGCATCCTTCGGTACTTTAACCCAACTGCCATGATGATGGAGTGCTTGGCCATGAGCGTCGGGGAACCGAGCGGCGCTGCGCGTTCTTGTGGGGTGAGCGCGAGCTTGGCGATGTCGAGGGTGCCAGGCACCTTGACCATGGCGATTCCGCTCGCCCGCGCTACTTCCGCCACTTCGGTCCAGATCTCGAGGACAATTCGGCGCACGAGCCGGCGTGCGAGCAGGCTGCCGAGGCGTTCCCCAGAAACGGCGCCCAAGGTGCTCGTGGCGCAGTTGATGGCCAGCTTGCTCAGGCGGCACGCCGTGAGGTTTTGCACGACGTGGACGGGCGCCACGTGCGCGAGAATGCTCTCCACGCTCGAAAGGGATGGTGACGAGAGGAACGGGCGTCCGAGCTGGAGGCTGCTCGTCTTGGATGTCACCACGTACTCCCCCGGCACCTCCATGGTGGCGCCGAACACGACGACGCACCCGAGGACTCGATCTTTCCCCACGACGCCAGCAGCCAGTTCTTCAGGGAGCCCGTTTTGGCAGCACACCACGAAGGCATCCGGCGCGAGGTAGGGGAGTACCGCTTCCAACGCCGGTACAAGACTCGTGGACTTGGTCGCCACGATGCAGGTACCAAATCGCTCCCCCGACGGGAGCTCGCGCGCGTGCACCACCGGATCCCGAGCTCGCGCGCTCCACGTCTCACCTCCGAATTCCCGCACCTGGAATCCGTGCGACGAAATCGTCCTGGCGATGTTCGGGTTTCCAGTCACTGGGGTGACGTCCACCCGTGCACGCGCCAGGCGCGCAGAAATGACACCGCCTATCGCACCGCATCCGACGACGAGGACTCGCTTGGACATCGACGCTTTCCGCTCCTTAGGAGGGGAAAGCTAGCATAAGAGTGGCTACCTCGTGACCGTGTATCCGGCGCCCGCGCCATCATCGACTGGAGCAGCCCCAGATTGGTCGTGCGGAACGCCGACGAAGCAGGTGGCGTCCGTGGAACCACTCTCCTTGGTCACGCGGAACTTGATGCCGTACACCCGCCCGTTTCCGCAACCGTTCCGCTCGGCACGCACGCGGAACGTGCTGGGGCCGACGATGACGATATCCTGGAGCGTGTTGCCGTCGCCATTGCCGCGGGAGTCCTCGGGCTCATCGCTGTAGATGGAAAGGATCTCGCCCGCCGTGTCGACGTCAATGGGGCCTCCGCAGGCGCTCGTCGCCTCTGCCACGCAGTCGGACAGGCGGAGCTCGTGCATCTTGTGGTTCGGAGGCCAAAGGAGCAGGGGCTTGACGGTGATCTTTGGTGCGCCCTGATCCTCTACGACGACCTTGGCGCTGCACGTGGCGGACGCGCCCTGCGGATCGGTCACTGTCAGCGTGACCGCCGTCTCGCCAACTGGGTAATCACAAGCCGGCATGGCGCTCATGGCAACGGGCGTCCCGTCTGGATCAAAGGACCCGTCGTCGATGGCGGCGCAGGCGCGGCAGCTTTCCCCTGCGGCCACCGTGACATCCTTGCAGCGGGCTACCGGCGCCTGGTTGGTCCCCTGCTCTAGGTTGCAGGAGCTGTCGCAGCCGTCGCTGTCGGAGTTGTTGCCGTCGTCGCACTCCTCAGGCTGCTCCAGGGTTCCGTTGCCGCAGTTGATGGGGATGGCCCCGCGGGACAGGACGAACGGCGCGCCGCTGGTCCCGTCTGGAGCGCGGAAGGGGGAGGGGATGTTGGTCGCGATCACGAGCACCTCGAAGTTCCTCGGCCATGACTCAAACCCGCCATGCGCCGAGCAGTTCCACCCCGACAGGTGGGCGTCGGTGAGCCCCTCCAGGGCTGGATGCCTCGCTATGATGTGCGCGTCGTTGGGGCACCCGGCCTGTTCCCCCACCGTAAACGTGCCGAGCTCGGCCAAAACCTCGATGGGTGTTCCCGACGGGGCGGTAGAAAAGGCGCAGCTCGTGGTCAAGTACAGGCCGGTCTTTGCCGGGGCAGCGGCCGCGAAGGCGATCCCTCGCCGGGTCACCTCTTCCCCTCCGTCGAGCTGGTGGTGGACCGGATCGGTCGCGATGAAGAAGACGTTGCCGCGCACCACAGGCGACCAGGTTGCCCTGTTCTGGATGGCGGCTGCCATGAAGTCGGGCGTGTCGGCGCAGTCCGGGTCCCCAATGACGATGGCGCGGTAGGACGCGAACTCGTCGGTCGTCATCGCCCCCCACTCCGCGGCGGTGACAATGCGAACGGTCAATCCCATGGCATGGGCCACGCGGGCCTCGAGGCTGTCGTGGTCCCCCGTCACCGAGGTCCCCAAGATGAGGATGTCGCTTTGCTCGGCGGGTGCGCCCCCGATGGGCGGGCGCTCATCATCATGAACATCGAGATGGGACTCGCCAGAATCTTCTCCGATGCATCCCGAAGCAAGGGCGACGAAGGCAACTATGGTCCAACGTGTCATGTCTGCACTCCCTGGGGGCAAAAGTGCCCCTGGGACCCCTATTCAAGGGTGGTGCCGTCCTGGGGATACGCCTGTTCAGTTGAAGGGCGGCTAGGAGAAGCGGAAAGGCGGCCCCAACCCAAGGGGCCGCATGAACGGGGGAATTCCGGCGGGCCGGGGTTCCTCTACCACACCATGGCCAAGACGGTACATCCACGGAGAGGGGCGCTGGGGTACGCCAAGGTGGGGACTTGGCCCAACACGGCGGTGAGTGGGCCCCCGGGGCCTAAGTTGTGGGTCTGGCGCTAATGTTCGCCCAACCACTCGGACACCATGGTGAGGAGGTGCTCGCCATGGAAGGGCTTCTCGATGCAGCGCGGCTTCTCTTTCTGCAGAAACCGTCTCGCCTTCTCGGTGAAGGCTCCGCCGGTCATGAAGACCACGCGCTTCTCGAGATCCACCGCTGCCTCCTTGAGGTGGGCGAAGATCTCCATGCCCGAGACCTCGGGCATGTGGAGGTCGCAAAGGATGAGGTCGAAACGTGCGTCGCGGGCGAGGAGCGCGAGGGCGTCCCTGCCCCCATGGACCGCGGACACGTCGTAGACATCCTGAAGCAGGTTCTTGAGGGCTCGGGCTACGGCCGGTTCGTCGTCAACGATCAAGATGCGTGCGCGCGAGATGCATGGCTCCCGGCATGGTTCTTTCGTCGGCTCCTCCGCAGCCGCGGGATCACAAGGCAAGAGGACCACTTGGAACGTGGTTCCCTGGCCCACCTCACTCGCGACAGCGATGCGCCCGCCGAGCGATGTCACGATTCCGTGGCAGATCGATAGCCCGAGCCCGATCCCGATGCCGACAGGCTTGCTCGTGAAAAACGGTTCGAAGATGCGGGGCAAGTCGCACGCTGGAATCCCCACCCCGTTGTCCGTTATCTCCACGACGGCCTCGCCTGCGGGCGAGGTCTTGGTCACGATCCGCAGCTCGTAACGGCCGGGGTCCCCATCGGGAAAAGCCTGCAACGTGTTGACGATCAAGTTCAAGAACACCTGCGCGAGGCGTCCCTCGCTCGCCATCACCAGGGGGACCTTCCCATGCGACTTGATGAGCCGCGCCCGCTTTTGGATCTCGTGGATGACCACCTGGAGCGTCGTGTCGATGACGTTCCTCACGTCGAGCGCCACGCGACTTTCGTCGTCAGACCGGGAGAACGTCCTCATGTCCCGCACGACCGATCCGATGCGCTCGGCACCTTGGATCGCCTCGTCGAGCATGTCCGCGACTTGATGGTCGTTCATGGTCCCGCCCAGGCGCTGCGAGAGGATTTTCAGGTTGGCGAGGACGTACGTGAGCGGATTGTTGATCTCGTGGGCCACGCCCGCGGCAAGGGTGCCCAGGGAAGCCAAGCGATCGGCCTGCGCGCACTTGGCCAAGGTGTTCCGGCGCTCGAACGTCGAGATTGTCTCTTCAATGACCGCGAGGAGCTGATCCACGTCGATGGGCTTGGCCAGGTAGGCCTCCGCGTCGATCGCCCTTGCCTTGCAGCTCGAGTCGGCGGAAATCGCGAGAACTGGGGTTTCCGCCAGCTTGGGGTCCCGACGCTGCTCAAGGCGGAACTCCCACCCGTCCATCACCGGCATCATCAAATCGAGGACGATGAGCTCCGGCTTTTCGGCATTTCGAAGATAGGTCAGGGCCTCGACGCCGTTTTGGACGGCGACGACTTCGTGTCCGCCGAGCATGCGGAGGCTGTCGGCGAGCGTTTCCCTCATGTCGGGGTCGTCTTCGACGAGGAGGATTCGCCTCGGCGCCGGCGGATCTTCACGAGCCTGCATGTCCATGGAGCGTAACCCCGCGCGGCGGGTGGGGCCAGCGTGTGTTATGGAATGGGGGACGAATGACTGCATTTTTCCTGTGTTCAGCGGCCTTGCTCGTGGGGTTTCTTGCCTGGCGGCTCTTGCGTCCGTCCGGAGCGCGCCGCATTGCCACCGGGCGCATGTCTCGCATGCTTGGCCTCGGCCGGCTCCTTGCCCGTGTCTCCACGAGCTGGCTGGGCGCAAGGGTGCGGCGCCTCTTGTCAGGAAAGGAAGGACGTCGGCGCATCGACGAGGCTCAGCGCAAGGCAAGCGCCGAGGCTGTCGCGAGGACGATGGGGCAGATGAAAGGGGTGCTCATGAAGCTCGGGCAGATGGCCTCCTTTGTCAGCGACGGCGTCCCCGAGGAGTACCGCAGCGCCCTGGCGTCGCTCCAGGCGCAGGCTCCTCCCATGGACTTCCCGCTCATTCGGGACGTCGCCGAGAGGGAGCTCGGTCGGCCTCTCGAGCGCGCGTTCGCCCGCTTTGACCCCGAGCCGATTGCCGCGGCCTCCATCGGACAGGTACACCGGGCCAAGCTGCCCTCGGGTGAAGACGTCGTGGTCAAGATCCAATATCCCGGTGTCGCCGACGCCATCTTGTCCGACCTCGGCAATGCTGCGGTGCTCTACCGAATGATCGGGATGCTTTACCCGGGGCTCGATCCGGAACCGCTGATTGACGAGCTTCGTTGCCGCTTCACCGAGGAGATCGACTACCTCCTCGAGGCGGAGAACCAGCGCACTTTCCGAGAGCTCCATGCAGGTCATCCATTCATCCGCATCCCGCGGGTCATCGAAACCCACTCCACGGCGCGGGTGCTCACCAGCGAGCTCATGAGGGGGCGGCGCTTCGACGAGGTGCTTGCCGACGACGAGTCCTCGAGGTCGCGCTACGGCGAGATCCTCTATCGCTGGGTTTTTGGGACGATTAACCGCCACGGAATGTTCAACGGCGATCCACACCCTGGCAACTACCTCTTTGATGACCAGGGGAGGATCGTGTTCCTCGACTTCGGGTGCGTGAAGCGGTTCCCGAGCGAGATGCTCTCGACCTGGAAGCAGATTGTCATCTCGCACCTCCGTGGGGAGAAGGACGCCTTCAGGGGTGGCGCGGTCCGGTTGAAGTTCCTCCCGGAAGACTCGCCGATCAGCACTGACCTCCTTTTCGAGTACTTCGGCTACTTCTACGAGCCGTTTCACGAAGATCGTCAGTTCCAATTCACCCGCGCGTACAACGCTCAGTCCTTTCGCCAGATCTTTTCGCCGGGCGGGAGGTTCTCCGGAATGCAGAAGAAGCTCAACATGCCCCGCGACTTCGTGTTCGTGAACCGGATCCACTGGGGCGTGTTCTCGATCCTCGCCCAGCTCGGCGCCTCGGGGAACTGGCACCGGATCCACCGCGAGTACCTGTTCGACGACGCTCCCTCGACGGAGCTAGGCCAGGCGGACGCAGAGTGGCGGCGCCGCGGTTCCTCAGAACCTGTCCTTGCGGCGACGTAACGCCGCAAAAACGCGGACGGGATCGGTCTCCCCCGTCGCGCGCATGACGTCGGGCGCGTCCCAGCGAAGGAACAGGTTCGTCTGCTTCTCTTCTCGAAGGGTCAGTGGAACCGTGCGGGCGAGTGGAGCACCGCCTTGCGGCTGCATCAAAGAAGTGGTGGCGCTGAGGCGTGCCTTTAGTGCCTCATTGTCGGGCAGGATCGTGCACGCGAACTTCAAGTTGGCGAGGGTGTACTCGTGGGCACAGTAGATGAGCGTGTCGTCGGGGATCTCGCGGAGCCTCGAGAGGGACGAAAACATTTCTTCGGGAGTCCCCTCGAACAGGCGCCCGCACCCGGCGCCAAAGAGCGTGTCCCCGATGAACAGCATTCCAGCCACGTAGTAGGCAAGATGCCCCAAGGTGTGCCCTGGAACGTGCAGCACGAGCACCTCTTGACCCGATAGCCGGACTACGTCACCGTCGCGGTGGAAGACCGACTGCTTGGGGATCCGTCCGAGCTCACCGTCGATCGCTGAGCCGTGCACGGGAATCGGCCCGTAACGCTCGCAAAGGCCCGCGTTCCCGCCCACGTGGTCGTGATGGTGATGGGTATTCCAGATGGCGCTAAGGTGGACGTCCAGCGCATCGGCGGCATGGATGACCGGCGCTGACTCCGATGGATCCACGACGACGGCGCTGCCATCGCTCGGTTCGATGATTAGCCACGCGTAGTTGTCCTTGAGAACCGGGACGCAGGCGATGAGTGGTGGTTGATGACTCGTCATTTGACGGCGGGCGCAGGAGCTGCAGCGCTTTCAGGCCCCTCTTGGCCGCCCTTGCGGTAGACGAACAGGGTCTGCATGGTCTTGACGTCGTTGTTCTCGCGGGCGACCACCGTGATCATGTTGTTTCCCGGCCATACGGGGATTTCCGAGGCGAAATCCAGCCGCTGCTTGCTCCTTCCGCCCCTGTTCGACCGGTAGTACACCTTCTTGCCGTCCACCTTGGCCTCACGGTTCGACACCAGGACGAACACATCCTCCACGTGGTTGTCGTCCTGCGCGACCCCCGAGAGGCTCCACTTGTCGCCACTGGTTTCCAGGGACGGGATGTTCACGGCAATCGTCGGCGGAGTCACTTGCCAGGACGGCGTAAAGGCCCCGGCTGATGGCCCGCTTCCCACTTGAGCCAGCGCGCTCGTCGGGATGAACCCAGGACGTCCCGACTCCAACTCGATCCGCGTCCAGGTTCCGTCGCGTCCCGTGACCTTGAACACGCCACCCCGACGAGCATTGCCGATCATCGCCGAGTCATCGGCGGCGCCCTCGCGAATGACGACGCCTTCCTTCCGCGTCACCTTGGCGAAGCCGGTTATGGCCTGTGGCCCTGCCGAGGCCGAGCGCACGGGGAACTTGAGCTTCTCCGTGAGACTCTCGTGCAGCGTGCTGTCGAACACCATGAGCTCGAGCACCAGCTCTTTCTGCGCGAATTCCTTCTTCATGTCGAAGGTGAAGTCGATGGTCTTGGTCTCGCCCGCCGGGATCTGGTCGAATTCGAACCGGCCCATGTTTACGGCGACGCCGTCGCCGGATGCGTTGCGCAGCATGGCCGTGGTCCGGTGGCTCTTCCCGGCACCGAGGTTCTTGACCGTGACGTGGAGCCGGTGGGACTCGCCCGCTTGCAAGAGCCCATCACCGTTTCCCGCCTTCTCGTCAATCAGCTGGTACGTGTAAGCGAAGAGCGGGCGTTTTTGCCCGTCGACCACGACCTTGAGCGGCTGCGCGCCTACCTTGGCACCGCCTGCTTCGCTGAACACCATGTCGATCTCGTCCACCCTGGTGGCCGCGCTCATCGGGACCTTGATGTAGGCGGTGAACGACCGGCTGGCACCTGGGTCGATCCTGCCAAACACGAGCTCCGTGTCTTCGAAGGAGTAGTCGTCGCTCTTCATGTAGCCGTGAACGCGGTACGCCGGGGCGGTGCCGTGGTTCGTCACCACGCCGGTCACGGCGATCGCTTCCCCTGCGAGGACCTTGTTCCCATCCCGGTCGGTCGTGAACGACGCGACGAGCTTGGTACCACTCGTCTTGGGCCCGACCGTCCAGTCGATCCCCAGCTTGGCGAGCGCCGCGGAGATCTTCTCTTCTTCTTCCGCGCGCCGCTTCTGCACGAACCCCTTGGAGCGGGGCAGCATGTCAGATCGCTTGGTTGACCCTTGAAGCGCGTAGTCTCTGGCGAACTGGATCTGGAAGTCCTCAACGAAGCGGTCCGTGGGGAGCGGGGCCTCCTCGTCCTCGGGACCTTCCTCTTCGTCGTCGTCAGCGAGGAGTGGGCTCCCGGGCGGTGGAACATAGAAATACTTGAGCGACTCCGCGGGCTTGTCGCCGGTCCGGACGTTCTTGGACGTCAAGTGGGCGTCGAGATCGGCCTCGCGCATCTGTCGGGTCTTTCCTCGGAGGCGCACGAAGTCCTTCCAACCAGCGAGCTTGTCGGGAATTCGGACCGGGACGAGCTCGATATCGGGCGCCACCCCGATCGACTGGATCGACACGTCGCCGGGGGTGAGATATTGGGCGATTGTCAGCTTCAGCTTCGATCCGTCGTCGTTGTCAAAAAGGACTTGGACCGAGCCCTTGCCGAAGGTCGTTTGCCCGACGATGATGGCGCGATTCATGTTCTTTAGGGCCCCTGCGACGATTTCCGACGCTGACGCAGAGCCGCCGTTGACGAGGACGACGAGCGGCGACTGCGTGTCCGTGCCCGCCAGGCGGGCGCGCTTCTCTTCCCGCTGCTTCCCTGCATAGCCCACGGTCGTCACGATGGTCCCAGAATCGATGAACAGGTCCGCCACCTTGATCGCTTGGTCAAGGAGCCCACCCGGGTTTTCTCGCAGGTCGAGGACCCACGCCTTGGCACCCTGTTTCCGCAGCTCCTCCATGGTTCGCCTGAGATCCCGCTCGGTGCTCGACGAGAAGCTCTTGATGCGCAGGTAGCCCGCGCTCCCCTTGAGCATGCGACCCTCGACCGAGGAGACCCGGATCTCGTCGCGGGTGATCGGGTATTCCTTGGTGCCTGCTACCCCCCTGCGCTCCACGGTGACCACCACCTTGGTCAGCGGGTCGCCGCGAAGCCGATTCATGGCCTCGGTGAGGGTCAGGTTCGCCGTCGGTTCGTTGTTGATCTTGGCGATGTGGTCGCCGCCCATGAGGCCAGCCCTAGCCGCTGGGGTGTCATTCGAGATCAGGCGCAACACGGTCAGCTTTCGCTTGCGAATGCCTATCTCGATGCCGATGCCGCCGAACTTGCCCGTGGTGTTGATGTCCATCTCGCGCGCCTGCTCGGGATCGAGCAGGACGCTGTGCGGATCAAGGGTGGAGAGGAGTCCATTGGCCGCTGCGTACTCAATTTGCGCCGGGTCCGAGGACGGGTTCATGTTCACTTGAATGAACCGGAAAATCTCTCTCAGCTTCGAATGAAGCCTCCAGGGGGAATCCACATCGGCAATCTGGAACGACTGGCGCTTGTCGTTCACTTGGACCGTCACTTCACTCTTCGCGGGCGATGGCTCGATGAGCACCTCGGCGACGTTCCGCTGGACGCTCTCGAGCGATGCGAGGAGCATCGACTTGGAGTCGATCCGGGTCGGATCGACGTAGTTGTCGTGAATTTTCTGGAGGGTGACGTTGATGATCTTCAGCGTGCCGAGGCTGTAGCTCGAGCCCCCCTTCCCACTCGGCGAGCCCGGGGCGGCCCGTACCTCCGCCTGCCCGACGCCAAACGGAATGAGTCCTTCTGGCGAAGGTCGATAAAGGGTCAAGAAAAGGGCCGCAGCGACCGAGGTGACCAGGATGGTCACCTTGGCCAAGTAAGATCGCTTCATCGAATGCTCCACGCTTGGGGAGGAAGGGGCTACCACTTCATAAATTATAGGCGGCGTCCTGGGATGCGGCCAGGAGATGCTGCACGGGTAGGGACGAGGAGCAACCGGGGCTGGAACCGCTCCCGGTCGTGCTTAGCATCTTCGGACCATGAACTTTCCGCCCGAGGAGACGCAGGCTCTGGCACAGCGAAAACCAGCGAGCGACAAGCAGGCCATTGTGTCCTACCTAGCGCAGCGTGCCTTGGAGACACGGGATGATCACGTGCTCTTCGAGGACACCGTGCGGCTGGTCGCACAGGGAATCCGGGCCAAGAACGTGCATGTCCTGGAGCTCCTGCGCGAGGAGCCAGCCCTCCGGGTGCGAGCGGCCTTCGGCACCTCCGGTTACCTTGTGGGAGAAACGATCAGCACCAAGTCCAAGTCCACCGCGGGGCTCGCCCTTGAATCCACTGAGCCCATTGTCACCGAGACCGGCCTGTGCGCGGCAATCGGGTGTCCTGGAAAGCGTCCCTTTGGCGTGCTCGCAGTCCAGGCGGATGGGGGGGCCTCCGCCGACGATGTCCAGTTCATGCAAGAGGTCGTGCTGGTGCTTTTTGCCGCGGTGGAACGGAACCGGGTGGAGGCCGAGTGGGCCAAGTTGCACGAGGAAGCGTTGGACGCGGTGCGGACCCACGACGAGCTCTTGGCCGTGGCATCGCACGACCTGAAGACGCCGCTCACGGCTCTCCAGCTCGAGCTCCAGAGCCTCCATGCCCAAGCCATCAAGGGACTTCCGCTCCCCGCGGTGCAAGTGATCACCCAGGTAGAGCGGGGCATGTCCCAGGTCTCGCGGATCATCGAAATGCTCGACGAGCTCTCGCGGGCAGCCCGGGCCACGACGATGCACCTGAAAATCCTGCGGGAGGAAATCGACCTGGCCGACGTCACGCTGCAGATGGCTGAGCGCCTGCGCGGCCAGATAGTCCTCGCAGGCTGCACCCTTTCCTTGCGCGCTGAGGAAGCCACGGGCAACTGGGATCGCCGCCAGCTCGAACAGATCGCCTTGCAGCTCATCGCCAACGCCGTTCAGAACGGGAGAGGTGCCCCGATCGAGCTCGTCGTGGAGCGGACCGATCGGCAGGCACGTCTTCTCGTGCGAGACCAAGGCCCAGGAATTTCCGAGGAAGACCAAGCGTGCCTGCTTGTGCCCTTTCCGTGGCGGGGACGAACCGGCAAGGGGCGAAGTTTCGGTATCGGACTGTGGATTGCCCGCCGGAGCGCCGAGGCGCTGGGTGGGAGCATTTCGTATGAGAACCAGCCGGGTTCTGGTTCCATATTCACGCTCACGCTTCCATGTACCTGATAGCGCATGTTAGGTGTGCGGAACCTCACGAAAAATGTCAAAGCCAAGCAAAAGTGAGGCACTTTGCAACAGCCGGTTCTTTTTGGGGGACCGGACGCGCGTCGTCGCAAAACGATTGTAATTTTGAATGGTTATTGATCGGCGCGCCGGTCGCGAATGCCCGAAGTGAGACGCTTTGGGTTCGCCCTGTTTTGCATGATCCCACGAATTATGAGCAAGTTCAGCGGTTTACAACCACGCCGGCGAATTGGTCCAAAGGGTGCTAAGCGGGAGGCTGGACAAGTGCTGTACGGAGCCTCACGCCGCGCCCGTTGACCCCTCCCGCGCCCGATGCGGGTGCGGCGTGAGGTTTCCAGTCCTTACTCGAGCCCATCGAGGGGAGGCCACTGAATGATTCGCCACGTCGGTTCGGCTCTGCTGCTCGGCTTGACCATCGGATTCCTGGTGCTTGATGCCCGAGCGATGCCGCCGATGGTCCGCGCACGATCGGACTTTCGGCCGAACCCGGCCTGGGTCCCTACCACCGACGACCGACTCCACGCGCCCTCCGACGGAAAGGTGGGGCTCGTCGGTGAAATCGTAGTGATGGAAGGGGACTCGGAAATCGTCTCTGGGACGAGCGATTCTGACTTTGGCATTTCTGCCGGTGGGTGGGGCTCGGGGCAGGATCAGCTCCAGCAAATTCTGCAGCGGTTTTTCACCCGCTACCCTGACGAGTTCGACGGCGTAGTCATCTGGACGACGTTCTGGGACAACCAAAACGGTGGCCTCGCCTATCACGCCCCGGTCAAGAACGACGTGCGGGGTATCGGTCAACCCGAGATGAATGAATCCGCCTATTACGGCTCAAAGGGACGCCTTGGCGGAATCTTGAACATGAATCAAGTCCAGTACTACATGGACAACGAGGGCATTGGGCGCGGCTCTTCGCTGTATCCGACTATCGGCCAGGAGATTACCCATCGCTGGCTCGCGTTCCTGTATTTCGCCGAGCCGAGCGGCATCGTGCCTCCCGACATGCTCGCACGCCAGGCGGCCCACTGGTCGGCCCTCGTGGACTCCAAGGCTTCGGTCCAGGACGGCGTCGATTGGGAGGACAACGGCGACGGCTCCTTCTCGGTCGTGGGCGAGTTCATGTCGAACGGCACTTTCTGGGAGCTCGACCAATACGCGATGGGCTTCCGCGACGCGTCCGAGGTGCCTCCTTTCTTTATCCTCCGGGAAGCCAAGGCGACGAGCGGCCGCAGGCTCACGGCCAACTCGTATTGGCGTGGTGAGATCCAAGTAGGCCTAACGGCCAAGGCCACCCGCGTGGACGTGACGATCGACGACATTGTTCGAGCGAACGGCCACCGGGTCCCCAGCGCGGGTGCGGCTCAGAAGGACTACCGGTACGCCTGGATTCTCGTGACCCGGCCGGGCGAGACCATGGAAGCGGCGCGCCAGACCGCAGAAGCCGTGGACACGATTCGCCAGGAGTTCGAGACGTGGTTTTACGAGCACTCGGACAAGCGCGGAGCGCTCTGCACGCGCGTCACCGAGTCGTGTGTCCGTCCTGAAATCCGGGTCGACGTGACGGCCCTGGAGGAAGCGTCCCCGGGCAGCAATGGCAACGGCGTGCTCGAAGAGGGGGAACGCTTCCGAGGCAAGGCCAGGGTCTTCAACGCGGGGCTCGGAACCTCGGCGCCGGTTAGCCTGTCGGCCAAGGGTAAGGACGGGTTCCTTACCGTCGATCCACTCGGGCAGGCAGCGCTCGGAGAGATCGGGCCAGCACAAGATGTGGTGGTTGAGCTCGGCGGAAAGGTGTCGCAAGACGCGCCGTGCGGCAAGGGGCTCGGCCTGCTCGTGGTCGCGTCGAGCGGCGAAGCCGTGATCACGGGTTCTTCCGTGGTGCAGATTGGGTACCTGCCGAAATGGAAGGAGTCCTTCGACACCGACGGCGGCTGGAAGTCGGACCCTGAAGGCAAGGACACGGCGCCTCGGGGCAGGTGGGAGTGGGGCGTCCCGATGTGGACCGGCGCGCAACCCCAGGGGGGCGCTGGTGGTGGGTCCGACCCGGCATGGGTCACGGGTAAGGACTCTGGGGGCGATATTGGGGAGGGCGACCTCGACGAAGGCGTGACCACGCTGGAGTCGCCTCCGCTCGATGTGAGCGGAATTGCCCGTCCGGTGCTGCGTTTCCGCTACTACGTCAACACGGTGGACATGTCCCGCGGGGAAGACACGACGCTGTCCTCCGACTACATGAAGATCCTCGGCTCCGCGGACAAGGGGGTGAGCTGGGTGGAGCTTGGACGTCTCTCGGGCGCCAATACGGAGTACCTCACGGCAGAGCTTCCCGTGGCCGGTCGTCTCGTGACGAGCGGTGGATCGCTCGTGGTTCGCTTCGTGATTGCCGATGATGCCCCGCAGACGCTCACCGAAGCGGTGATTGATGACGTGGAGCTCCTCGAGATGGCCAAGGGGTGCCAGGTACCGGACCCACTGCCTGCGCCCGATGCCGGCGTGACTCCGACGACGCCCGACGCGGGTTCGGGCGGCCCCGAGGGTGGCGATGGCGGAGATGGCCTCCGCGTCTACGCGGCGAACGACGCGGGGGACTGCGGCTGTCGCGTGGGCGGGCGGACCGGAGCGGGTTCGGCCTGGCGTTCTTCGCTCCTCCTTCTTGCGCTCGGCTGGATCTTCATCCTGGGTCGTTGGAAGTGGGTTCGACGATAATCCTCCCCTCGATTCGCAGCCGCTTGGCCACCGCGTAGAGCAAGTCCTTTCGTCCTTCGCGAGGGAGCTTCTCGCGACGCTGGACGAGCTCCTCGACAAAGGTATCCAGCACGTTCCCACAGCTCGTGAGCAGCCGTTCCAGCTCCTCCCTGAGGCGACGCGCCAGAACGGGGGCCCGCCCATCTGTCGAGATCGCCAGGGTGACGGGCCCATGTTGGGCCAGGGCCGGGAGGGCGAGGTCCGAGAGATCGGGGAGATCCAACGCGTAGAACAGCGCTCCATGGGCCCGGGCGTCGGCCGAGGCGGCGCTCGCGACAGAGGGGTCGCAGCAAGCGACGAAGAACGCTCCGCGACAGGTGCCGGGTTCAAAGCTTGCCGCAGGAAGCGTGAGAACCTCGGCGCCCGCTTGCCTGAGCCGGCGCGCACGTTCCTCCGCCTGGGAGTCATCTCCAATGACGACACAGCGGCGGCCAGAGACATAAAGGGAAATCGCAAGGGCTGGTCGAGCGGTCACGATAGGGTATGATCCCCGGTCCATGGCAGGACGCAAGCGCACTACTTACGATGCGCCGAAAAACCGCGCTCGTCGGGCACCGGACCGCGGAAGCGGGCCGGGTATCGATCGACCCGACGAGGGGCGGGCAGGCCCCGCTCTGAACGACGAAGACATCGATGGCTCCGGCGGACAGGAGCCGACCGAGCCCGAAGGGCCCACGGCGGAGGAGCTCGCGTCCATCACGGTGGCGCACGACGAGAACCTCCCTCTCCTCCTCGGCGAGGAGCCCGAGCCTCCTGCACCTGCCGACGAAGGGGAGGCGGAACAGGTGGCCCGTCGTCGAGACGAGGACCGGGCGCTTGTCCGTCGCGATCCCCTCGTGGCCTACATTCAGGAGATCCGGCGGCATCCCCTGCTGTCGCGCGAGGAGGAGCACGACCTCGCGGTCAAGTATGCCCAGACGGGCGACATGGAGATCGCGCGTCGGCTCGTGATTGCGAACCTCCGGCTGGTCGTCAAGATCGCGCACGAGTACCGTCGAGCGCATAGGAATCTCTTGGACCTCATCCAAGAAGGGAACATCGGCCTCATGCAGGCCGTGAAGAAGTACGACCCCTACCGAGGCGTCAAGCTCTCCTCGTACGCGGCATGGTGGATTCGCGCCTATATCTTGAAGTTCATCTTGAACAACTGGCGTCTCGTCAAGATCGGCACCACCCAGGCGCAGAGGAAGCTGTTCTTCAGCCTGCGCAAGGAGAAGGAGAAGCTCGAGCGCCTGGGCTTTGAGCCCGAGCACAAGCTCCTCGCCGAGCGGCTGGAGGTGACCGAGGCGGAAGTCGCCGAGATGGAGCGGCGGCTCGAGATGTCCGAGATGTCCTTGGACGCGCCCTTGGGGGGTGACGACGACGGGCGATCGCGCATGGACGTGATCCCCGGATCGCGCGACTCGCGCCCCGACGTGCGCGCTGAAGCCGAGGAGTTCCGCGTCCTCCTCCGCACCAAGCTCGAGGAGTTCGGCCAGACCCTGTCGGGGCGCGAGGATGTCCTGTTCCGAGAGCGCTGGCTAACCGAGACACCGCTCACGCTGCAGGAAATTGGCGATCGATTTGGAATCAGTCGCGAGAGGGCCAGGCAGGTGGAGAAGCGGTTGCTCGATCGGCTGCGAGGGTACCTCGAGGAGGAGCTGGGGAGCGCCGTCGACATTGGGGCAATCAAGGAAGGCGATTAATGGCAGGGCAAGGCACCCTGTACGTGGTCGCCACGCCCATTGGCAACCTGGAAGACATCACGTACCGGGCCGTGCGGATCCTTCGGGAGACGCCCATCGTGGCCGCAGAGGACACCCGAGCGGCGCGCGTCCTCTTGGACCGCTATCAGCTTTCCCCCAGGAGGCTTCTTTCGTTCTTCGAAGGGAACGAGGCGGCGCGAACCGAGGAGATCCTTTCCTACCTTGAGGCCGGAGAGGACGTGGCGCTCATCAGCGAGGCGGGGACACCAGGGGTCTCCGACCCGGGCCAGCGCCTGATCGCGCGTGCCGTCGAGAACGGGGTGCGCATCGAGGTGATCCCGGGCCCTTCGGCTGTGATCACGGCGCTCGTGGCGAGCGGGCTCGACACCGAGCGGTTCCTCTTCGTCGGCTTTCCCCCTCGGGAGGAGGGCGCCAGGCGGGAGCTCTTCGGTGCCTTGCGAGGTGAGCGCGCCACCTTGGTCTTCTACGAGGCGCCGGCACGCGTGGGGCGAACGCTGTCCGATCTGGCGCTGGCGCTCGGCCCGAGCAGGCGGGCGTACCTGGGCCGAGAGCTGACCAAGCTTCACGAGGAGCACGTGCGCGGTACCTTGGGCGAGCTTTCGGCCAAGTACGAGCATGAGCCACCGAGGGGCGAATGCACATTGGTGGTCGAGGGCGCGTCAGCCCTGCAGGCTGCCGAGGCCGAAGGCCTCGACGTGGAAGATGAGGTGCGGCGGCTCTTGGCGGACGGGATTTCACCAAAGGAAATCGCCGCGCGCGTGGCGCTTGCGACCGGGAAGCCGAGGCGGCAGGTGTATCAACTTGCGCTGGTGCTTGCGGGAAAGCGGCCGCGGGATGGGCACGACTAGAACATGATCTGGCCGGTCACCAGGAACGTGTAGATCGTCGAATCAGCGGACACGAATCGGTGCCCGGGCAGGTCAATGATGGGCCTGTGGAGCGGGTTGACCTCGTTGGTTCCCGGATCGACCTCTTCGTCGTTGTCGCGATCGGTCCCAGCGTCGCTGAAGGTGAGGCGATGCTCGGTGTCGTGGGCAATCTCGAACGCGCCGGCGATGAGCGCGTTCTCGCCGAGGTGCCCTCGAAAACCCAAGCGGCCGCCAAAGGTCATGTAGTTCTCGATGACGGTGACGCCGGGATGGGCCAAGGCTTGGACGGACTCTTGCGTGGGGTCGGCGTCGAGCGCGAGCGCTCCACTTTCCCCGGCGTAGGCCAGGACTTCCCAGATCTCGGGATAGCCCATCCCCTGGAAGCGC
This sequence comes from Deltaproteobacteria bacterium, assembly GCA_016210055.1. GTDB lineage: Bacteria > Myxococcota_A > Polyangia > Haliangiales > SHYZ01 > JACQUZ01. The sequence goes on along the minus strand of JACQUZ010000055.1, from coordinate 20,701 downwards.
GCATCGAGACGTCCTCGGAATTCGAGGGCGATCTTTTGCCCAAGGCGCTTGTCCTCCCACGGAATGGCCTCGAACCCGAAGGTGGCGCCTGCCTGGTGCTGGGGGGTCTTGTTTTCCTGCCCAAACTTCAAGTTCCAGAAGAGCGAGCCGTCGGGATCGTTGGGATTGTCTCCGCGGGTCGCCAATGGTCCTTGCCAGTAGAAATAGACGAAGGGCTCGGCCCACGTCGTGCGCTTGGATAGGCCAGTGAACACGCGCAGCTCGTGCACGCCAAGGGAGACTCCCGTCTCCGACGTGGGGGTCTCGCGCGAGAACCGCATGACTTCGCCGATGGAGAGCCGAAGCTCGGCGCCGAGCACCCAAGTGGGCTTGGTGTCGTCTCGTGCCTGGTTGAGCAGGCCAACCGTCAAGCCCAGGCGGAGCTGGTCTACTCCACTCCTGTCCACGCCGCGAAAAATAAGCTGCGGGTCGGCGGGGAAATTGGTCGTCGGCGCGTCGGCGTCGTACCCCTCCTTGGGGAGCAGCCCGGACGCGATGGTGGATGAGTTGTCGCGCGTGATCCCCTGGTCAAAGGCGAGCTCGCGAGAGTCGGTCAAGACGATTGGTACGGCGAGTGAAAGCTGGACGTCGTGGAAAAGGCCGACCGCGACGCGAGGTGTCACCACGTGGCGCCGCTGCTTGAAGATGAGATCCTTGGCGAGGGGGAGAAAGCCCTCCTTGGGAAGTGGCACCCCGACCTGCTCGCGCATGAGGGCGACGCGGCGGGCCTCGAAATTGTAATCAACGCCAAGGTGGAGATCGAAGGGGTCGTCCTCGTCGAAGCTGCTGGCGATTTCGGTCACCTCGGCGGCCCGCGCCGAGTCGACGGAACCACCGAGCACCAGGGTGGCTGACGTAAGGATGGCGAGCACTGCGCGCGACACGGCGCGAGAGTAACAGGGGGGGCGAGGGGTCGCAAGACGCACTCTTTGCACGTCCCCCGCATCCCATGCGATAACCAAAACATGTCGCGTTGGAAAAAGGTGAAGTCGCTGTTCGTCGAGTCAGAGGACGAAGCGCCGGGCACGCGAGTGCCCCAGGTGGACGAGGCAGAGCTCATGATGATGGAGCTCCCGGCGGGAGAGATCGGTGACCTGCCTCCGGGTGCCAGCGGCGATTCGCTGGGCAAGGGTGGTGCCATCGATTTCCAACCCCTTTACGATGAAGCGGGGATCCCGAATACCGACGAGGTCGAGGCCCTCGAGCGGTTCCTCGGCGGGATCGAAGACAGCCTCCCGCAGGCTTCCAAGCTCGCCGCGGCCAAGGCGTTCCTGTCGGCGATCGGCAAGTCGCCGAACGACGTCCTTCGCGATGCGGCCTCCAAGATCAAGGTGGTCCGGGCGGTCGAGCAAGCCAAGACCGAGTGGGTCGGAGCCCAGGTCTCCGAGCATCAGGCGGCTATCGATGAGCTCCTCCGGAAGGCCGAGGAGCACAAGGTCGCCATGGAGCGCCTCAAGAAGGAGCTCGAGGACGTGCGCGGCCAGTGCGCGGTGGAGGAGGGTCGCTTGCAGGGCGCACGCGTCTTCTTCGGCGTGATGGACAAGCTCGAGGCCGCTCCCCCACCGCCGCCGGCGAAGGCGCCTAAGAAGTAAAGCTGTTCCCGGCAGCTCGTTCAGAGCCGCTTGAACTCGGCCTTGATTTCCCGCTCCAGGGCCGTGAACGCCGGATCGAACTCCACGTCCTCACGGTAGGCGAGACCCAGCTCGACGAGATCGTACGTCTTTTGGACCTTCGCGCCGCTCGTGACCTTGCCCGACGCGTCGCGGTCGCGCCCCAGCATGAAGAGCGCGTCCGAGACCTTCATGGCGGCCTTGATGTCGTGAGTGACGATGACGAGCGTCGTCTCCTCGTCGATGTGCGCGACCTCCACGAGGAGCTTGATGCACTCGTCCAATGCGGCTGGATCGAGGCCGGAGAACGGCTCGTCGAGGAGCAGGAGCTTCTTGTGACAGACGATCTGCTGGGCGATTGCCGCCCGCTGCCGCTGGCCCCCCGAGAGCTGCATGGGATAGAGGTTCTGGCGGTGCGCGAGCCCAAAGCGCTCTAGGAGCATGTCGATCCGACTCGTCGCGCGCTCGCCCGTCGTGCCCCCGATCGACGCGGCCACATCCAGGTTCGAGCGAATCGTGCGGTGCTTGAGGAGGGGATAGTGCTGGAACACCACCCCGACCTCGCCGGCCGCAATTGGTGCGCCATCGCCACGCGTGACCGACCCCGCGTCGGGAACGTCCAGCCCGGCGACGATGCGGATGAGCCGCGTCTTGCCCACGCCAGACGGTCCGAGCAGGCCGGCGATCTGCCCCGTCACCTTGTCGGGCCGCACGCGATCCTTCACTTGGAACGTCACTCCTTCGAGGATCTGGCTTCCCCCGAGCTTCTGGGAGACGTCCTTCACGTCGAGGAGGAGGTCACCGGCAGCCATCAGCGTCTCACCCGTTCCAGCTCAAGGTGTGGGCAGGCGACCCGAGTGAGGACGCCCATCACGTAGTCGAGGAGCAGGCCGAGGGCCAGGATCACGAGCAGGATCCCGTAGACCTCCGCCAACTTGAAGTGCTTGTTCTCGTTGAGGATCATCGCGCCGATCCCGCCCTCGGCGCGCGAGATGCCCTCGACCATCGTGATCATCGCCCAGCCGATCGCGAGGTTCTGGCGCAGGATCTCGAGCGCTTTGTCGAGCGTGCCCCGGATGACGACTTCCCAGAAGATCCGCCTTTCACTCGCTCCCAAGACCCGCAGGTGGTCGAAGCTCTCGCGTGGGATCGCCATCACCTCGGCCGCCATCGCCGTCACGAAGAAGGTCGTCATTCCGAAAGTCAGAAGCCAGACCTTCAGAGCGTAGCCGCCGCCAGTGAGCAACGTGAACGGCAGCACGAGCCCCGTGAGGCCGAGGAAGCGCAGCTTGGACACCGCGGCGACAAGAGGCCGAAACGCTGCGATCACCGTCGCGTAGGATAGGAGCATCGAAATTACGACTGTGAAAAGGAGTGCGTGGAGGATGAGCGTCATCGTGGTGAAGAGCTCCGGCCCCATGCCGTGCTCCCACCACATGCGAGAGATCGCCCCGAGGACTTCGCCCGGTTTCGGGATTGTCTCCCAGGGCGAGAGCGTCCACACCGCGAGCAGCGTGACGATCCAGAACCCGACCAGGGCGAGGGAGGTCACGCCATCGATCGCGCGGTTCGGGAACAGGGCGCGAGCGAGGCGAGCTCTCATCAGCCCGATGTCCCCATGACGATTTCGACCCGGCGGTTCTTGGCGCGCCCGGCGGAGGTGTTATTCGACTCGAGGGGCTGCTCCTGGCCGTGAGCGAACACCTTGACGCGGCCCTGCGGGAAGTTCACGGGCGATTTCCCCTCGAGCCATTTCTTCACCACGAAGGCACGCTCCTCGGACAAGGCCTGGTTCTTCTCCATGCCACCGACGCTGTCGGTGTGGCCGTGGATCTCGACCAGCGTGCCGCCCGCGATGACGAGGTCGGCGAGCAGCTGCTCGAGGACCGCCTCAGCCTTCCTGGTGAAGGCGGCCTTGCCGCTCTCGAACTCGATGGACCAGGCCTTGCGCGACACGACCTCCTGGACCCGGGCGGCCGGCTCGAACTTGGGCAGGTCGGCCTGCGTCCCGAAGGCGCCTACGCCTGCGAGCTCCTTGACGTACGACGAGTCGAGGATCTGCGCGACGGGATAGAAGTCGGGCACGTACTCGGGGTACTGCTGCTTCACCACGTTGCCGAAGACCGTGTACGTGGCGGCGAACAGGCTTGTAGAGCCCTCGGCGAGTCCGAACAGCTGGAGGTTGTCGGCAAGGTTGTTTACCGAGGACCCGCCGAGCTCGACCATGAGGCCCTGCTTGTCCTTTTCGGTCTGGACCGTGAAGTACTTGTACCAGTACGCCCCGTCCTTCTCCTTGTAGACGACCGCGCTGATGCCGGCGGCCTTCCTCAGCGCCTCGTCGCTGGCCTTAATCTCGTCGCCGGCGTCAAAAATCGCGCTCAGCATGCCCTTCACCAGCGCGCGGTTTTCGGCCATCCACTTCTTGTTGCCGATAACCACGTTGGGCATCTGCGATCGGTATTCCTTCGTCGAGACGATCGAGATGAGGCCGCCTTTCTCCTTGGCTACGGTGACGTCGCCGGGCGTCCACGTCACGACGCCCTGGACGCAGGCCTTCTCGGGCTTGCTCGTCTTGACGTTCTTCCGCTCTTCGCAGTAGCCCGAGACGTACTTCTGGCCCGCGTCGATGTAGTCCGAGGCGGCGATCCAGTTGAGCGCGTCGGGGTCGTAGGTCTTCTCGTCTGGATTGTTGGCGATGCCATTGTCCCCGAGCCACTTCAGGGCGATGTTCCAGTCGCCGTCACGGAGCACGCCGGCCACGACCCCACCCCGTGCTGCCTGCGGGTTCTTCTTCCACTCGGGCGGGCCCATGAACTTGTCTTCGCCGCGGCTGTAGCCGGCGGAACCCACGACCGCGGCGATGTAGTCCGGGCCGAGCTTCTTGAGCCGGTCGTTGACCCCCTTGAGGAACGCCGCTGAGCCGTCACCCATGATCGCGACGAAATGCGCGCCCGTCTTCGGGTGCTTCTCTCCGGCCTTTAGGGCTTCGGCAAAGGCGACGAGCTGCGCCTGCATGTTGTCGACCATGTCTTCTCGCGTGAGCACAAGGTTCACGCCGTGCTTGCACATCAGGCTGCCTTGGGCGGCTTGCTTGTTGCCAGTCGCGAGCATCAGGCCCATTTGGGCGTTCCAGGCCCAATGAAGGAAGCGGACCTCTGGCTTGTCCGGGCAGCCGGGCGGCGGGAGATCGCCGCTGGGAATGGGACCCGGGTTCTTGGGATCCTGCGCCTCGGGCAGCTCGACCTTGGGCGGCACGACTGATGCCTGCCGCTTGGCCTTTGGCGCGATCTTATCCTTGTTTACGTAGAGGGCCGTGCCGACCGCACTGACAACGACAATGGTGATTATCCCCTTCGCGAGTGGAGTGAGCTTCGCCATGGTGTCTAGGTCCTTTTTTCGACAGAGCTTCGCCCACCGTCCTCTCGTTGGTCAAGCCTCGTGATATCCTTGGGTTGCGAATGCCCGCTCCAGCCCCACGCAAGCAGAGAGGCCTGTTTCGTCGCGCGTTCGCCAACCAGTACAACTACATCCTCCTCGGCGCGACGGGGCTGTTCGGGCTGGCGGCCTTCTCATGGACGCCGCTCGTCATCGGCGCGGGCCTCGAGGCGCTTTGGCTAACCTTCGGGCCGGACACCCCTTTTTTCCGACGGTGGGCCGCCAAGCAGGAGAGCCAGGAGGAGCGGCAGCGTGCCGAAGAAGAGGCCACGGCCGTGCTCGCGATCCTCGACCCGCGCTACCAGGTGCGATTCCAGGGCATCGCCCGCCAGGCCGAGCGGATCCGCGAGCTCGCCGCCGGAAACACGAGCTTCGAGGCGGGCCTCGTCGACAAGGAGATGGAGAAGCTTGGCAAGGCGCTCCATTCCTTCTTGAAGATGGCTGTGCTGCACCAAAGGATGCGGACGTACCTCGAGAACACCAACGAGGACGAGATCCTCCGGGACATCGCCCGGCTCGAGAAGGACCTCTCACGCGAAAAGAACAACGAGGTGAAGGCGTCGATCCGCGACAGCTTGGGGCTCGCCGAGAAGCGTGCCAAGCAGCACGCCCGCCTCATGGCGTCGTTCAAGGTGCTTTCGTTGAAGATGGAGACCCTGGAAAAATCGCTCAAGTACCTGGAGTCGCACATCATCGGCATGGGCAAGCACGAAGAGCTCACGTCGGAGATCGACGACATCGTCGTGGGAGTTGAGCTGGTCGTCGACGAGCTTGGCCTTGACACCGATGGGCTCCTTTCCAACGCGAGCCGCGCGCGTGCGGCCGAGGCTTCGTCGCTCAAGGTAGTGAAGTAGAGAAGAAGCCGCGATTACGGCGTGGCTACTGGCTTCGCGCTTCCCGCTTGCCCGCGCGGTGCCTTGATCGCGAGCTTTAGGACCACCTCGTCGCGAATCAGGTCGTCGGGCATTCCAGGATAGACAATGCCGAAGTCTTTCCGGTTTAGAACAAATTCACTGGCGGCGCTCACCAGGCCGTCTGCGAGCTGAAGGGTCGCAGGGAAGGAGATCGAGCGCTTGACGCCGTGGAGATCCAGGTTGCCGACGATGGTGTGGGTGGCGCCTTTCTCTCCTCCCGCCCGAACTTCTGTCGACTCGAAAAGCGCCGTTGGGTACTTCGCCACGTCGAAGAAGTCTGGAGTCTTGAGGTGCGCGGTGAGCTTTTCGGCGTCGGCGTAGACCGAGCTCATGTCGATCGACAGGGAGATCTTGGCTGCCTCAGGGGAGGCTCCGAGCTCCAGGGAGCCCTTGAACTGCGAGAACCCACCCGGGTGGCTCTTCGTCACCTTGGCCGCTACGAACTCGATCTTGGAATTGGACGGATCGAGCGGGATTGTTTCCGTCGCGGCGGCAGGCGGGGCCTGCTTTGTCGCTGGCTGGGCTACAGGCTGGGGTGCTGGCTCGACGGCAGCGCCTACCTGTGCCTTGGGCTTGTCCTTCGCGGGGTTCTCGCATCCCTGGGATGCAAGGACGAACATGCCCAGGAGAATTGGGGTTCCGGTTCTGCGCGCCGTTCGAATCATTGTCGCGTTCTCCCTCATGCGGTTTTGACGAGCTCAATTTCTGCTGTGATTTCTACCTTGTCCCCGACGAGAAGGCCACCCGTCTCGAGCACCTGGTTCCACTTCAGGCCAAAATCCTTGCGGTCGATCGTCGTGCGCGCCGAGAACCCAGCGCGCACGTTTCCCCACGGATCCTTGGCCTGCCCCGCGTGCTCGACGACGAGCACCGCCTCGCGCGTGACCCCGTGAATCGTGAGGTCTCCAACCACGCGGTAGCGATTCTCGTCGCTCTTCTCCACGCGCTTGCTCGCAAGCGTGATCTGAGGATAGGTGGCCACGTCGAGGAAGTCGGGAGAGCGAAGGTGCTGGTCGCGCTCGGCGACCTGGGTGTCGATGCTGGCCGCGTCGATCGAGACGGTCACCTTGCTGCGGCCCAGATCCTCGGGGGTGAAGGCGACGTCACCTGACCATTTCGTGAAGGTGCCATGCACCTTGGCGATGACCATGTGGCGGACTGAAAAACGGATGCTGGAATGCTGGGGGTCGAATTTCCACGGTTCGCCCATTGGGGGTCTCCTCGTCCTGGTTTGGAGCATGGTCAAAGCAAGAAGTGGGCCAGTGCGTTCTTGCTGTAAGGGGTGATAAAGATAGGTGAAGTGCTTGTCTTTGTGTGGTTGTCGTCTCAAAATGAGTCGCCTGTTGGTTTCATTTTGAGACACCATGCGAGCGAGCGAGTTGGACCTTGGGGCTCTTCTTTCTCTCAACCCGCGAGGCGGGGTCATCCGTTTTGGCGGGCAGCGCGCGCTTCTCCTCGATGCGGTGGCGCTGGGGATTCTCCGCAAGGAGCTGATCGAGACCATTGGGACGCTCGCGGCTCGTGGGGTCCTTTTTCGGTTCGGATACGCGCACGGCTGGCGCACGGCCGAGGCGCTCAAGCACGAGTTCCCGTGGGACAGCGAGCGCGAGTGGCGCACTGCGGGCGGAAGGCTCCATGAGCTCCAGGGCCTCGTGGTCGTCGAGCCGGCAGAGAGACCGGTGACCGGGAGCAATCCGCCCTTCGCCGAAGCGGCCTGGCATGAATCCTATGAGGCCGAGCAGCACCTCTTGCACTTGGGCCTGTCCCAGGAGCCCACGTGCTGGAGCCTGACGGGGTTCGCGAGCGGCTACCTGAGCTACTGCAACGGCAGGGAGATCCTCTGCGTGGAGGTGCGTTGCCGCGGGCGAGGGGACGCGACCTGTCACCTCGTAGGTCGCCCGAGGGACGAGTGGGGCGAAGAAGTCGTCGGCGTCTCGCCACAGTGTCGCAAGGAGTCCTTGGACGCGACGCTCGCCAAGGTCACCGCCGAGCTCAAGAAGGCAGAGCGGCGACTCATGCGCCGGAGGCGGGAGCTCGTGCGTGCGATGGGGCAAGTCGAGGCACCGTCGGGGATCGTGGCGCGGAGCGCGGCGATGAAGCGGGTCGTGGACCTGGCCAGGCGGGTGGCCAAGGTCGACTCCACCGTGCTCATCACCGGAGAAAGCGGCGTGGGAAAGGAGCGGATCGCGCGGCTCATCCACGAGGAGTCGAGGCGCACGGCAGGACCCTTCGTGGCGCTGAACTGCGGCGCCGTCGCCGAGAGCCTGCTCGAGAGCGAGCTCTTCGGCCATGCGCGAGGGGCCTTCACGGGCGCGGCGCACGATCGACCGGGGCTCTTCGAGGCTGCTTCAGGAGGGACCCTGTTGCTCGACGAGATCGCCGAGCTGTCGCCGGCAATGCAGGTGAAGCTCCTTCGCGCGCTGCAGGAGCGAGAGGTTCGCCGTGTGGGGGAGAACAAGAGCCGCCCGGTGGATGTGAGGGTCTTGGCGGCGACGAACCGGGACCTGTCGCACGAGCTGGCGGTGGGACGTTTTCGCAGCGATCTCCTGTATCGCCTTCGGGTGGTGGAGCTGCAAGTCCCACCGCTGAGGGAGCGGAGGGAGGACATCCTTCCCATCGCACGGTGGATCCTGTCGGACGTGGCCAGGCGAACCGGGCGCAAGGTTACGGGGATCTCGGCGGGGGTCGCCGACCAGCTCCCGCGCTACCCATGGCCAGGGAACGTTCGGGAGCTCGCGAATGCCATGGAGCGCGCGGTGGTTCTCGCGACGGGACACGTGGTGGAGGTCCACGATCTCCCCGAGGAGGTACGGCTGGCCGCCGGCATGCAGGGCGCTATTTCCCCAGGGCGAGCGCTCGCCGAGGTGGAGCGTCAACATATCCTCGCCACCCTGGAGGCAAGCGGTGGCAATCACGCGAAGACCGCCGCGCTGCTCGGAATCGGCAAGGCGACGCTGTATCGGAAGCTTAGGGGGTACGGGCGGGGGTAGGCGAGGGCTCTACTCCCGCTCGCGCAGGCCGAACTCCTTCATCTTCATCTGCAAGCTCTTGCGGCTGATCTTGAGGAGCTTGGCGGCCTGGGTCACGTTGCCGCTGGTCTCATCCAGGGCACGCATGATGAGCTCTCTTTCCACCCGCTCGGTTTCTGCCCGGACGATGTCCTTGAGCGATTGCGGGCCCGTGCGATCCGTGGCGGTCATTCCGGGGAGCAGCGACGGCGATGCAGTGGCGAGGTGCGCGCCGGGAATCGACAAGACAACGCCAATCTCCGGCGGGAGGTCGCCCACGCGGATCAGCGGTGAGTCGCAGAAAAGGAGCGTGCGCTCGAGGATGTTCTCGAGCTCGCGGATGTTCCCGGGCCATGAATGGTTGATGAGTCGCTCGAGCGCCTCGGGATCGATGCCGTCGACCTGCTTCTTCAGTCGCTCGTTGAACTTGCGCAGGATGTGCTCGCAAAGGAGCGGGATGTCTTCGCGACGATCACGAAGCGGAGGGATGTGCAGCGGCACCACGTTGAGTCGGTAATAGAGATCCTCGCGGAAGTTCCCCGCCTTGATTTCCTTTTCCAGGTCACGGTTGGTCGCGGTAATCAGGCGAACGTCCACCTTAATGGTCTTAATGCCGCCCACCCGCTCGAACTCGGACTCCTGCAAGGCGCGCAAGAGCTTCACCTGCATTTCGACCGGGATCTCACCGATCTCGTCGAGGAACAGCGTCCCCTTGTCGGCCAGCTCGAACCGTCCGGGCTTGGAGCCGACGGCGCCGGTGAAGGCTCCTTTTTCGTAGCCGAAGAGCTCCGACTCCATGAGCGTCTTGGGGATGGCCGCGCAGTTGATCTTGATGAAGGGGCAGTTTCGCCGCGAGCTATGCTCGTGGAGCGCCTTGGCGACCAGCTCCTTGCCGGTGCCGGATTCGCCGGTGATGAGCACGGTCGACGGCGTGTCGGCGACCTTCTCGATGACGGCGTAGATTTGCTTGAGTCCTGGGGAGTCGCCCACGAGGCCAAAGCGGCCATGGGCCTTTGTGTCACCGAGCGCGAGGGGAAGCCGAGGCGCGTGGCGTTGTGCCTCGGACTGCTTGACCGCCTTGGCCACGACCTGGCGGATGAGCTCTTTCTCGAACGGCTTCTCGATGTAGTCGAAGGCACCGGCCTTGACCGCCTCGACGGCGTTGTCGACCGTGCCGTGCGCCGTGATGATGATGACCGGGATGTCGGGGGCTTCGAGCGCCACCCGGCGCAGGACCCCCATCCCATCGAGCCGCGGCATCTTGAGATCGGTGATGACGGCGCTCGCCCCCCACTCCTCGCGACGAAGGAGCTCGATGGCTTCTTCTCCATCGGCTGCTTGCAGGATCTCGTATCCCTCGCGCGCCAGGATGGCGGAAAGCACGCGCCGCAGGCTTGGCTCGTCGTCGGCGACAAGGATTGTCACTGGCTCCGACATCCCTTCCATTCCTCCCTATATCACGTTCCCGCCACGCTCGAGCGTGCGATGGAGCCCGTTGTGGTGATGCTCGTTTCTTCCGCGAGTGGCAGGATCACCGCAAACGTCGAGCCTTTCCCTACTTCGGAGCGCACCTCGATGCGACCCCCATGGTGCGTGATGATTCGCTGCGAGATGGGCAGCCCGAGCCCAGTGCCTTTTTCCTTGGTGGTGAAGAAGGGGATGAACAGCTTCTTGAGGTTTTCCCTGGCAATGCCCGGGCCGGTATCGCGAAAGCGCACTTCGATGAACGTCCCTTGATCCCCCCTCCGGCGTCCAGGGCGCCGTCCGGTGCTGATGGAAAGCCTCCCGCCTTCGGCCATGGCCTGGATCGCGTTGAGCCCAAGGTTTAGAAACACCTGACGGAGCTGCTCGGCGTCCCCGCGGATTCGGGGCAGCCCTTCACTGAGCCGCACGTCAATGCCGACCGCGGTTGCGCCTTCCTGTGTCTCGAGGAGTTGCACGGTCTTCTTCACCACCTCGTTGATGTCCACCTCGGCGGCTTCCCCCTTGTACGGCCGGGCGTAGTCGAGAAACTGGGAGACGACGCGGTTCAGCCGGTTCACTTCGTCCACGATGATGGAAAGGAATTCGCCCACTTCTTGGGCGGCGCCTGCGGCCGGCCGGCCATCGGGACCCACGAGCAACTGCGCTGCCCCCTTGATGGCTCCTAGGGGGTTCCGGATCTCGTGGGCGAGACCGGCGGCCATTTCTCCCAGAGCGGCAAGACGATCGCGCTCTTTCATGCGCTCAAAGACCTGGGAGTTTTCCATCGTGATGGCGGCCTGGGCGGCGAGAAGCTTGAACACCTCCACCTCGTCGACGCCAAACGCGTTGCGCAGCCGTTCATCCCGGAGGCCAATCACTCCAATGACCATCTCGATGTTGCCAGTGCCTTCACCGCCACCCGATATGGGAATCGCCAGGGAGGCGTGCATCTCGTCGAGGGTACGGGCGATGGCGTCGAGAGTCTCTACCTCTTTTTCGGGAGCGCCCCCACGCTGGGACTCCAGGTTGGCGAGCTCTCGCTCCAGAGCCTCGAGCGCCACTGGCCCGCCGCGCAGGCGGTCCACAAAGGGGCGACGCGTGACCAAGTCGATGCGATCCACCGGTCTCGGTCCGACGAATCCCGCGAGGTCAAAGCCGGCCCCCTCGGCGTCGATGACGTAGATCGCCGCGTGCGTCACACGACGCGACTCCTCGAGCGACGAGAGGATCTTTCGCACCAAGTCCCTGGTGTCGATCACGTTCATGAGCTCACGGCGCAGCCCATCCATGCGATAGCGCAGCTCGTGCCGCTCGCGGACGAGCCAGCGGCTTATCGCGTTCTCGAGGATCGCCCTGACCGGCTCGAACAAGATGAGGATGACGAAGGACGCCACGATCGTGTTCAGAATGAACAGCCCCTGCTGCTTGCCGCCGCCAACCCACAAGAGGAGAATTCCGTACACGACCGAGAGGATCACGACCAGCGAGCCGAGGACTAGCATCTTCCCCATGAGCTCGTGGAGATCGAGGAGCCGGTAGCGGAACAGCGCCTGGGAGAGGAAGTACAGGTAAAGGATCGTGAGGACGTTGCCGATGGTGGGGAACGTCACCCCGAGGCGCGGCAGGAAATCGGTGACGGCGAGGGTCGTGGCCACGAAGCCGCCGATCATGAGGTAGCGGATGCGTGCCTTTTCGACCCCAGCGACGGTGGCGCGGTACTGGACGTAGAGATCCCAGACGCAGCGGTAGAGGCCGCCAAAGACATACGTGGCGAACGGATAAAGAAACCAGGCTTCCTGGTGGATGGGCCTGACGACGGCGCCGTACGCGATGGCGCCGCACCAAAGGGCCGTCCAGAAATATGTAAGCTGCGGGCGCCTGCGCTTGGCCCCGATCGCGGGCTCGTTGAGGAAGGCGCGAAAGAAGCGCACTGCTGTCGTGGGGACAAATGCGGCCGGCCAAAGGGCGAGCCAGCTATACCAGGGGCTCGTGGTCGCCGCCGAAAGGAACGTGAACAGGTGGTACAGGGCGACGGTGAAGGTGAAGGCGGCGAAGGTGACGTAGGTCTTGCGGTTGCGATCCCTTAGCACCACGGACGCGCCAATGGCCAAGGTGACCACGGACGCGAGGAGCGCTGAGAGTGCCTGGATGTTCATGACGCGGGCGGGAAGCGTAGCACGACCCATGCCGGCAGGCTGAGGGCTGGATGATTCGTGCGGGTAGGCGTGGGGGAACGTGCTACCGCGTGCTTAGCACTGCTGCGTCGAGTGGGTAGACGCTGAAGGTAAGGGGCTTGAGCCAGATCGGGTTGGTGTAGCCGAATCGCTCGATGGGCGCGGCCGATCCGTCGGCCAGGCGCTCGCTGCTCGATGATCGCGCGAACGCGCGCACGAAGAGCCGCTGGGCCCCAACGACGTTCTCGGCCGTGCAGGTCGGCTCGTCGATGCAGTAGGGCTTGGGATGGAGCTCGTAATCCGGCGGGTAGCAGACCTTCTCCGTCGTGCACGTCGTCTTGAACAGTCGATACTGGCTCGGCTTGAGCGCGATCTTCGTCTTGCCTGAATAGGCGGTGCAGCCCGGCACGCCGCTGCACGCCGTCGCCACGTTGATGCGTAGCTTCCCGGTCGGATCCAGGTAGTAGCCATCCGCCATGATCTTGAGGCCTGAGTAATCGGTGGTCCCGCTGCCGGGATCGCCGGGGCCACGGGTACCGTGTCCCGACGGCGCGTAGACCGCCCCCGCTGGATAGGCCGACGCATTGACACCAAGATACAGGTCGATGGACTTGACCGGTCCGAACTCGGCCGTCGACTTCCATTCCACAATGAGAGGCACGCTGTCGTTCAAGTAGCTGTAGACGCCGCCGAGGGGGACGTCCGTGTTCCCGATCTGGCCGTCGCCGTTGGTGTCTATGGCCATGCGGACAATCGGGCCGTCGGTCACCACGAACTGTCCCGACTTGAGCCCATCGACGGCCTGCGCCTGGCCAATCGTGGTGGTCGTCTTGCCCGCGGCGCTGAGCACGACCGGGCGGTTTTGGCCCACGAACACGAGGTTTCGAGGCTTGCCGATCGCCGTGTCCACGCTCGCGGACCATCCCGAGACGGCGCCCTCGCGGCGGAAGTTCAGATCGCCGTGCGCGTCCGATCCGCCCGCCATGAAGACCTTGCGCGGCCAGGTCGGGTAGCCCGGCGGCTTCTTGGCCGGATCGAGGCTCCACAGGAGCATCTTGTCCCACGCCGCCGCGCCGTGGTGCAGCGCCGAAAGCTGCGCCCCCTGTTCCACCTTCGACCAGCCGCTGATCTTGTCGAGGTCGCCGTAGCCGAAGGTGCTTGGGGCGAGCTTGTGGGGAAAGGCAGCCTGACCCGGCTTGGACAAAAGCCGGGAGTCTTCGTTCCAGAGCTGCAGGCCCAGAACCCAGGGCGACGCGAACGCAGTCATGAGCTGTGCGTCGGAGTAAGGCACAATGTCGGGTCCGAGTCGGCCGTGGCCGTTGCCCGATGCCGCGTTCACGGGATGCGCGAGGAACAGGTAGCCCTTGCTGCCGGCGTTGTAGGACACTCCGTCGAAGCCCGTGACCATGTTCACGTCGTAGTCGGTCTCCAGGATGTGCTTGAGGCGCCGGGTCGCGCCGCCGTACTTCTCGGTGTCGCTCGTGACGAAGGCGTCCTCGCGGTTCGCATCGTATGGGAGGTGCACGAAGTGCTGCCGAGCGAAATAGGTGCTGCCAAAACCCTGGATGTCCCTCAGCCCAAAGCGTCCCTCGCCCAGGTACTCCTCGAGGAGCGAGAGCGATCCCTTGGGGCAGAACTTGTAGGTCGCCGCCTCGGCAGCGCTCTTGATGTCAGAAGGTATCGCGCTGCAGCTATTCCAGTAGTACTTCTTCTTGTTGCCGTAGGTGAGGTATCCCTGGTTCCTCTCGGCCTGCGAGATCTCGGGGACGGCGTCCACCTCGCCGCCCAGGAAGATCTGGGGCGCGCGAAGACCGGGGCTCGAGAGGACCTCTTGATTGGCTCCGTCAGCGCCGTGGAGCCAGCTTCGCAGGAAGGCGAACCGGTATTCGTTCATGTCCCTCTGCGTGTCGATGCTGCTCTCGCCGAGCGGGATGGCACCGGACGGCAGGCTCGCGCCAAACAGCCAGAGGATCGTATCGATGAGCCAATCGGGGAGGGGGACGTTCTTGTCCACGACGTCCGAGGCAAAGATCTCTGAGAACCCGGTGATCTGGCCGCTGTCCGAAGCGTGCTCGGTGGCAAAGACGAAGTCCATGCCGATGGCCTTCATGGCCTGGATGACGCTGCGGTATGCGAGCGCCGATTCCCCATCGTTGTCGGTCCCCTGTGAGTGGTAGTGCAGGTCGCCATAGACCCAGCCCGAGTCGAACCGGGGCAAGGGCGCGTTTCCGTAGTGAACCTTGAGCGTCGCGGGGAAGTAGTCGACGACAGGACTGCCGCATGAGTCGGTGGCCTCGCACGGCTCCGGGAGCGGTGTCATCCAGTAGGGACAGAAGCTCTGGCGGCTCACCACCGCGGTCACATCCAGGACCACATCCGGTCCGGCGCTGGCGTTCGGTCCTGGATAGTAGAAGACCGTCGCGTTCCACTCGGCTGACTCACGAATGTTGAGCACGTCGGAGAAGCCCTCCCCCTTCCAGATGCGCCGGAGCTTCGAGATGGGGAGCCCGGTGGAGTATGGCCACTTGGTGTGCGACTCGATCTCGTGAAACGCCTCGACGGGGTAGTTCCGGGTCTTGTTGTCGCCGTTCACTTGGCGGATGGTCACCCCACAGAATTGTCTGAGGCTGTACTTGGTCACGCCGGCCATGTCCTTCTGCTCGCTGCCATCGTGAAAGGTGACGGTGATGGGGATGGCGCCGAAGGTGCCCGAGGACGGCTCCATGCGCCAGGGAGCGTCGATAGACCACTCGACTCCGCCCATGACGCTTGCGATCTCTCCCTCGGTCATGTCGACTTCGCCTGTGTCGAGCGCATCGGGCGCCGAGCAGGCAAGGGCAATGGTTCCCAACATGGTGCACGCGGTGCGCGCGCGGATCTTGCGCAACATGGCTTGTTCCTCCTCGGCGCCCCATGTGCAACCGATGGACCACCACGCGTCATGAGTGTTTCCATGTAGTTGCCAAGCGAACGGCGGGAGATGTCACCGCGCTGGGCGTGACGGGTGCGGGATCTTGGAGTGACGCTGTGACAGGGCTGCCGGATGGCGGTGCGGTGGGCCTGGGACGGTCTTATCGGCGTCAGCGTGACCAGATGCGCAGGCGGGCGCCCATCGGCTTGTGATCGCTGTGCAGCGCGGGTGCCCCGGGGTTGGTGCCGCCGCTTGCCGAGTAATCACAGCCGAGCGAGTGGTTCGGCGCGTAGCTTCGGGTCGGGTGGTTCGATACCGCGCCTTCGTCCGGGCAAATGGGAAAACCCAAGGCGGTAGGTTGCCACATCTCGACGCCGCGGCCATGGAGGTTCATGGGCGAGAAGTCGTTCGAGTCGCTCATCACGGTGTAGTCGAGCACCGGGTCGTCGTAGGCCCAGCCCCTGCCGACGAGAACGATCATCGACAGCCGTTCACCGGCGTTATTTGCCGTAGGGGTCTTGCCGCGCCAGTCGACCGCCCACCAGGGGAAGTCGGAGAAGAATCCGTGCTCATGCTCGGTGCTCCAGGCCGTCCACGCCGGCGGTGAGCGCGGGTCGTCGGTCCACATGTGCTGATAGCCCACGGGCACCTCGTCGGCGCCATAGCCGGAGTCGCCGACGTGCATGCTCTGCTTGAGCGAGCCCGTGAAGTCCACCTTGGCCATCGACACATCGACGGCGTAGCCGTAGCGCTCGCGCAGCATGCGCAGCATCCAGTAGTGCTCGCCGCACTCGTGGGCGCGCACGTTCCAATCCCCGACGATCATGAAGCGGTTCTGGTAGTGCTTGGGGCTGCTCTTCGCCCCGTCCGTTTCGGGCGCGCGGTTGAAGGCGCGATGGTCGGCGATAAGGAGCTTGTCGACGATGTTCATGAGCGACTTGAGCTCGCCCACGCGCGGCGCGAAATCGGCGGGGCCTTCGCTGGACTCCATGTGCACGTTGAAGACCGAGATCGGGCGCGCTGCCTCGTCGCCGCGCCACGCCGCCAGCTTGGCGGCGCTCGCATAGTTGTAGATTTCGCCATCACCCATGCCCTGCTCGGACAGGTGGCACTCGGTGAAATAGTCGAGGCCGCCGTTATCTTGGCAGCCGGCCGCTGCCTTGGACGCGGAGGAGAAGTACACTTTCGAGCTGGTCGCGTCCGGGTAGAAGTGGCTGTTCACGAACAGGGGGCTCATGCCCGGACCGGCGCCAGCGCCGTCGTAGCTAAAGGTCTCGCCACGCCCCTGCGCGAAGGTCCAGTCGAGCGAACCGCGCGCCAAGAGCTCGGCGAGCACGACGTCGGTGTACTTGTTGTCCGGATCGTTGTCGTCATTTTCCTTGGCGACCTCCTGAAGGCCGAGCACGTCGGCCTCCCACTGGAAGGGGGCCTGATCGAGGCGCTCCTCGACCCGCAGCTCGCTCCGAAAGATCGATCCGCGGGTGCCGAGCAGGTTGGCGAGGTTCTTGTACTTCGCGTGGTTGAAGCTCGTGCCCCCATACAAGGCGTTGTAGCTTACGACCTTGAGCTCGGTGGCCTCGGGGTTGCGCTCGTAACGCCAATTGCCGAACAGCTCAATCCCCGGGACGTGCTCGATGGTCACGACCCGGTATTCGCCCGGCGTCGTCACCTCGAGCGGAAGCGCGAACTTGTTCCAGCCGTGGTCGGGAGCAGCGCCGAACGCGCCGCGCGGGATCTTCCGGTTGACGATGGTCTTCCAGGTGGCGCCGTCACGACGCTCGAGCTGCATGGTCATGGCGATGTCGTTGGGGACGCCGCGGTACCAGGTGGCGTCGCCGTAGTGGTCACGCTCGTTGCTCGGGCATCCGTCTTTGCCGCCGAGCTCCGGCATCTTCCCCGACAGGTGCTGGTTCGCTGCCGAATTGTATGCGCCCACCGGCAGGTCGATCGTGGCAAAGACGTAGACCAGGTAGCGGCCCGCGGCGATCTGAGCGCCGCACGGGCCGTTGCAGGACGTGCGCGACACCGAGGTGACGACCGAGAGCGGGCCGTGGACGAGATCGACGCGCGTCTCTACGCCCATGTTGGTACCGGTGCTGCGCGCGGCCTTGCCCAGGAGCACGTAGTTGTACCCATTTTGCCACCCGGCACCGGCGATGTTGAGGCGCGGATCGCGATCGGTCGCCGACTGGTCATTCGTCGCCAATACCGGCCGCTCGGGTGCAGGTGTGGTTGAGAAGAGCACGAGGTTCGTGTCGGCATGGCCGGCGCCGTTCGAGTGGGACTCCACCTCGAGGTAGTCCCCGACCTGCAAGGCGCCCACGCGTACGACCGTCCCGCCAACCTCGACGGTGCCGGACAGGCTCGCCCAGGTGGCGCCTCCATTGGTGCTGTACTGGACGCGCGTGCGCGACGTGGCGCGCATCAGGCTGAAGGCGCGCACCGTGTACTGGGTCGTCGCCGCCTGGGCTGGAGGATCGACGAAGCTGCCGCCTGGTCCGGCGCCATGCGCGCCGGGCGAGGTGTCGTTGTCGTTGAACAGCGAGCTGCTCACGCCCCAGCTCACCAGTAGCCCTGTATCACAGCGTCCGACCTCGGAGTCGGCGGCGCTGCACACGGCGCGGAACATGACATCGTGAGCGTTGCTCAAGGTGAGGCTGTACTGGGCGAACCACGACACGGGGATCTTGGTCGCCCGCCCGGTGCGGAGCTCGAGCTCCGCGGGCGCGCTTTCGTGGAAACCATCGAGGTCACTCACGATCGCGGCGCTGGTCTGGGCGACCTCGTCGTCGTCGATCTCGGGGTCGCCATCCGGGGCGGCGGCCGCGCAGGCCGCGGTGAGCGCCGCCCCGAGGGGCAGCGCAAGGTGAAGGGTCGATCGTGAACGCATTTCTCCTCATCTCCTTCCGAAGTGATCGAGCGATCCCAGCGTGTTCTCGTCGTCACGGGGATCGCCCGCGTAACGGCTGGGCGCACGCCTATCGGGTGCCACAAGGGCGCCCTATCCCAAAGTGGTCGCAGCACGTGGGACGGCTTGTAATTGCATGCGAGCGCCCTCTGCAAGCCACGTGCTCGCGCAAGTGCGCCAAGGTATTAGGGCGAGGAGGAATCGTCACGTGTGACGTATCACGAGCATGACGGTGGCGGCGCGGCACCCTGGTCGATGTGGAGGAGGTCAGGGGGTTCAGGAAGCCGGAGGAAGTGAGTCGCGGAGAAGCCGATAAGGATAAGCTCGAGCTTGTTTAGTAGGGCATTTGGTCTGGCAAGCAACCCTTGCCGGTAATATAGCTCTCTTGCTTGGTGCTGCCGATTTTGACCGACGCCTTCGTGATGACGCCACAGAGGGGCAGAATAACCGGACCCTCGCCGGGCGTGACATCGCCGTTGCTCTTGATCTTCACTGCGATGCCCGCCGCATATTCCTTGAGCTTCACGTGGTTCTCATTGGCCCGCGATTTCCATCGCTCCATCAAGAGCACCGGGAAGTTGATTCCCAGGTCCTCATCCATGCCGTAATAGTAGTTGTAAATCTCTATTTTGGACCCAAGGACTTCCAATTCATCGTCGTCGTAGTCGGTCTCCACTTCTCCCCCAATGCTCTTGTAGACCCAGTAATTGGTCTTGAAGGACTCAATCTCCAGGTCGTCACCCCGGTATGTGGTCTTGATTTTCCTGGGCAGCGTTAGGCTCGTTGCTAAGCGCAGCCTCTGAGGTGGCTTGTCCAGGTCGATGGTGGTGTACGTACGTCCTCCGTCGTATTCAAATGCCTCAGCGTCGGCAGCCAGCTCGGGATCGAGGTCCCTGACGCCGTCGCGTGCGGCGCTAGTCTCACCAACCTCATTGCTAGCTCCAGTCTCCTTTCCGCTGACATCTTCTTCGAAGCCCGCGCAGCCGAACCCAAGGGCAATCAGCGGGACCGACAGCGTGCGGCATATGACTCGTTTCATCGTCTGCTCCGTGCGCCGGTGAAATCGGCGCGGTGAAAGGGTGAAAGTCCTGAACGAACCAGGAGTAGCGACCCAGTTCGACCCCGAGTCATGCGTCGGCGGCCGCAAGGACGCAGGCGAAGCGTTGACAGGGGAACGCGCGGGCCGGGTATTGAGCCGCGAAATCCATGCCCCGTCGCGCAAGCGACGGGTACTCCGGGATGCCGACGCCGTGGAGATGGGCGGAAGGCCACACCCGACGTGCCGATATCGCGAGGCACGTCGGGATCCCGCGCGGTCAGAGACCCCGAGCACGCGCGGAATCACCGCGTACGGGAACCGGGAGATCCCACGTCCGTCTGGAGCCGATGAGGCTGCAGACCGTGTCGGGAAGCCGAAAGGCGCACGCCGATGACGAACGGACGTGGGAAGTCGGACAGGCGCGTAGTACCGACGAAGCCGCCGAACAAGGCCGATGAACCGGCCGCGGAGGTGGTGGAGGGAAGGGGCCTGGCCGAAGGGAACTCGCCCGAGCGCAACGCGCTCCGGACACAGAGCCGGGGTGGCGCGCCAAGCGCGCTCGAGCGGGTACGTCAGGTAGCAAGAAGGGAGAGGAAGCAACGGTTCACCGCGCTCCTGCACCACGTCTACGACGTCGAGCGCCTGCGCGCGGCGTACCTCGCCCTGAAGCGAGACGCCGCAGCGGGAGTCGACGGAGAGACGTGGCGGCACTACGGCGAGAGACTGGAGGACAACCTTCTGGACCTCTCCGGACGGCTGAAGCGAGGAGCGTACCGGGCGAAGCCAGTTCGTAGGGTGTACATCCCGAAGGCGGACGGGCGGCAGAGGCCGCTCGGTGTTCCCGCGCTGGAGGACAAGATCGTCCAGCGCGCCGTCGTCGAGGTTCTGAACGCCATCTACGAAGAAGACTTCCTCGGCTTCTCGTACGGATTCCGACCCGGGCGCAGCCCGCATCAGGCGCTGGATGCGCTCACGGTTGGCATTACGACGAAGAAGGTGAACTGGGTGCTCGATGCCGACATTCGGAGCTTCTTCGACACGTTGAAGCACGAGTGGTTGGTGAAGTTCGTCGAGCACCGTGTGGCGGACCAGCGTGTCGTGCGGCTCATCCAGAAATGGTTGGCCGCCGGCGTGCTGGAGGATGGGAAGCGAACGCAGAGTGAAGTGGGGACGGTCCAGGGCGGAAGCGTTTCGCCGCT
>JACQUZ010000058.1 GCA_016210055.1 Deltaproteobacteria bacterium | reverse complement strand
GACGAGCTTGGCGAGCCGCTCTTGCAGCTTCTCACGGTCGTAGTCCGAGGTGGTCTCTTCGGTCTGGGCACGGATCTGCTTGACGCGGCCCTCGATGTCCGCCTTCTTGCCAGCGCCCTCGACGATCGTCGTATTGTCCTTGTCGATGGTGATTCGCTTGGCGCGGCCCAGATCCTTGAGGGACAGGTGCTCAAGCTTAATCCCCAAGTCCTCGGTGATGGCCTGGCCACCGGTAAGGATCGCGATGTCCTTGAGCATCTCCTTGCGGCGGTCTCCAAAGCCGGGTGCCTTGACGGCGCAGACTTGCAGCGTGCCGCGCAGCTTGTTCACGACGAGCGTTGCGAGGGCCTCGCCGTCAACGTCTTCGGCGAGGACGACGAGTGGCTTGCCTGCCTTCGCCACCTGCTCGAGAACGGGGAGAAGATCCTTCATCGAGCTGATCTTCTTCTCGTGGATCAGCACGTAGGCGTCCTCGATAACGCACTCCATGCGCTCTGCATCCGTGACGAAATAAGGGGACAGGTAGCCGCGGTCAAACTGCATGCCCTCGACCACGTCGAGAGTAGTCTCCATGGACTTGGCTTCTTCGACGGTGATAACGCCTTCCTTGCCGACCTTCTCCATGGCCTCGGCGATGAGGTCACCGATGACCTTGTCACCATTCGCCGAAATGGTGCCGACCTGAGCGATCTCGGTCTTGCCCTTGGTCGGCTTGGATTGCTCCTTCAAGTTGGCGATGATTCCTTCGACGCTCGCGTCAATTCCCCGCTTGATGTCCATGGGGTTGGCGCCGGCCGCGACGAGCTTCGCACCTTCAAGGTAAATCGCCTGGGCAAGAACGGTCGCCGTCGTAGTACCGTCGCCCGCCACGTCCGAGGTCTTGGAGGCAACTTCCTTGACCATCTGGGCGCCCATGTTGGCGAGCTTGTCCTCGAGCTCGATCTCCTTGGCGACGGTAACGCCGTCCTTGGTTACCGTGGGTGCGCCCCAGCTCTTCTCAATAACGACATTTCGGCCACGGGGGCCGAGGGTTACCTTGACGGCGTTCGCGAGAACGTTGAGGCCGCGGGCGATCTCGGCGCGAGCCTGTGCATTGAATACGATTTCCTTGGCAGCCATGTGAATTCCTCCGCTTTCCTACTGCGCTGTTCGTTACTCGATGACCGCGAGAAGGTCGTCCTCGCGCAGGATGAGGTGCTCTTCGCCGTTGATTTTCACCTCGGTGCCGCTGTATTTGCTGAAGAGCACCTTGTCGCCGGCCTTCACCTCGGGCTTCTGCACCGTACCGTCCTCGAGCACCTTCCCGGAGCCAACAGCGACGACGCGGGCCTCGATGGGCTTTTCCTTGGCGGTATCGGGGATGTACAGACCACCCGCGGTCTTTTCCTGCTCCTCAAGACGCCTTACCAGCACTCGATCGTGAAGTGGACGAATTGTCATTGCCCTTTTCCCTCCTTGAATTGTCATTTGAGCTAGAACCGGACTTGTAATCGGTCGCATACCAGCCAGTGCCCTTGAGCGAGAACGTGGTTGCCGAGATGAGGCGGCGTACCTGTCCGCCGCGGCAGGATGGGCACTCATCGACAGGTGACTCGGTCATCCGCTGCCAGGTTTCGAATCGGTGGTTGCACGAGTTGCAGGCGTATTCGTAAATCGGCATGCGGGGGTAAACTAACCCCGGTCTCGTATTTGTCAAGCGGCCGATGCGAGTGCTAAAAATCTGTGCAAAACGAAGTTATTCCGGGGTGTTGCCAGGTCATGCCAAGAAAACCAGAGATGCCGGTAGCCGCCCGCTTGAGGCTCCTGGGAAACGGAGATCGCCTCGAAAAACATGCAGCCGGAGGATGTCTCCCTGTCATGGCTGTCAGGGTTCTGACGCAGCGTGGCAGTCGGCATCGTCACGCGCGGACTCCTGCCGGGAAGGGCTAGATACGGGAAATTACAAAGAAATATCCTTGTCGAGCCAGGTGTGGTAGACCAAGCACTTGCCGCGCGAGGGCTTGGAACGTATTGTGCAGTACACGCGCCGAAGTCCGAACGCATGGCATGTGACCCGTAGGAGCTGCCATGAGGTCGGCAGATCGGTTCCCTAGTCACCTAGATCGGAGGATAAAAATGAAGAAGTTCGTTTCCAGTCTGATGTTGGCCGCAACCCTCGCTCTTGTCGGCGGCTGTGACGATGATGAGACGCAAAAGGCCGACGCGGCAGTCACGACGCCCGATGCGAAGCCCGCGACCCCCGACGCCGCCCCGGTTACCGTTGACGCGGCATCCAAGGCTGACGCTACCTAGTTCCCTTCCCCTTTTCCCAGTTCATCTTTTATCGTATCCCCATGTTCGGATGTCTGGCACCGAGACGGTGTCTTGCGTGCGGTCATGGGACGTAAAGCCGTCCGTGACGTCTCTGACGGGGCGGAGGGTTTTGCCCGTCAGGTCGCGTCGAATCTTCGTCGCCTTCGGTTGGAGCGCGGCTGGTCTCTAGTCGAGTTATCGGCCCGTGCCGGAGTTTCTCGTGCCATGCTGTCGCAGGTCGAGACTGGCAAGACCACGCCCACCATAGCCGTGCTCTGGAAGATCGTCACCGGGTTTGGGGTGCCGTTTTCCGAGCTCCTCCGTGAAGACGAATCCGCGCGCACCGTGGTCGTGCGGCGGGGCGCGCGACCGGCCCTGACCTCGGCTGACCGGAAATTCCATTCCATTCCTATTATCTTAGCCGGGACGCCGCTCGGGGTTGAGCTCTACCGCATCACTCTCGAACCACAGGGCGGTTCAAGCTCACCTGCCCACGCCGCTGGAACCTGGGAGATGGCGTGCGTGGAGCAGGGCAAGCTGCGGCTTGTCGTCGGGCAAGAGGAGCACGTCCTGGAGCCCGGGGACACCGCGACGTTTCCAGCCGATCTGGAGCACTCCTATTCTGCCGTGGGTCCCTCGAAGTGCGTCTTCTATGATTTGGTCCGCTATGGGAGCCACGTTGGTGCGACTCACTAGTCCCGAATCATTTCATCGAAGAGAGGCGTGGTAACGTAGCGCTCACCCGTATCGCAGATCATGACCACCACAAGCTTTCCGTGGTTCTCGGCGCGCCGAGCCACGGTCAAGGCCGCGGTCAAGGCAGCCCCCGAGGAGATGCCCGCGAGGATTCCCTCCTCTCGCGCGAGGCGGCGTGCTAGCGCAAAGGCGTCGTCTTCGGTCACGGCAATCACTTCATCAATCACCGCGCGGTTGAGCACGTCCGGGACGAAGCCGGCGCCGATCCCTTGAATCATGTGGTTTCCCGCCCGACCTCCCGAGAGGACCGCGGCCTTGGCAGGCTCGACCGCCACGACGTAGGCTCCTGGCCTGCGCTCCTTAATCACCTCGCCAACGCCGGTAATGGTGCCGCCTGTTCCGACGCCGGCGACAAAGATGTCGACCTTGCCGTCGGTGTCCTCCCAGATTTCGATGGCTGTCGTGCGCCGATGTGCATCGGGGTTCGCGGGATTTTTGAACTGTTGCAGCATGACCGCGCCCGGGATCTCTCTTAGGAGCTGGTTCGCGCGCTCGACTGCATCCCGCATGAGCGTGCCTGGGGTGAGGACGATCTCGGCTCCGAGGTACTTGAGCAGCGCGATCCGTTCCTTGGACATGCGCTGAGGCATCGTGAGCATGAGCTTGTAGCCCCTCGACGCAGCGACGAACGCAAGAGCGATCCCGGTGTTGCCGCTCGTGGGCTCTACGATCGTTGCACCGGGCCTGAGGATGCCACGCCGCTCAGCATCATCGATGAGCGCCACGCCAATCCGGTCCTTTACGCTGCCGCAGGGGTTGCGCGACTCGAGCTTGGCTACAATCCGTGCAGGCAGGCCTTCTCCGATGCGGCGCAGCTCCACGAGCGGCGTGCGACCGACGGTCGCATCCACGCTTGGGAAGAGCTTCATATCGAATAGTCCTCCACGAACACCTTGGCCTCGCGAAGGTCTACCATGACCCGATCCCCTTCGGCGACGCCCAGCTCGTCGAAAACGGGCTTGGGCACCTGGACGGTCATGGGTTCGCCGTCTGGGAGCCGAAGCGCCAACTTGATCTGCCCGCCAATCCGCGTCAACCGCTCGATCTTGGCCATGGAGATGCGCTCCTCGAGCGCTTCCTCACCAGGTCTTGCCAGCTTCACGTCGTGGGGCCTGACAAAGGCGTGCACGGCCGCTCCGTCCTTGGCGCCCTCGGGGGCGGCCACGGCCAAGGTACCAAGCTCGGCTCGCCCGGCGGAGACGCGTCCCTTGAGCACGCTTCCGCCGCCGACAAACGATGCCACGAAGGGGGTCGCAGGGTTGTCGTAGATCTCATGGGGCGAGCCCGCTTGCTCCACTCGCCCTTCGTGCATCACCACCACGTGCTCCGAGAGCTCCATGGCTTCTTCCTGATCGTGGGTGACGAGGAGCGTGGTCACGTGGGCGGTTTCGTGGAAGCGACGTAGCCAGTCTCGCAGCTCGAGACGCACGCGGGCGTCGAGCGCGCCGAAGGGCTCGTCGAGGAGCAGCACTCCGGGCTTGATGGCTAGGGCCCTTGCGAACGCGACGCGTTGCCGCTGGCCACCCGAGAGCTGTGCTGGGAAGCGATGGCCTAGCCCCTCGAGCTGAACCAGGCTCAGGAGCTCGTCGACGCGCGCGCTCGCCTCGGCGCGCGGGACACTCCGAATCTTCAGCCCGAACGCAATGTTTTCCCGCACGGTCATGTGCTTGAAGAGGGCGTAGCTTTGGAAGACGAACCCCACGCCGCGCTTCTGCACGGGCATGTAGGTACAGTCGTTGTCGTCGAGGAACACCTGCCCGTCATCCGGCTCCTCGAGCCCGGCCACGATCCTTAGGACAGTTGACTTGCCCGATCCAGACGGGCCAAGAAGCGTGGTGATCGCACCGGTGGGCGCAGAGAAGGTAACTTCAGAAACGGCTGGCGTTCCCGACGTGGTGAACCGCTTGGTGAGTTGAGAGACGACGACGCTCATCGCTGCAAGTGAGGTCCTTCCGCGGCTTCGCGCCGACGCCTGAGGTAATCCATGATGGCGATGAGCCCGATCGAGAGAGCGGCGAGTGCCACGGACATGGAGTATGCGGCGAGGTCCCTCCTGTCGTCGAGGGCCCGGAACACGAACATCGTCCCCGTTTCGGAGAGACCGGCAATTCCGCCCGACACCACGAGGATAGCGCCGAACTCGCCGAGGGCCCTCGCGGTGGTGAGCAGCGCGCCGTAGACGAGGCCCCAGCGGATGTTGGGGAGGGTCACGAGGAGGAATGTGCGGAGGGCGCTAGCGCCGAGCGTGTACGCGGCTTGTTCCTGGTCCTCGCCGACCTGGTCGAGGACCAGCCCCACCTCGCGAATGACGAAGGGGATCGACACGAAGATGGTGGCGATCGCCATTCCTGGGAGCGCAAAGACGACCTTGATGCCTGTGGCCTGGACTATCGGGCCAAGCCAGCCCTTGGGTCCAAAAAGCAAGATCAGGGCAAAGCCCACGATCACCGGTGAGATGGCGAACGGGACGTCTACCAAGCCACTGAGGAGGTTCCGGCCACGAAAACGATCCCGCGTGAGCACCCAGGCCACCAGCGTGCCGAATGCGGTGTTCGCGACCACCGCGATGACGGTGAGGACGATCGACAGGTACAAGGCGTGAAGCGAGTCACGCATGAAGAGGGACGAGACGAATGCGACGGGCCCCTCGCGCATGGCGCCCCACAGGATGGCGACAACTGGAGCCACGAGGAGCACGCCCACGTACGCGACGACCGACGCGTACAGGCCCCAGCGGGCGACGCGGTCGCGGGTGCGCCTTCTCTTAACGCGGTGATGCTGGCCTGTCACGTGAGACCCCGTTTCTCCTTGCGCGCGCGGGCGAAGCGGTCGACTCCCATGATGGTGACGAGCGACACCGCGACGAGGAGAGACGACATGGCGCTCGCCGCATGGGCCTCGCCGCTCTCGATAGCGCCGAAAACGTAGACGGGGGCGGTGAGCGTTCGCCTGGGGAGATTACCCGCCACGATCACGACCGAGCCAAACTCCCCGAGGGCCCGCACGAACGTCATTAGCGATCCGGTGAGCACCGCAGGCGCGATCGCGGGGAGAATTACCAGGCGAAAGGTCGTGAGCGGCCAGGCGCCGAGAGTGAACGCGGCCTGCTCCTGCTCTTGCTCGATCTCCATGAGGACGGGCTCGACAGCGCGCACGACGAGAGGAAATGTCACGAAGAGGAGCGCAAGGATGATGCCTGGCGGCGCAAAAAGGACCCGAAACCCGCCTTGTTCGAACCAGGCTCCCACGAGGTTCTGCGGGCCGTAGAGCACCACCAGCATGAGCCCCGTGACAATCGTGGGGATGGCGAACGGAAGATCGATCATCGACGACAAGAGGGCTCGGCCGGGAAACCGGTATCGCGTGAGGACCCACGCTGTGAGTGTTCCGAGCACGGCGTTAATAACCGTCACCACGGTGGCCGTCCACGCGGTGAGCCAAAGCGCAGACAGCGCCACCGGGGAGGTCAGCGCGCGCCAGGCAGCCACGGGACCGTCTTCGAACGTGACGGCCACGATCGAGGCGATCGGCAACCCGATCATGAGGATGAGGAACGCGGCCGCGATGGACCTGACTAGATACCGGCCCGTGGCGAGGTGTCGGCGCTTTCCCCGACCCTTCATCGCGACGCATGCCCTTCTTCGAGCAGGCGGGTGATGATCCCTTTTGGGCCAAAGAACCGCGGGACCGCCTCGGTCCAGCCGCCCATGTCATTGATGTAGAGCACGCGCTGGGGCGGCTGGAATCGTGGATCCGGGACGTGCAAGTCCCCTTCGGCCGGACGAAAACCGAAATCACGAATCAGGAACTGGGCTTCTTCGGAGCGCAGGAAGGCGACGAATCGTTCGGCGACGGCGCGCGTGCCTCGAGCATCGACGTTCTGGTCTACGACTGCGGCAGGGATCTCGATGGCCATGGTAACGGGGGGGACCACGTAATCGTACCTTCGACCGCCCATCAGGGCTACGTGCACTTCCTGCTCGTACGTGATCGCCGCGTCCCCAATCCCCCGCTCGAAATTAACCAGGGACTCGCGGGCACCCTTGTCCATCACGACCACGTTCCGGGACACGGCGCGAAGGAGCGCTCCGGCCTCACCGGCAGGTGCGGACCCGTACATGGCGAGGAGGTTCCACATGGCACCGCCGGAGGTTCGTGGGTTCGGCGTGAGGACTTCCAGCCCGGGCCTGGCGAGGTCGGCAAAATCGGCGATGCGCTTGGGGTTCCCTTTTCGTACCGCGATCACGACCAAGGTGCGGGCGACAATCCCTCTATTTCCTGTCCGCTCGCGCCAGTCGGGTGCTATCAGCCCGCGCTTGACGATCTTGTCCACGTCGGGCTCGAGGGCCAGCATGACCACGTCGGCGGGGAATCCATCGGTCACCGCGCGCGCCTGGGCGCCCGAGCCCAAGTAGGACGCCCGGACCATGAGCTCGCGTCCCGTCTCTCGCCACCACGTGTCACGGAAGCGAGGAATAATCGCACGTTCGAGAGCCTCCCTCGGAGCGGTGTAGGCCCCGAGCAGGAGCTCGTCTTGTGGGTGGGCTCGCTTGTTCGTCGTGCACCCGTGCGCCGGCATGGCGGGTGCTAGAAGACAGAGCAAGACCAGGGGGGAAGACCGCATGAGGAACCGATCGTCGTCTCAGAGGATTCCTTGTCAAGGAAAATGTTCGTTATGACGGATGGCATGTTCGCTATAGCGAACGCAAGCACGATGCGCGGAACAGGCTGAACCTCGGCGATGACCTGCTAAGGTACGAGAAGTACATGAAGCGTCTGGAGAAACACGTTTTTGTCTGCACGAATCGGCGCGACCCGAACAACCCCAAGGGTTCGTGCGCGCTCAAGGGATCAGAGGAGATCCTCGATCGATTCAAGCAAGAGCTGGCTGAGCGCGGACTGCGCGCGCGAATTCGCGCGAATTCGTCCGGTTGCCTGGATCAATGCGCGCATGGTTGCACGGTGGTGGTGTACCCCGAGCAGGCTTGGTACGGCGGCGTGAAGCCCGAGGACGTGCCCGAGATCGTCGAGAAGCACCTCGTTGGTGGCGAGGTCGTCGCGCGGTTGCTGATCAAGTAGAGCGCCCGCCTACATCGGGATGGTCACGTCGACCAACGCGCCGAGGTTCGTGCGCTCAGCGCCGGCGAGTGGCATGACCGCACCGACGCCGATCCTTCCTGTTTTTCTGAGAGGGACCGACGCGCCGCCACGCGTGAGGACATGATCCAGGCCCAGTCCGAACCAGCCGGACTGCGCTTCTAGCCCAAGGTGCACTCCGAGCCATCGCCACGGCAGGAACGACGCACCAGCGCCGGCGACGACGGCGCCGCGGCCGTCCCAGCCCCCCGTTGGCCACGCGCTCCAGCCCTTGACAGCCGCGTGGCTCGTGAGCGCAAGCCATGAGCGCAGGCGAATCGCAGCGTCCACGGTTCCGGCGACGGCTCCCACCGGGACGTCGTACGTGGAATCCGTGAAGGGCACGACGAGTCGAACGCCTGTGAGAATGGCGACCTGTCGATGGATCACGGTTCGAATCGTGGGGTAAAGGACCCCGAGCGTGATGGGTCCTAACCCAGTTTCCGACGCTGCGATTGAAGCGTTTTGCACGAAGCGCCAGTCCACTGCCCGCAAGGACAGGGACCACTCGAGCCCACGGAAAGGCACCCGTGCTCCAACCTGGATACCAGCACCGAGCGTGCCATAGAAATCGGCCATGTCGATGAGGGCAGTGGCTTGCGCGTGCGCGAACAGCGCACGCGTGACGCAGGGCGAGCGTGGGGCGTCGAGCTCACCCTGCCTGATCGATAGCTCCGGTGGGCCAAGGAGGCCTGCGGCCGGATCCTCGCATGGCGATGCGGACGCCGTAGCTGCATGAAATACCAGCGAGGCGATGATCCAGGCCCAGAAACCTATCTTGCAAGGCATTCTCACAGCCCCGGTGCCTCCCAAGTCCCATCTCCGTCGAGGTCGAGGAGCCATGGGTTGGTAAAAGCGGTGGGCCAAGTTCCAGGCGCCACGATCGTGAGGTGGACGCGGGAGTCCTTCTCCCAAGGCGGCGGATCTGGTGGGTCGTTGAGCGGCCCTTTGTCTTCTCCCGGCTCCACGTCCCTCTTGTCGACGACACCGTCGTGGTTGTTGTCGCTCGTATCGACGATTCCGTCGTCGTCCAGGTCGGCCACGAGTGGGAGCGGGAGACCCGCTTCTACTAGGAGCCACGCGTCGCCGTGGACGCGCGCAGCGGCCAGGAGCTCGGCGAGCGGCATGGAGCCCTTGTATCGGACTAGTCCATCCTTGCCGAGGGGATCGCCAGGCATGGCGAGCTCGCCGGCGCCTATTGTCCTTGCGGTCTTTCCATTCACCACGAACCGCACCTCGGCCACTGGAATCCAGGGAGCCGCTCTCACCTCCACGTCGAGCATGGCGCCTTCCGTGGGAGTGAACGGGGACAGGCCGAACGGCTTTCCGTCGAGCTTGGCGTCGATCCACACCCCATAGCTCCCTACGATCCTGCCTGCACGGACATCCCTGTTGAAAACCACCGGATCATAGCCAGCCACTCTCGTGTCGGTGTGCACCAGGTTTCGCGGATAGCCGATCTGACTGTCGTTTAGGCTGTGCGAGTCGCTGTTCGCCGTCCCCGCGTACACGTGGCCTTGCGAAAGCAGGGACCACCACAGGGAGCGGTACTGGATGTACTTGGTAATCGACCGGCCGTTCAGGACTTCGATGATCTGGAAGTCGAGGTTCCCGTGCCCGCCACCTGGGCGGCGGGCGAGCATGCCGGCACGTGAGCCATCATCCTGAAGTGGGACCGGCACCCGAGGATCGTAACCAATCGCACGCAGGTAGCCGAGGTCGCGACCGGACTGCGGCGTCTCCCACGGGTGGTTGAGCATTGCGAGTCCCCCTGGCGCAAGAACTTGATCCATCCGGTCGAAGAGCTCGCCCGGCTCCATGAGCTCGTCCCAGGGCGCGCCACCCCGCGGCGCGTCTGGCTGAAACATGACGGGCCAGAAATTGAAATGTCCAATGACCCGAGGAAAGGGGTCGCTCGGCACATCGAGGAACAAGATGAGCCCGGTGGTTTCGACGCCCGCCATGACCGCCAGGCGCGTTCCAACGTTGAGCTCGCGAATGGCCTCCTCGTAGTCGTGCACCACGTCGTGGTCCGTAGCGGCGAGCACGTCCACACCGGTCGCCAAGAGCGAGAGGATCCGGTCCCGATCCGGGAGGGACGAGTCGAAGCTCATTCGACCGTGCACGTGCAAGTCTGCCGACAAGACGCCAGGGGGAAGGACCGGAAGCGGGCTCAGTCTAAGCGAAAGGTCGCCGACTTGTCCGGCCACCAGCGTGACCTCCTTCCGGTCGAGCGTGTAAAAAGGTCCAGCCGAGGCGTAGACATGATAGTGCCCCGCGGGGAGCTCCACCGAGGCGCTTCCCGTCACGAGCAAGCGGTTGCACGCTGGGGAGCCCCCGTGGGGAGGTCCGAGCCACGGCGCGCATGGATCGAAATGCCCATGCTGAGTTCCCTCGGTAGACACCAGGGTCGCCCGATCGGCAGGGGCAATCACCACCACGGCAGGCAGCGCGCTGCTCGGGCCCACGGCGGTGAGGGTGAGGCGAGCCGGTGGCGCAGGGAGCTCGACATCTCCGAGATCAAGGCTTGCGCCCAGCGGGATTTCAATCTCCTTGACGGTTCGGCCAAAGGATCGAACCTCCACGTGGAGCGGTTTTCCCGACGGAACGGTGGCTCCAAATACGCCGTCCTCCCCTGGGATCACTTCCGTGACCGGGATCCGCTTTCCTTTTGCCGAGCGCTCGGCCACGACCACGGTCGCGCGGGCTTCGGTCCCACCGAACGGAGCGCTCGCCGCGGTGATGCGGCCAGACATGCGGGCGGACTGCGTCCCATGAAGCATGGCCCGCGCTTCCTCGACCACGCGAGCCGCGCTCTCGACGTCAATGCCGTCGGCTGTGGCTATGTAGCGCTCGTACGCGAGGCTTTCGCCGGGCCGAACCAGCGTCCTGCCAGTTCCGAGGGCCGAAACCTGTGGGTCGTTGAGGCCCTCGAGCTGCGCCTTATCGCACCGGAGGAATGCGTAGGAGGAGCCCGGCCCTGCGCTCGGGCGTGCGAACACGGCCGGAAAGCGGCTCCAGCTCGAGTCCAGGTCGATGAGGTCGAGCTCGGGCGAAGTGAACCCCTGGTCTGTCGCGACGGCAAAAGGGAGGGGCTCCCGGTTACCCCAAAACGAAGCATCGGCGAGCATGAATGCCTGGACCTCCGGCGACCCGTTATGGAGCTCGGAGCGAATTCGGATTCCTGGCTCGCAAGGCCGCAGCTCGTAGCGAGTCGCCACCTTGACGTCCTTCCTGCCGTCGAGCGTGCCGCGAAGCTCCACCGCCACGAGTCGTGGCGACTCATCGACGAGCTTGACCTCGGTGTAGTGGAACGCGTCGGCCGGCAAGATGCCGGCGAGCTGGTACAGTTGGTTCACCATGTCCGCCCCGCCGAGGGGCGCCAGGTCGATGATTGTGCCGCCGGTAGGGGCGAGCATGTGAGGCTCACCGAGGGCATCAATGACCACGCCGATCCGGTCGTTTTCCAGGACGAGATCGTCGCGCGTGCCGACGGCGTCGGGACCCGAGACCGGTCGCCCCCCTTCTGAAACGCGGCGAATTGCCACGCGCCCTGCCTCGCACGTGGCCTGAAGGCGGGCGCACGGGGATGGGATGACGCAATCATCGCCGCCGCTCGGGCAGCTCCCGGTCTCGCAGGCTAGGGTGAAGACGAGGGCAAAGAGACAGGACAGGGGGGTGCGGGTCACGGGTGCCTTGGATCGAGGGACATGGTCAGCGGCGGTGACGCCTGAAGGCGGCACCGAGCGCGACCAAGGCTAGCATGAAAAGCGCGCGCCAGGTGCCACTGGGTGGCCTCCTTCCAAGCACGAGCGCGCACCCTCCTCGCGGCTCGTCGTCGGCCGGGATGCAGGCGTGGGGACCGTTGGTGGTGGCGGCGCACTCAAAATCGCTCGGACACGCGTCTTGCGA
This sequence comes from Deltaproteobacteria bacterium, assembly GCA_016210055.1. GTDB lineage: Bacteria > Myxococcota_A > Polyangia > Haliangiales > SHYZ01 > JACQUZ01. The sequence goes on along the minus strand of JACQUZ010000058.1, from coordinate 51,518 downwards.
AGGAGTGCACAACGCGGTGCAGAAGCTCTTGCCACCGAGCGGCAGGCAAATCCCGCTCGCGCATTGATCGGGATCCGTGCAGGCGGTGCCAACCCCACCTGGAGCGCGCTCCCAGATGCACGCCTTTCGCCCTCCCTCGACGGCGACACAGCTCATTCCGGTGGGACATGTCTCCCCTTCGGCGTCGCAGAATGCCGTGCAGTACTTCACGCTCGGGTCATCCGGCGCCGGTAGGCAAATGCCGCTGATGCACTCGGAGGCTTCGCCACACGCGTCGCCGGTGCCGGCCGCAGGGCAGTCGGTATCCCGAGGCAAGCATCCGTCCTGGCAGGTTCCGTCTGCCTCGCAATGGTTCCGCTCGATCGTTCCCGCGTCGGGCGTGCCCGAGGAGGAGCAGTCGGGATCCGGGCGTGGGCATCCCTCCACGCACTTCCCGTTGGCATGGCAGCCGCGTGGGCAATCGTCGTCGTAGTTGCTGTCCGGGCACATCGTGGTGCACATGCCGTCCTTGGCGCAGGGGCAATCGGGATCGGGCGAGTTGCACGACGTAGCGCAAGCACCGTCAGCCGTGCAGCCGGCTCGGTCATTCTGGCGAATCCAGGGATCGATGAACGCCGGGGCGTAGGCGTCGGTGCGGCCGCCGACGCCGATTTGCTTGCACTCGGGGTCGCCGAAAGAAGTCACCCCGACGACGTACTCCGTGCCATTGATCGTCATGAAGTTGGGGCCGCCCGAATCCCCCTGGCAGACGTTCTTTTCCGCGTTGCCGTACACGATCATGAGGGAATCCAAGTCGCTCAGCGGCACCGTGACCTGCCGCTTGCGCCCGCTTTCCTGGCTGGACACGCGGGTGTCGCCAAAGCCGACCAAGCGCACCGGCTGCCCGACGTAGCTCGCATCGATGGTGAGGCGGTTCATTGGCTTGGGCGAGACCGGGGCGTCGCTCCCGAGGAGCATTAGCGCGATGTCGTAGGGCTGCCCAGGGTCTTTGGCTGGGTCCCAGCTCGGGTGATGCTCCGCCTTCGTGACGGTGCGCTTGCCCTTGTAGCCCGGGTCACTGGATGGGTAGTAGTAGCCCTGGATGCTATTCCCGAAGTACGCTGTCCAACGGGTCGCGTTGGACTCCGAGTCCATGCAGTGCGCCGCCGTGAGCACCACCCGGGGCGTGATCAAGGTACCGGTACAAATCCCGACCATGTTCCCCGCCGTGTCCTGAAGGATGATGAGTGGCACCGCGGGGTCGCCGCTGTCTAGAGATCCACCAATGATGGGAAGTGGTGCCGTGCGGTCCACGCTCGAAAATGTCGGCGCCGGCTCGCATGCAGAGAGAAGAAGTGCGAACACCAGCCAACTAGGACGACGCATGGATTCACAAATACCATGGAGCTCCCTCGTAACCCAAGCCTCTGGACCCACGTGTGAGCGCCTGCTAGAGGTGGGTGGTACATGTCAATGGCGCTGCGTGTAGGACAAGTCCTTCTCACGTGTTCCCTGGGGCTTTGGTTCCTGTTCGATCGCGTCTACCCGCGGTTGCCTCTGAGCGTGCTGGTCATCGGGGAAGCGGCACTGCTCCTCGTCGGCGGCATGGCTACTGGGCTCGCGATGTACGGGGAGTGGAAGGCTTGCCATGCAGGACGAGGTCACCGCCTCGTGGCTGCATGCACTTGGGCTGGCATGGCGGGGCTCGGGATCGTGCTCTACCTGGCGGCGGTGTTCTTGCGCGTCGAATTAAGGCCTTAACATCGTCGAGGACTCGTGCCCCGATTGTGCCCCGATTGCAGCGCGGGGTAGTCACGTCTGCTACCATCCGGCGTGGTGCCGCGCGTTTCTGTCCTATTCCTTGTCGGATGCCTCGCCCTTGCTTGTCTGGGAGACAAGTCCAAGAAGAGCGATGAGCCAGCCCTCGCGTCCTATCGTGCCGCGCTCGCGCAAGTACAAGGGCTCGAGGCAGGGGCCCTCGAAGCCCTCTTCGACGCGATGGGGGATCGATACGTGGATGACGCGGTACTCCTGGCTGCGTTGCAAGCCAAGGCATTACCGCAGTACCGCGATTTCGTGGCTTCCCTTGCCAAGCTCGTCCCGCAGCGAGACGACGTGCGAGCCTTTCACGACCGCCTGGTCGCCCTGGCGCGATCCGAGCTGTCGCTCCTCGAGCGCCTTGCCGATGCGGTCGAGCGGGGGAACGGGACCGCGATCCTATTCCTGAACCAGGCGCAGGGGAGGGTGCAGCGCGAAATGGAGACCCTCCTCGCCGAATTCGAAGCCCTGCGTGAGAAGCCAGGTCAGCGGGGGCAGGCGGTGGGGCAGGTGCAGCATGAGCGCTAGCCCGCGCTTGCCCCCGACAACTGGATCCTCATGGCATGCGCCCTGCCGGTCTCCTCGTCTCGTGCCGAGGCCTCGAGCACGCCATCTGCGTCAATGTGGAAAGTGACTGCGATTCTCACTTGCCCTCGGGAACGCGGGGGCAGGTCTTCCAAGAAGAGGGTGCCGAGGAAAGCGTTTTCGTCGAACCGTCGCGAGTCCCCTTGGCACACTCTCACCTGCACCGTCTTCTGGCCGTCCTTGCCGGTTGAGAAAATGCGGGTCTTGGAAAACGGGATCTGTTGATTCCGGCCGATGACTTCGTCGCAGAAGCCGCCGACTGTGCTTACCGAGAGCGGGCTCGCCGTCACTTCAAATACCGCGGGCCTGGGTGCCGAGAACTTGACCTCGGGCTGCGCCTGCATCATCGCGGTGAACATCTTCTTGGTCGCCACCCGTGCGACGCGCCCGGCCACGGGAGATGCGACGCCTTCGGGAGGCGGAGGGGAGCCCACGCCATAGGGCGCGGTCACCCGCTGCCCGGCCTCTGCGTCGGCGGCCAGGACCGCGGCTCCCATCACCACCGCCAGCTCGGGATCGATGTCGGATCGAGGCTCGCGCCCGAAATGCGCTGCCACTCTCTCTGCCACCGCCGGAACCCGGGTCATTCCGCCCACGAGCCAGATCTCTTCCACGCTTGGGGGCGAGAGCCCGGCTTGGCGCAGCGCCTCGTCACAGAAGAAAATCGAACGCTCGACGACATCGGCAATCCGCTCGTGGAATACCTCCCGCGTGAGGGTGAGCTTGAGGTTGACGAGCCGTCCTGCTTTTTCGGCGAGCGCGTCCACCTTGACCACGTGCTCGAGCGCGGTGGAGAGCGCGCGCTTGGCCGCCTCGCTCGCCGTCATGACCCGCTGCCAAGCCACGTGGTCCCCTCGCAGGTCTACCCCATGCACGTGGAAAAACGCCTCGAGCATGCTGGACGCGAGGCGCTGGTCGACGTCATCTCCGCCGAGAAACAGATCACCTGCCGTGGCGAGGAGCCGCGGCGAGCCTCCTTGAAGGTCGAGAAGCGAGCACTCGAACTTCCCCCCACCGAAGTCATAAACGGCGGCGAACCGCGGTGTCTTTTTCCCCAGTGCAAAAGACATGGCTGCGGCTACCGGCGCCTCGACGATCCGCTCCAGGATGAGCCCTGCCATGCCGCAGGCCGCGGCCAATGCCTGCTTTTGTGACTCGGGCAAGAGGGCGGGAACCGTCATGAGCACGCGGCGGGTGTCGAGCTGGAGCGTCGCGTCGGCCACTCGTCGCAAGTGATCGAGGAGCACGGAACAAAGGTCTGCGTCGGAAAATGCCCCCGCCAGCGTCTCTCTCGGACCCAGGTCGCGAGGCCGGAACTCACAGCGCAGGGAATTCAATGGGTTTCGTTCCAGCTCGTCAAGCGCCTCAGTGCCCACGAGAAGGTGGCCGTCGCCGCGAAAAGAAATGATCGACGGCACGAGCGCCCGCCCCAAAGGGTCGAGAAGTACGCGTGGCTGGCCCATCGCATCTGTCACAGCCATGCAGGACTTGGACGTGCCGAAATCGATCGCGAGAATGGGCTCGGACCCGCTCACGTCGCGAATGGTACAGCGACAAGGCAAGTTGCGGTAGGATCGGATGGGCTGACCAGGAGATCCATGATCATGCGCTTGGTTGTCATGGGATTAGCGAGCTTGTTCTTGGGTTGTGGGAGCGTGCCGGAGTCAACCGATCCAAGCGACACGCCGGACTCCGGGGGAGGCAAGAAAGACGGTGCGATTGCGGACGCGCGACCGCTCTTCGACGCCAGGGTCATTCAAGACGGTGGCTTCCAGTGCGATGATCCGTGCGCCTGTCCGTTGCCCTGTCCCGATCCGCGCGAGGGCACGACGTCGATCTGCGGCCGGGTCTATGACGTGGCGGGCACCAATCCCCTGGGCGGAGTGGACGGAGTTGAGGCGAAGTCTGTCGTTGTCGCCGGCGTCGATGCGATTCGAGCGTCGCAGGGAAACGAAGTGCAGCCGCTCTGGATGGTGAACACCGACTCGTGTGGTCGCTTCATCGCGCGGGACGTCCAAGGGGGATACCTGGTTCTCGGGACCGACGACGCCCCGAGCACGACCGATAACCGGGCGACGACCTTCATTATCCGGAACTTCGAAGTGAACCGAGCTTGGCCCGACGTGCGCGCGTACACGACCAAGTGGGAAACAGACCGCCTTTGGAATGAGCAGGCCGGGTTTGCCTTTGGGGACGCTGGATTTTCCGGGTTTGCGTCGGTGGGCACTGCGCTCTTCATATTTCTCGGCGGCTCGCCAGAAACTCCTCCCTATCCAAGACATCCGGAGCCAGGAGTGCGGGTGATGGTGGGATCCGCCGCGCCGGCGGCGGTCTATTATTTCAGGGATACATTCCCCCTGCACCGCGAGCAACCGACACGCCAGATGGAGGCTACCGGCGACAACGGGTCAGCCCTCGTGCCGCAGGTCGATACGCTCCTTGACGTCACCGGGAAAGGAGGCGGATGCCAGTGGCCAACGAATCCCCTGCGTACCCGCCCAGGCAGCATCTTGGTCGTCGAGATGCCTGGAGACGGCTGCTAAACAGGGTTGCATGGAGCGAGAGACACAAGCGAGACAAGGAGGAGCCGAGGAGCGCGCGGAGCGTAGTCGACTACGTGAGCACGCACCGCAGGCGACGACGCGGTATCGCGCCGTGGATCTCGCTCCAGGTGACCCTGGTTAGGCGGTCACTCCTCCACCGCCACCAGCACTGCCGTGATGTTGTCCGAACCCCCCTTGTCATTCGCCAGCGCGATTGCCTTTGCTGCCGCTTCACGAAGCGAGGCGGTGGTCATGAGCTCCACCACATCGTTCCTGTCTTCCAAGTAGCCATGCAGGCCGTCCGTGCACAGGAGGAAGCGATCCGAGGCGGAAAGGAACCCGCGCAGCGTGTCCACCTGCACGTATTCCTTGTGGCCAACTGCGCGCGTGATGACGTTCTTTCCACTTGATACCCTGGCCTCGTCGGCGGTGATGAGTCCATGCTTGAGGCGCCAGTTGATGAGCGTGTGGTCTTCCGTAATTTGCAGGAGCTCGCCTCCACGCAGGCGGTAGATGCGGCTGTCACCGACCTGGGCCACGAATGCCATGCCTCCACGGCAAAGGAGGACTGACATGGTGGTGGACATGCCGCGCTTTGCGGGGTCGAGCTCTGCCAGGCCGAATACCATGTAGCAGGCCTGCTGAACGCCGCTCTCGAGAAGACGGTGGATCTCTTGCATGGACTCGTCGTCGCCGCGGGCTATCGCACCGTCGATTTCCCGCAGGTGGCGGCGAATCCACATGGCTACTTGTTCGACGGCTTCATGAGAGGCGATCTCGCCTTTCGCGTGCCCGCCCACGCCATCGGCGACGACATAAAGGCCAAGAGCGTCATCGATGAGGAAGTAATCCTCGTTAAGGAGCCGTTTTTGCCCGACATCAGTGAGTCCAAAGGAGACCGTGCGCATGTTTTCGGAAAGTGGGTTGCGTGCCCTGGGTGCGCACTTAGGCTAGCATGGCGACATGGGCGAAGGCACGTTTACCGAGGCAGCGCGGGCACTTCGCGAACGGCATGCAGCGGTGCTCGAGAAGTGGCTCGGCCTGTTCGTGAGCTCCCCCCTTCGGCTTCTTGGGCCAAGAAACACCAGCGAGGTGCAAAGCTTGGCCGAAGGTGTCGCCGGTGGCCTGGCGGAAGGCCTCGCGGATCCAACGTGCGCGCCCGGGTCTGCGTGCTTGCGCGACGCGGAGAAGCAGCTCGCGTTCGTCGGCGGCGTCCTTTCCGCGGCTGGGGCCACGAGCTTCGACGTCATGGCCTTCGTGCTCGGTCTCCGCGAAGCCTTGCGGGTCGAGGTCTCCCAGGTTGCGGAACGAGAAGCCCTGTCGTCGCTTTTTGATTGGCTGGCTGCGGTCACCCTCGAGGGAGCTTGCGCCTCTCGTGACGACTCCGTCCGGCTGCGCCATCAGTCCTCCCTGGAGCGAGGCACGCCGGTCGTCCAGCTCACCGAAGAAATTCCCGCCGTGATGCTCGTCGGTGAGCCAGAACGCTCGGTCCTCGAGAGCATCTTCAGCAGGCTCCTTTTCGCAGCCGTGCGGGTTGGCGCACGTGTCGTGGTCATCGACGGCAGCGGCCTCGCTTGCCAAGCCGACGAGCGGGTGCTCGACGTGCTTGGACTATTCGCGCGCCATGGCTCGGTCGCTGGGAAGGTCTCGCTGGTCATGAGCGGTATCGGGGACGACGCCGAGGGCAAGTGGCGGGAGGCCATGCCTGCGAGCGTGGAAACCTGGTGGGAGGAAAGGCTGGATCGGGCCATTCAGCGTGCCCTCGGCCTCATGGGCCTTTCCATTCAGCGTGCCCTTCGGGCTTGACAGGGGAAGGGGCAGAAACCATTATTTTGCACCTCTACAGTCGCGGCCCTTGGCACTCTGGCCGGGCACAAGCACCAATAAAGGAACGAGAAAAAAGATGGCGAATTACCGCGTTCTCGTGCACTACGATCCCGAGAGATCCGTCTTCTACGCTCGTGCTCCCGAGCTCGAGCATTGCTCCGCCGAAGGCGTGAGTCGCACGGAGGCCCTGTCCAAGCTCGAAGAAGAGATCAGCGCCCAGCTCCAGAACATTCGTGAGCAGGGCGGCGCACCTCCTCCGGCGGTGGACGAGGAGAGCGATGCATGGTCTGGAGAGCTTGCCGTTAAAGTCTCCAAGTCGCTCCACCGCGACTTGGCGTGGCAGGCCCGGGTCGAAGGGGTCGAGCTCGAGCCACTTCTCGCAGAGCTCCTTGTCCTTGCGCTGGATGTCCGTCGCCAGCGCGGTGGCCAGCGCGCTTTTGGCCCACGTCCCCAGGGGCCCAATGCCCAGCTCGCGCGAGGGGCTGCTCCCGGGGATGAAGGTGGAGGGGATTCCCGGCTTGGGGGGCCGAGAGGACGGGATGACCGGCAGCGCCGTGGTGGGGGAGGCGGTGGCCGATACTTCAATATTCTCGAGGATCGAGCCGCGTTCATGGAGTACGTGCGCGGCCTCGAATCCGGCGCGACTGGTCCTTCGGGGAACACGGGACGACGACGTGGGAGAGGCCGCGGTCGGTCTGGAGGGCCCGCGGGAGGTGGTCCAGGTACCGAAAATGACGACGGGCGTCCGCCCCGCGGCGGGGGAGGTTCGGGCAAAGGTGGATCAGATGATCAAGGGGCCTAGCCGCACGGGGTGTCACGCCGCCACCGCGAACTTGATAAGATAGGACGGGATGTCCGACTCCTTCCCCGTGCCGTTCGGCAGGTACCAGCTGGTAGAAAGACTTGCCGTCGGTGGAATGGCCGAGCTTTTCAAGGCTCGCGTCGTGGGAGCTCATGGCTTCCAAAAGCCGGTCGTCATCAAGAAGATCCTCCCGCACTTGGCCGCCGATGCGGGGTTCAAGGCGATGTTCATCGACGAGGCGAACATCACCGCCCGTCTCGATCATCCAAAGATCGCGCAAGTGCTGGAGCTGGGAACGATCGATGACCAGCTCTACATCGCCATGGAGTTCATCGACGGGCCCGATGTGCTCGCTATCCTTCGAGCGTGCGCGCAGAAGAAGCAGCACATGCCCGCTCGGGTGGCTGCCCACGTGGCGCACGAAGTCCTGGACGCGCTCGACTACGCGCACCAAGCAAGGGACGAGCAAGGTAGCCCCTTGGCGATCGTGCACCGAGATATCTCACCGTCTAACGTCCTTGTCTCCCGGCGGGGTGACGTCAAGCTCGCCGACTTTGGCATTGCCCACGCCGTCGAAAGGCAGCAAAAAACGCAGGCCGGAACGCTCAAGGGGAAGTACGGATACATGTCCCCCGAGCAGGTCGTCGGCGGCGAGCTCGACGGCAGATCCGACCTGTTTTCGGTCGGGATCATCCTCGTCGAGATGCTCATGGGGCGAAGGTTGTTCACTGCTCCGAGTGACCTCGAGGTCTTGCTCATGGTGCGGGACGTGCGGCTCGAGCGGCTGGAGAAGTACGGGAGCGGGATTGACCCCGAGCTCAGGCAAATTGTCCTCAAGGCGCTCCAGAGGGATCCCAAGAACCGCTATCCCAGCGCTGGCGCCTTCCGTGACGCCATCGGCGAGTGGCTGTTCGTTCGTCGTCAAAGAGTGATGCCCGCCGACTTGGGGGCGTTCGTCGACGGCATGTTTGGATCCGAGCCCATCAAGGTGGGCCAGAAGGGGGATCAAGCCAGTCCCGGGGATCCTGCTCGGCAGGGCACCTTGGCTGGACCTGCTACGAAAGCCAGCCAAATCCAGGCCGAGGAAGCGGCGCGAGCTGCCCGTGAGGTGCTGTCGTCCAGAATGGTTGCCCCCTCGGGAATGGCCAGCGGTACGGGGCGCGAGGACCGTGCGAGCGCGAGCAAGACGAGCAAGCGCCTACCGACCAGCATCAGCGGCGAGATACCGATCGTTTTTGAAGTGACAGAAGGCAGCGCTGCGGCATCATTCCGTCCGACCTGTCAAGCTCCGAGAGCATCTATTGACGAAGAGAGCGAGCTCCTGGTCCTGGACACGGTCGATGTCATCGAGATCCTCGATGACTCCTCCGCGGGAGATCCCGCCCCTGCACCGGGGCCATCCAGCAAGATCTCCGTCGACCAAGAGTACCTGGACATGACCGCTGCGGTGAGGTCGTCAGCCGGGGATGGCGCTCCTACGACCCAGATTCCCAAAGCACCAGAGAGCGCCCGCGCCAAGGGCGAAAACCCAGACGAGGAAGGAGACCTGGCGAAGACCCCTCCGATCCACGTGCTGTACCGCATGGCTGTCGAGCGAGCGACGGGGCTCTTGGTGGTGGAAATCTCGGCCATCACCAAGCAGATCTATTTTGCCGGAGGGACACCCGAGTACGTGTCGTCCAACGTGGCTCGCGAGCTGCTCGGAGAGTATCTCTTGGCGCAGAAAGTGATCTCGCAGGGGGAGCTGGCCATGGCGCTCGCCATGATGCCCCACTTCGGTGGGAAGCTCGGCGACACGCTCGTCGGGCTCGGGCTCATGAAGCCGCTGGATGTGTTCCGACACCTCACGCGTCAGGTCCGCGAAAAGATCATCGACGTGTGTACCTGGCACAAGGGGCGTTTTCGCTTCTACCGCGGGCGGAAGAACCAGAACGAGTCGTTTCCTCTCGGACTCGATGCGTTCGAGGTGCTTGGCGCTGGCGCCACGGCCCTCGGGCAGGAGCCCATCGAGCAATGGTCCCAGCCGCTCATGTCCAAGACGCCGCGTGCCACCAAGCATCCACGAGTGGTCCCCGAGGCGTTCCGCCTGGGCTCGTACCCGCGGGACGTGTACAACCGTCTCGACGGGCGTCACTCGGTGCGCGAGCTCGTCGCGAGGTACACGTCTGCTGACGATCGCCTGGCCTTCCTGCGCACTCTCTACCTGCTCGTGCATACCGAGCTCGCGTACTTCAGCTAGCGTCGCGGGGCTAGCGCTTTCGCAGAGACGCCAGAGCGGCTTGCCTGTCCGGCGGCAATGGGGCCTCGAAGCTCACCATCTCACCCGTCCGCGGATGGGGAATGCAAAGGCGCGCGGCATGGAGAAAGTGGCCGATCACTCGTGGTTCGGCCGCCCCCATGCCATAGAGTGGATCGCCGACCACGGGCATCCCGGCGTGCGCGAGGTGCACCCGGATCTGGTGCATGCGCCCGGTCTCGGCGTGGCAACGAAGGAGCGTGAAGCCCGAAAATAGCTCCTCGGGCTGGTACGACGTGCGAGCGGGCAGTGCCTTTCGCTTGGCCGCCTGGACCGGATCTTCGCAGGGCAGGGCTCGGCCAGGTTGTCCCGGATCGTGGGCGATGGGCACATCGACGACTCCAGGTTCATCTACCTCTCCGACGACGAGCGCGAGATACTCCTTGGTCGCACGCCCTTCACGAAACGAGGCCCTGAGGGAGCGCCAGCTCTCCGGAGTTCGCGCCGCCACGAGCACCCCCGACGTGCCCGCGTCGAGGCGGTGGGCCACTCCGCCTTCCCGCGGATCGTCACCCATGAGGCGGCACTCGGGAAAGCGTGCCACCAAGGCATTTGCGCAAGTCCCGAGCTCGCCTGCACGCAAAGGGTGCGTCGGAATCCCCGGTGGCTTGTTGACGACCACCACTTGCTCGTCGTGGTAGAGCACATCGAGGGAGAGTGAGGGCTCGGGAATCGGACGGAGCGCCTCTTCATCGGGAGGCGTGGCGAGTACCTCCACGAGATCGCCCGCTTCCAACCGTTCTCCTTTCTTGGCTGGCTTGCCGTTGACGAGAACGAGCCCTTGCTCAAAGAGGGCTGCGAGGACGCGGCGGCTGCGGCGCGGGAACACCTCGCCGACCAGTCGATCCGCGCGGATGCCATCCTCCTCGACACGGAACGAAGTGGTCACTTTCTCTTCTTGGAGGGCGCCTGGGAACTCCTCGATCGTCCCTTGATGGCCACGGCGCGCTTGCCTGGTTTCTTGGCCTTGCCGGGCTTCGCCTTGAGGACGCCCGCCTGCTTGGCCCGTGCCCGATCCACGATCGAGTAGACGATCAGCTCTTCGCCCGGCTTGAGAGGCGTGACGTAGCTGCGGCGGTTGATGCGGGCCACGTCATGCTTGGAAAGACCGTAGCGGCGCCCGATCGACTCCAAGGTGTCTCCCGCCTTGGCGACGACTTTGACGCGCGCGCGTCCCTTGCGCGATTCGACGATATCCAGGTGCTCCGGCGACCCAGCAGTGACGACGAGGAGCCGCTTCTCTTCGAGAAGGGCGACATGGTTCTTCTCGGGGTCGAAGCCCTCGTCCACGTAGGCGACCAGAACCATCCGTGCTTGCAGCTTGGCATCGGGGCTGATCCCGTTCCACCCGGCCAGCTGCATCGCCGAGAGGCCGATGGCAGTCGCGACCTCTTCGAGCGTGTCACCTGCCACCACGCGGTAAAACACGCGTCGTTTTCCCGGTATCGTGAAATCCTTGTCGGGGACTGCCACGAGCATGGGGTCTTCGGGTCCGCCTGGCGTGACTTCAGAACGATAGAGGTCCGCCTGCGCGAGCGCTCGATTCGCCTTGCGCGTCTCCTCGTCCAGGCGTGGCACGACGATGGTCGTCCCTCCACGGACCTCGGTGATGTCGCTCACGCCGTTGAGCTCGCGCAGTCGGGCCACGGAGATCCCGTGTGTCCTCGCGATGTCTTCGAATCGCTCGCCATGACGCACCACGTAGGCGTCAAAACCATCCCAATCCCCGCGCAGGCCCGGGAAGGTCTTGGCGACCGCATCCCTGGTTCCCTTGGGGATGCGCACAGGGAAGTCGCTTTCGCCGGCAGGGGTACGCCCACGACGAAGGTGCGGGTTGAGCCACAGTAGGGCCTTGGGGTCGACGCCTGCAGCGCGCGCGATCAGCGACAATGGGACGCTCGTCGGAACTGTGATCATCTCGTGCTCGAGCGATGGCTCCTTAACGACGGCGCTGTAGCCGAATGCCTCGAGGTTGTGCCCCACGATTGAGGCAGCCAGCGCCTTGGGCACGTAGATCGACGACTCCCACGGAAGGCCTCCTTCGAGATCGAGGAGCGCCCAGAAATCGTTCGTGTTGTACTTCGCGATGGACTTGAGCACGGCGCCGTAGCCGGTGTTGTATGCGGCGAGGACGAGGTGCCAGTCGCCGAACCGCTCGTAGAGATCGCGCATGTACAGCATGGCCGCCTCGGTTGATTTCACGTGATCATTGCGCTCATCGACCCAGAAATCGACGCGCAGCCCGTAGGCCTTGGCCGCACTCGGCATGAACTGCCACAGTCCGCTCGCTCCGGCTCGGGAATACTCGAGCGGGTTGTACGAGCTCTCGATCATGGAGACGTTCAGGAGATCCCGAGGAAGACCGTGGCGGGCAAGCGTGTTCAAGATCTGCTTTCGGTAGCGTCCTTGATCACGTAGCCAGGCAGTCATGATCGAGCGACCGCGGGGATCATCCCGATAGAACTCGAGATAGCGGATCACCCTCGGATCCCAGCGTATCGGCAGATCTCCGACCTTTAGGCCCTTGAGCCAGGGGAGATCTGGGCGCAGCAACTCGGGCGTGGCGGGGCGAGCGAGGAATCTTCCAGGTCGATGCGGGCTCCGAAGCTCGTCGGGAAGGTCATCCTTGGCCGTTGGGCGTGACGAGTAAAACGGTGCGACATTCTCGCCAAGCGGCGACTCGTCGTCGGCTTCGTGGCCGGGGCGTGGCAAGTGCCCCTGGCCAAACGTCTCGTCCTCGAACTCCCTGAGGAGGCGCTTCTGCGGGCTCTCCTGTGGGGTGACTTCCGGTGCGCCGCGAATTGCGCGTCGCTGCGACGCGTTCGGCCTAAGAACAGGCTCGTCCTTGGGCTGCGGTGGTCCTGGGGGATCCTCGTCGGGTCCGGGAACGACCACATCCTGGTCCTCTGCCTGTCCATCCGTTTCGTCGGCGCTCGCCAGGGGCGATGAGAGCCCCACAAGCCACGCGGCGACCAACCAGATTCCGAGCTGCATGATTGAAGGTGCGGCACGCACGGGTAGCTCACAGTCTAGCGAACGGTCTCCATGCGGACAATTTTTAGACCGAGCGTCTCGCCGGGTCGGCAAACAAGAGCTCGAGCATTGACTCGAGCCCTCGAGCCAGGTCACTGCGCTTGGCCACGACCAAGGCCGCCAGCATGAGGACCAGGAAGGCAAGCGACCATGCGGGACGCCACTTGAGTATCCTGCTGACGAACTGATCGATGCCGTACGCAACGAGGGTGAAGAAGAACGCGGCGAGAAGGGCGAAAGGCCCCGCGTAGCCAAGGAGAAGAAAGGCCGTCGTAAATCCAGCGAGCGCAACCAAGTGGCTGAGGTCGCAAGAGTACCCGTACCACCAGGTGGACTCGTCGGCGCGGCGAATCCATGCGAGCAGGAGATCGTAGACAAGCGCGACCGCGACGAGTGTGAAGGCACCAATCCAAGGCGCGCTCGACATGTGTGTGATCACCTTATAGACTTCTTCATACATTTCGAGCGGCGCCAAGCGCCGCGGGAGTCAACACCATGCCTGGCATGGGAGAGCTTCTCATCATTTTGGCCATTGTTCTTCTGATTTTTGGCGCCGGGAAACTGCCGCAAATCGGTGACGCATTGGGTCGATCTATCCGCAACTTCAAGCGTTCTGCGTCGGGTGGGAACGAGCTCGAAGTAGGAGAAAAGAAGGAGATTCAGGTTCGTTCTTCCTCCCCCCCAGAGGAAGCAGAGATCGTCTCACCAAGAGACAACCCCAAGCAGTAGTTCACTCCGGCGCAGGAGAAAACCGGTACTCTACGCGTCTTGTGTGCCCGCCCGCAGGATGAGCTCTGCCTCGTCGCGCACCGGCGTCGGAAGGTGGGGATCTGAGAGCGTCGCCCTGAGGTCTGGGCGGGATAGGGTGGGAAGGAGTCCCACGGCCAGATCGGTGGGCGTGTAGGGGTTAAGGACGAGCGCGCGCTTGACTTCATAGCGAAGAAGCCACCGCGACGCGAACACGGCGCGCAGCACGTCACCCCTCACGGGCCGTCGGCAAGCGATTTCGACCACGTCTTTCTCCGTGAGCTTCGGGTTCTCGAGGAGCACGCGAATCACCTGCGCATCGGGGTCACGCATGAGGCGTTGAAGGAGCTCTCGCCGACCGCCACGGGCCAATGACTTCCGTTCACCGAGAGTGAGGGGCTTCCCGCGGTAAGCGTCCAGGCCGCCGCATGGCGTGATTGCGCCTCTCGTCGATGAGGTCGGGGTCGGAAGGAGCGCGTGCTCGGGACTTGGCTCCTCGGGCTCGTCATTCCGTGCAGGGAGCGCCGTGAAGAACAGCCGCGCCACTTCATCGCGCCTGAGCTCCTTGGCGGCTGCGTACAATGCCGATCGCGCTTCATAGGAAAAGCAGTCATTCTCACCAAGGGCCCGGGCGAGAGCTCCGAGCGTGATAACGAGAGGGCCGCTGGGCTTCATGCGGGCGAGCGTGATGAGCTCGTGCAAGGCGTTCACGACGAGCGCGGGCGGCGAAGCCTGGCAGGCTTCAGCCAGTACCTGCCTTCGCATGGCCTCCTCCGGGAGCACCGAGAGCTTCCTTGCCAAGAGGAGGGCGAATTCACGAGCGTCATCTGGATCGGGGGCCACAAGGCACATTATTCCGCCGATTATCATCGGCGGGCAGCAGAAGCTCGGAAAGCTCCGCCGATTATCATCGGCGGGCAGCAGAAGCTCGGAAAGCTCCGATGCATGGGCACGGTTGTCACTTGACACGCCGCGTGGTACGTTGCCGTGAAATCCAGACTCCGCCCGCACCCCGAGGAGACATGGCTGAAGCCCGCGTGATCAAGCGGTATGCAAACCGAAAACTCTATGACACCCAGCGAAGCCGCTATGTGACTCTCGACCAGATTGCCGAGATGATCCGCGGCGGCGAGGACGTGAACATCGTCGACAACACGACGAAGGAAGACCTAACGTCCATCACGCTCGCCCAGATCATCTTTGAGGAAGAGAAGAAGCAGAAGAGCTTCCTTCCCCTCCATGCCATGCGGAACATCATTCAGTCCGGTGGCGAGCGAATTGAGGAGCTGGTGTCGCAGGCTCAGCGGCGAGTGACCGGCGTGTTTTCGCGCAGGTCGACTGCCGATACCCAGGCTGCGGCCGCGGGTGGGGAGCCCGAACCGGCGTCTGCGCCAGCGCCAGCGGTCGAGGAGCAAGCGCCCGAAGCGTCAAAGGCCTCGGAAGTTGAGGCCCACCGCGATGGGGTTCGCGCGCTTCGCGAGTTCCGGGAGTGGATTGAGAACTCACAGCGGACGATTGACGAGTGGCAGAAGAAGGTAGATGAGCGAATTCGCCACGTGGTCGAGGGGATTTCTCCGTTTGCGTCGCTACAGAAGGACGTCGCAGCCCTTTCTGCCCGCATGGTCGAGCTGGAAAAGAAGCTGGAGCAGCTCGCTACCGACGCCGACGGTGGGGTGGAGTCTTAGTCGCGCACGGCGCGACACGGGTCAAAAATCAAGCGATAGGGAGAGTGCGTAGGTCTGCTGCGCGCCCGCCTTGTCCTTCGCGTCGCATGAGTTCTGTTTTTCCGCTGGGGCCGCGTCGCATGAGGTTG
This sequence comes from Deltaproteobacteria bacterium, assembly GCA_016210055.1. Taxonomy (GTDB): domain Bacteria; phylum Myxococcota_A; class Polyangia; order Haliangiales; family SHYZ01; genus JACQUZ01. The sequence goes on along the minus strand of JACQUZ010000058.1, from coordinate 36,075 downwards.
ATCCTGCCCGGTTGTCCAGGGAGCTCCCGGGCAGGGCTACGTTTACTTCGGCCGTGATGGCGAACACGTAGTACTTGAGCTTGAACCCGCCAAAAAAACGCTGTCGCGAGATTGGATCCTGCTCGGGAAACACGAAGTTCAGCCGAGCGTCGGTGGTGTCGACGAGCGGGTCAGTCTCGGGCGTTTTGTCGAGCACCTGCGACCGCGGAAGCATCCAGAGCAGGTTCCAGCCCGCATACGGCTCGAGACTCACTGTTCCGAGGATACCGAACGACTTGGAAACGGAGACATCGACGGACGTCACGGTCAGATCGAGTTGCTCTGAGCCAAAGAGGCGCGACGCGGCAAGCCTGACAGCGAGCGATGGGATGGGCCACTCATGAAACCCCTCATGGAGCGCGAGCTTGGCGTAGGCTTGCGCGGCCCACATGCGCGAATCGAGGACATGGAGCGCCCCAGCGCCGAGCTCGAACGAAGGGAGGGGGAGCCAGATCCCCTTGCGGGCAAAGACTGCCACAGTAGGAAGCGCTGCGGTCGTCTTGGTATCGCTCGGACCGCAGCCATCGGTCTCCTCGGTGGCACACCAGTAGCTTTCGGTCCGGTGGATCGTTGTAAACGACAGCTCAGAGGAGAACTGGAATCCTGAGTATCCGAGCGTATCGGCTGGAGAGAGGAATTTCGGCGCCAGCGCGACACCCAGCTCGGAGACGAGGGAGCGGAACTCCTGGTTCTTTGCGACGACCCCGTCTCTCGCCGCGGTCACTTCCGCTAGGCGCGGGAGGACGAGGTCGTTTTCCCCCGCCCATGCTTGAGAGCAAAGCCCCGCCACCGCGACGGCGACGGTACCCGCGCTGCGCACCCAAGAACCCAGCATGGCGCGACCTTAAGTCGGGGGTCACCACCCTGTCAACTTAAGCAAGCGGTAGCGTAGCTCCTTTGACGAAAGCGTGCGCGAAGGGCAGAACGTGTGGTAACGCTAGCCCATGGCAGCCTCGGACTACGCAACGATTAGGTATGACGAGTCCCAATCACCCGTCGCTCTTGTGACGTTGAATCGCCCAGAGAAGCGCAACCCGATCGGGCCGATCACTTGTGGCGAGCTGGTCCACGCCTTGTCCAGGGCGCGGGAGAATACTGCCGTTCGAGTCGTTGTCCTCACGGGCGCCGGCAAGGTCTTCTCGGCCGGTGGTGACTTGGGCCAGATGTCGGGCGGCGTCGTCGGGACGGCGAGTGTCATGCCCGCCTCGCTTGTGGATCTGTTCGCCACCATGCACGCCTTGCAAAAGCCGATCGTTGCCATGGTCAATGGCCATGCGCTCGCTGGTGGCATGGGGCTCATGGTCGCCTGTGACATGGTGTGCGCAAGTGCCGATGCGGAGTTCGGGACCACGGAGATCAACCTGGGCCTTTGGCCCATGATGATAACGGCCGAGATAGTTCGTTCCATCGGCCGCAAGAAGGCCCTCTGGCTCATGCTCACCGGCAAGCGCATCTCCGCCTCGGAAGCGGAGCGAATCGGACTTGTGACGCAAGTGTTCCCACCCGAGAAGCTTGAGGAAGAGACAATGGCCTTGGCCAAGGAGCTGGCTTCCAAGAGCCCGTCGGCGATGCGGCTCGGGCTGAAGGCTTTCTACGAGACCCAAGACATGGACTTGCTTCCGGCGCTGTCGCACCTCGAGGGACAACTCGCGGCCGTGCTGGCCACCGAGGACGCGGCCGAGGGGATCTCCGCGTTCTTGCAGAAGCGACCGCCGGTCTGGAAAGGAAGGTAGGTCCTGTCTTACGAGACCCTCATCGGCTGGCGATATCTCTATCGCGGCCGATCCTCGTCGACCCTCTGGTTCGCGCTCGCACTCTCCCTCTGTCTCACGGGCCTGGGCGCAGCCCTGTTCCTTGCCAGCGGCAAGCCGTCTCCTGTTGGCGTAGGCGTCCTCACGATCGGGGCGCTCGCCAGCATCACCTGTGGCCTTCTGTGCGTGTTTAGCGTGTTCACGACGGTATCTGTTGCGGGCGTGGTCCTTGGAGTGGCCGCGCTGACTGTCGTGCTCAGCGTGACGAGCGGCTTCCAGGCGCAGTTTCGCGAGAAGGTCTTGGGAGTCAATGCGCACGTCTTGGTCATGAAGAGCGCCACCGACTTCGCCAACTACCGCGACATTGAAGAGATCGCCGCCTCGCTGCCCCACGTTCGGGCCGTGCAGCCATTTCTCCTCGAGGAGATGCTCGTAACGCGAGGCAAGGGTGAGTCGCCAGCGGTCCTCATGAAAGGGGTCGACCCCGATCGAGCGGGACAGGTCTTGGACCTGCCAAAGCACATGGTCGAGGGCTCGGTATCGGTCCTCAAGGAGCCGGCGACTTCGGATCCTCCGCCCATCATCATCGGACGCGAGCTCTCTCACAAGCTGAAAGCCAAGGTCGGGGACGTCGTCACGATCGTCTCTCCGCTGTCTGGCATCAATGTCCGCACGTGGTCTGCGACGGGCCGCCCGCCAAAGACCAAAAAATTCGTCGTGAAGGGCGTCTTTTATAGTGGCTTCGATGAGTACGACAGAAGGCTCATGTACGTGGACCTCAAGGAGGCGCAAGACTTCCTCGAGCAGGGGGACGTCGTGCGCGGGGTCGAGATGAAGCTCGACGACGTGGAGAAAGCCCCCATGGTCGCAGCACTCATCGACGAGAAGCTCGGTGGGGATCCCTATGTCGTCATGGACTGGCGAAAGCTAAACAACAACCTGTTTACAGCCCTCACCTTGCAGAAAGTGGCGCTGCTCCTTTTCCTCACCCTGATCATCGTAGTGGCGGCGTTCAACATGGTGGCCGCCCTGACCATGATGGTCGTCGACAAGACAAAGGAGATAGCGATTATCAAGTCAATGGGCGGCACCGACATGGGGGTCGCGAGGATTTTCCAGGTCGTCGGCCTGTGCATCGGAGGCGTGGGCACCGCCGTGGGCGTGGCGCTTGGACTCCTCCTGTGTCATGTGGTCGCACGGTTCGGCTACCCCTTGGATCCAAAGGTGTACCTGATTGATCGCCTGCCGGTGCGCGTGAATCCGTGGGAGGTCGTCCTGGTAGCCGCCATCACCATGCTCATCTGCATGCTGGCGACCTTGTATCCCGCGCTCAAGGGGAGCTCGCTCCGTCCAGTGGACGGCTTGCGCTACGAGTAGAGGCAAGTCGGTTTTTGGGAAGATTTTTTCTTGACAGCGCGTTCGTCCCAGGTAGATTACCTGGCGCATTTCGTTCGTTGCGGGAGTAACTCAGTGGTAGAGTGCCACCTTGCCAAGGTGGACGTCGCGGGTTCAAGTCCCGTCTCCCGCTCTAAGAATCACAGCCGGTTCCGACCGGCTGTTGTCGTTTCGGGGACGATCGTCGCCGACAGGTCATCGCCCACCTGATCTTCTACTTCCCGTGGAGACCACCTTCCGCCCAGTCTTGCCATGACTGAGCGTACCCCCGGTTCCTTGGCCTCCTTGCGTCCTGCCATCTGGGCGCTCGGGACTCGCATGGGCCTACCTTTGGTGGGCCGAAGCATCGTTCTGGTTGCTGCCCCCTACGTGGTGCCGACCTTACACCATGATGGATGCTCTGCTTCCCAGGTGCGGCGCGCGGAAAGGGTTGGTGCATGCGCAGGGTCGGCCTGTTCATCGCAATGATCCTCCAGATGTCGCCTCCCGCCCCACGCTGAAGACTTCTCCTCCACCAACGCGCAGCTTCTCTTAGGAACCGCGTTCGACGAAGCGATGACCGGTTACAATATCGATGACGGGAATCTTGTCACGTTGACCCTCGAGCACTTTGGTGCCTGGGCCTACTCCAAGCTTGTTGGCAAGGGTCGCCATGATCACAAACCCAGCAGGGGTTCGTGGTCGGTACGCCCGACTTCATGGCGCCCGAGCAAATACGACAGCCCGGGCTTGTCGACCACCGAGCAGACGTCCATGCGCTGGGGGTCATTCTCTATCACATGCTTTCCGGGAAGCTGCCGTTCGAGGACGTGGCATTCCCGATGGTTTTTTCCGAGGTCGTCACGCGATCGCCGGACAAGAAGCCGACCATCGCGTTGTCGTACTACTTCTAGGTCTATTTCCCGTTGACTGCCAAGTCGTGAAGCGAATGGCTGGGCCGCGAGAAGACCAACACCATGCTCGAACTTCCATCCTTGCGGAGCTCGGTCCGGAAAAGACCGTCCATGTTGTTGAATGGAGCGAACTGGGTCAACTTGGACATTGGCTCGCCCTCCCCGGGAGTCTCCCGGTAGGCGACCTCCAGCCTGCAGTACGAGGAGGCGCACCGATTGTCCACGAGCGAGATACCAGCGAGTTGCGGCTGCCGAAATACCGATTGGACTTGTCGTTCGGTCTCGACCGACCAGGCCGGGTCTCGCACTTCATTAGGGAGCTTGGCCTCGAGGATGGCCACGATCTCGCTCGCGGCGATCTTTGGGGGAGTCTCACGCGCGGGTACTGCTTGGTAGCCCACGGTTGTCGTGGGCCCCAACGGCATGCTTGCCGCCTTGTTCGTGGCCACCTGCTCTTGCAACGCCCGAAGCTGGCGCTCCGTGGCCATGGCGTTTTCCTGCTCACGGGTCTTGAGGTCTAGGAGTTGCTGCTGGAGGGCGCTAATCGCTTCCGTGTCCGCCGGAGGGGAGCCAGATCCCTTCATCCTGGCTCCAAGAAGGAACGATCCCGTCACCACTCCCAGCAAAGCAACGCCCCAAAGGAGGAAGCGGGAGGTGCCCATGGCTACTCCGCGATCTTGTAGCTCGAGATGCCCGACCTATTGCCGCTGTACATGGGTGGGATGCCGCAGCGGATGACGTTGTACCAATCGCTTCCGGCCCAGTTGAGGGCATCGAAGTCCAGGGCCTGCCCGCCCGAGTTGCTGCCCGAGGTAGAGCGAGTGGAGATTCCGTTCACACCCGAGCCTTCCCGATTCCAGCCATAAAGCGTGCAGGTGATGTTGTTGCTGTAGTGGAGGTCATAGGCGTAGAGGTCGGCGTCGTCGACAACCCCTCCGGTATCGTCGCGCACGATCGGGCATTCGACCCAGAGCCACTCCGTCAGCGAGGCGTTCCAAATCCGGCCGCGGTCATCGACCAAAGGCGTCCCGGTTGTCCCTTCTTTCACGCAACCCGCCCCGGGATAAACCTTGTCGTCAGTTGCTCCGACTCCGGCGGTCCAGAGGCTGGTTCCCAATAGCACGGCAGCCAGAAGTGCCTTCTTCATGATTGACTCCTCGTTTTGTGGATGGCTTGTCCGCTATATCGTGGAGGCGCCGCCTTTGACAAGGACTGTGCCACTTTTTGCCGCTCGCTTGGTCGAGGCTTCGACGTGGACAACAACCGCGCGGCCATGCTCCGACACGCACGCCCGCGATCCCAGCCCGACCTCTCATTCCACCTGTCCTCAACACGCGGGTTTCGCTAAAGTGGCGGCCGTGAACGCGCCCAAAACGACTCCGCTCGTCGAAGGATCTCAGGAAAACGTTCCGGTTCCAGCCCCCGTGCCTGGCGTCACGGTTCGCAGCGTGGCCTGTGGCTTCGTGTTCGCCGTAGTCCTTTGCGCCATGAACTCCTACCTGACGCTGTCCTTCGGCGTCATCGAGGAGGGGCCGACCATCGCGGCCCTTTTCTTCTTTGCCCTGTTCTTCATCTCGAGAATGAAGATCACGACCACCGAAATGGTCATCGTAGCGACCATGGGGTCGGCCGGCGGAAGTTTTGGCTTCATCGCCAATTTTTACGCGGCAAAGGCGATGACCGGCACGCCCTTCACCGTCGGGCAAATGATGCTCTTCGGCATCGTGAGCAGCATCGTGGGCATTGTCCTCGTGGTGCCGCTCCGTGAGCTGCTCATCGTGAAGACGGAGCTCCCCTGGCCGGGCTCCAAGGCCACTGCGAGCGTGATCCAGACGCTCGTGGAGCACGGCGATGCCAAGCAGCCGTGGTACCTGCTCGCGACTTTTTCCTTGGCCACTTTCTACGTGATCTTCAATAAGGAGGACGGTGTCGGCTGGTTTCCTGCAGAGGTTTCCCTGGGCTGGCTCGCGGCTTACGGCGGCGCGCTCAGCTTCTCGCCGTTCGCCATAGGGGGATCCTACCTCATGGGGATGCGAACGTGCGTTGGCTTCCTCGTCGGCGCAGCCGCGCTGATGGTCATTGCCCCATACCTTCCGACACCGGCTGCTCCGCAGCGGTTTGTATGGCCCGGCATTGGATTCCTGACCGCTTCGGGGCTCACGCTGATCGGGGTGAACTGGAAGGTCATCGTGGCGTCCATGCGGTCTCTCGTTGAGCTTCGAAGCGCGACCACCGAGGAAGGCGACAAGGTGATTCCGGGCCGCACCTTCGCGATCCTGGCGATCGTCGCGGTCGTGGCCGCGGCCGTTGTCCTGAGGTTGGTGTTCCAAGTGCCGTTGCTCGTCGTGGTGGTGCTGATAGCCGTGGGTGGCCTCCTGCAGAACATCATCGCCACCCGAGCACAGGCCCAGACCGCGTTCAATCCCGCGCGCATCATGGGTATTCTTCTCGAGGGGGTGTGCTGGCTGTTTGGCGGCAAGTCCAGCGCCATCAACCTTACTGGGGCGGGCTTCGTGGCCGGCAGCGGTGGCCAGGCAGGCAACTTGACCGGAGACATGGCCTACGGGCGTGTTTTCCGCGTGCCGCCCCGGTGGCAGTTCGTGATCCAGTTCGCCACCATCGTCCCGTGCGCGATCGTCGCCGCTTTTGCCTACCAGTGGGTGGCGGCCAAGAAGACCGTCTCCCTGGAATCGGCAAACCTGGCGGCACCGGTCGCCAAGGCGTGGGCGGCGACATCGCAGATCTTTGACGGGAGCAAGCCGATGCCCGCTGGGGCCACCGACGCGCTTGTCGTCGGCGCGATCATCGGAATCGCCTACACCCTTCTCGAGCAGCAGGAGCGCCTGCGCCGGTTCATGCCGTGCTCGGTCGGCCTGGGGATCGGGCTGGTTCTTCCGCCGTCCTACGGCCTGGCGTTTTTCGTCGGCGGGTTTCTCTTCTGGATCGTGCTGGGACGCTGGGCTCGCGTGCGGGACGTGACCCTCACGACGATAGCGGTTGGCTGCGTGGTGGCTGAAGGGATCGGTGGAGTCGCCAAGGCGCTTCTCGCGGAAGCGGGGCTCTTCTAACCACCCTTGCCTGCGCCCTCCTCGCGCCTACATGACCTACTCGCGCCGCGGAGATCTAACCGAGCGAGAGGATGTGCGGAATGGCCAAGACCTATGCGACCCATGTCGACTTGCCGAGTCATGTCCGGGAGCAGCTCGTAAGGACCCTCAATCTCGGCCTGGCAAATGCGCTCGACCTGTACCTTCAGGCAAAACACGCGCATTGGAATGCAAAGGGGAAGCACTTCCTCTCGAGGCATGAGCTGTTCGATGAGGTGGCGGAGCACCTGCGCAAGCGGAGCGACGAGGTTGCTGAGCGGCTCTCGACCCTGGGTGGCTATGTTGAAGGAACCGCGCGCCTGGTCGCGAGGAGCTCGGAGCTCGCCGAGCACGACCTAGACGCTACGACGGCAGACGAGCATCTCACTTCTCTCGTGCACAAGTTCGCGAAGCACTCCGCGCTGCTTAGGAAAGCGATCGACCAAGTCCGAGACCTGAACGATCCCGCGACCGAGGATGTGCTCATGAAGGCCTTGCGGGAGGCAGAGAAGGACCTCTGGTTGCTCGAGAGCCACACCCACGCGCGCCCGACCGCGCACGTCGAAGAAGAGATCCCCACCCCGTCCCCAGGGGTGCCCCATTGAGACGACGAATCCAGTCGGTCAGTACTTGATCGAGCATGTCGCGTCGGCGACCATGTACTTGAGGGAAGAACCATATGCGACCACGCGTGAGCTCCCGGCGACGAGCTGACAGGAGAGCGCTCTGTAGTAGCTCGGGCGGGTTCCGTAGACGGAGTTCTCGAGCTCGATAAGGGCATCGTTCATCGCTGCGGTGAGCACCGAATCGGGCTGGCTGTTCGAGACGGTACTCGTGCTCAGGGGCGCTCGGCATGTCACGAGGCCGGCCGACGTGACGCTGCACGTCGCATGGATCCCCAAGCGCGTCGCTCGGAAGTCTACCTGCTCCTGCGTCCCACGGGCGAGGAACGTGGCCGTAGTCGTCGTGAGCGGGCCGTCGCAGTAATAGTCGACGATCGGGTACGCCTGCGCCCCATAGGGGATCCACCGCAGGGCGCCCATGCGGCACACCATGCCGCTGAAGTTGTTCAAGCTCGAGCTCGACTTGAGCGTACCGATGATCTCGTTCAAGTTTCCGTCGAACGTGGCCCAAGCGGAGGCCCAATCAGGCGCGGCGCGCAAGGTTCCCGTCATGTTCCCCCGGCAGGAGAACCGGCTGTTTTCTCGCAAGGCGGCAAGGTTGCACGCGGCGTTGGTCGTCCATCGGATGGTTCTGAAATCGTTTTGAACTCGTGACGGTGAGTCGGTGCTCAGGCTGCCCAAGGGCGGCAAGGTCGTGACCGGGTTGGTGAGGGCGCTGATTCCGGCGACGAGGTCGTTCAAGTGCTGCTGGTAGACGTTGTTCATGGTGGCGTTGGCCGCTGCTTGGCTCACCAAGAGGTCGAAACGCGCCACGTCTCCCTTGTACGCAGCCGTAAGGAAGTCCTTGAGGAGGCCGCGCTGGCTGGTGCGGAGGAACTGGAAGAACGTGCCGGCGTATTGGTAAAAGCGGAAGTCCCCATAGCGGGCGGCTAAGACCTGGGAGACGGACATGCGGCCGAGGGAATCGTCTCGGATCTTGCGCACGAGTACCTCCCTCGGCAGAACACCGCGATCCTGAGTGCTGCCTGCGAGGAACTCGGCGAGGCCTTCGTCGAACCACACCATTCGGCTATCTGAATAGATCGGCGCGTCGCCCCAGATCCCCGAAATGAGGAAGCGGCCCGCCAGGTAGTGCACGTACTCATGGCGGACTAGCTCCTCGAGCGAATAGATGCTCTCGGTCGCGGTGCGCTGGAACGTGTAGAAGGTTCCCCCTTGCTCGATGTAGATCCCTCCGTTTTCCGTCGGGAGCCCGTAGAGCAAGGACTGGTACTTCTTGTAGTCGGCCATCGTTCCGTACAGCTTGACGGTCAAGGTGGGGTTGGGATCGTTGTCGATTGGCGTAAAGGTCTCGGAAATGCGCTGGAACTGGGCCTCTACCTCCTTGGCCGCGTGGTACAGCGGCTGCACTTCGGCGAGGGACAATGGCGTCCTCACGACAAGGGCACCGTCGTCGAACCTGTGGGTGTTCGGGAAGATCTGGTTCTCGAGGGTCGACCACGTGGTCGAGCGGCAGACCGGGGTACCGTCGGAGAGATTCTGGCAGTCCGAGTTGATGGTGAGCGCCTTCACGGTCCAAAGGAAAGGCTCGCTCGCCCATGCGAAGGTCGAATAAGCAGCCGAGAGCGCCGAGAGCGTTTCGCTCGCACGGATTCCCCGAGAGAAGAGCTTGCCCAGCGTCCAGACCGCGTTGTTGGCCACCCACGTCGACGTTCCGGTGTGGTTGGGATCGAGGGTGATGCCGCGCAACGTCTCGACGAGCGCCGCGTCCGCGACCGCGGCGAACTCGCTGCGACTCGAGGAGCGCTGGACGAGGTAGAAGGCCGAGAAGAGCGCCGTCCTCTGCTCGTAGATTCCCATTCGCGTGGCGTCGGTTCGGAATGCGACCAAGATGTTCTTAATCGACTGGTAGAAACGATAGCCCAGCCACGAGTTGTCGACGGTGCCGAGCCACTCCCTGAGGATCGAGCCTGCCGCGGAGTTGTTCGCAAGGAAGCTCGTGCTTGCGGCCACGGCATCGAGCGCCTGGATGGCCGTAGGTTGAATTGTGGCCGGCGTGAACGTCACATCATGGGAAAGCTCCTTGTGGTAGTAGCCCGCCTTGACGAAGGTGAGAAGCTGCTCCAGGGCTTGAGTTGTCGTTCCGTCATGGAGCGGCGCCCGCTGCCTAATGGCGTCGAAGACGGTGGTCATCCGCGTATCGGAGAAGACCGTCCGCAGGTCTGCTGTGTAATTCCAGAGGTAGTAGAGGCAGCCCGTGTCGTGGGTCGTGAGGTAGGTCACCAAGTCGGCGCCATGGAGCCCGGCGACATGCGAGGCCTGGCACTCGGCCGAGGTGTCACCGGGACCTTCTGGGCCCAGCCCGTACTGCGTTCCCCCTCCAGGGAAGGGCGGTGGCATCACGTTGCCGACGCGCGCCCTCGGCAGCCGCTGGTGCCCATGGCCCACTGAGCTCGCGTCGAGCAGCGCGCCTCGAGGCACCAGGGGACCACCGGGGACCACGACGAGCGGCGTCGCCTTCACTTGCTGCGCCGTGAAACGTGGCTTGATCGAGATGCTGCTGATGATGTTGATGCTGCTGATCGTGGAGAAATTGGGAGCCAGGATAAGCGGTGTTTCGGTCGAAACCACGCCTTCCTGGGCGTCGGGGGCGCACGCGGTGCCAAGGACAAGGGCAACCACCGACCACTGGGCTAGCTTCTTCATGGCGCTACTCCTCGCATGGTGTCAGGTCGGCTCGAGTTAGGGCTCAAGCGGGAAAAGCGAGGGCCCGACGAGGAGCCGACGGAGCGGGTCATACGGCCGCCACCGTCGCGAAGTCAACAACCGGGCGGTTGGCAAGTGACGAGCATCACAGCACCTCCCAAGAGCGCGCATTCTTTGCGGTTGACATCCGAGAGTCGGACATGAAAATGAATTTCATCTTCAGGCGGATAGTGACCGCTAGCAGGAGAAATCGCATGAAAGCCAACCGTTGTTTCGTTCTCGGACTCGGAGCCTGCGCTATCGCAGCTCTGCCACGCGTCGCTGAAGCCAATGAGCGGCACATGACGTACACCTACGAAAGCGCCGTGATGCCAAAGGGAGCCATGGAGCTCGAGCTTTGGACCACGCCCCGCATTGGCCGGGACAAGTCATTTGCTCGGTTCGATCAGCGGGTCGAGCTCGAGTACGGTGTCACGGACAGCCTGCTCACCGCCCTGTACCTGAACTTCAACTACGTGCGTGCGGACACCGGGGCCGGGACGGAGTCGGACCTAGAGTTTGCCGGTATCTCGTCGGAGTGGAAGTACAAGCTCCTCGATCCCGTCGCTGATGCATTTGGCCTAGCCGTGTACGGAGAGGTGACGGCGTCTCACGAGGAAGGCGAGCTCGAGGCCAAGGTCATTCTCGACAAGAAGATCGGCAATGTCCACCTGGCCGTGAATCTCGTGGCCGAGGTGGAGCGGTACTTCGAGGAGGGTGAGAACGAGCTGATCCTCGAGGCCGACCTCGGTGCGGTTTATCGCTTTACGCCCAATTTCTCGGCCGGCATCGAGGTCCGCAACCACAACGAGTTCCCCGGCTTCAAGGAGTACGAGCACTCGGCCTTGTTCGCCGGGCCCGTCGTGTCCTATGCGACGGAGAAGTGGTGGGCGGCCTTCACGTTCCTGCCTCAGCTCCCAGCGCTCAAGACGCACGAGCACGGGGACAGCTCGCTCGATCTCGCTGAGCACGAGAAGTACAACGCTCGCCTCCTCGTCGCTTTCCACCTGTAGTGAGGTCGGTGCGTCGTTTCATCGCATCGGCCCTGCTGGTCGTCGGATGCGCAGGAAAGGTGCCGCATCCGACGTCGACGCAGGTGGGTCGTGCCAGGGCACGCTGGCCTGATACGACCAAGGAGTCGCTCGAGAATGGCCGCGTCCTGCTCATCGCCCGCTGCTCGGGTTGTCACGAGCTTTATCCACCCGCTGCATACCCCGCGACTGAATGGCCAGAGCTCGTGGTCGACATGACCAAGCGGTCCAAGCTCAGCGCCGCGGAAGCAGAGGCCCTCGTCCGCTACCTGGTTTCTGTGACCGAGCCGGCGGCACCGGCCCCCTAGAACCCTGCTCAGCACGAACCGGTCGAGGAGCAAGTGCCTTCGCAAGTGCCGTTGTGAGCTCGGGGTCGCCCGCTTTCACAGTTCCTGCTTGCCGCCACCTGACGATGCCATCCTCAATCAAGAAGGCCGCCGGCAGCGTGCCCACGCCAAGCGCTTGTGAGGCGCGATCCATCCGGTCATGCCACGTCGTGTAGGGGATTTTTCGACGGGCCACGATCGTCGCAAGTTCCTGGGTGGCGAGGTGCTGGTCGACGCTAAGTCCTACGATCTTGAGCCCTTTTTCCCCGTATTGCCTCATGAGGGCCGAGAGCACCGGTTGCTCCTGCCGACACGGCTCGCACCAGGTCGCCCAGATCGTGAGGAGCACGACGCCCTTGCGAAGATGCCCCGGATCGACGTCCTTTCCGTCGAGGTCTACCGCTGAAATTGTCGGGGCCGGCTGACCCGCCGCCAGTAGGCCTGTCGCGAGGTCGCTCGTGGTGCCATTGACCTCCGTCGCGTCCAGGCTTACCGGGGGCAAGTCTGCCGCAGTGCGGAGCTCCGCCCGGACCTGCGATGGACTTGCAGCATCCGTCCACGCCAAGAGGAGCGAATCGCCAAGACGGTCCATTCTCGGAAAACCACTGTTTCGCCCCGCGCGGGTCGAAAGGAGGGGCCGCGCTTCGCTCATGCGGCGCTCCCTGGTCACGCGACGAGCAAGCACCATGGCATCGTCCCGCTCTGCTGCGATCCAGCTCACGATGGCTTCTCCGCGCTCATCGAGGATCACGTCAACACGCCCGATCGGGGCACGCTTGCCAAAAGGACGGTCGACTTCCATGGGGCGATCGAAGCTGCGCCCGGCGTTATCGGAAAATGCCACGCGGATGCTGGGTCGGTCGCCAGCGTACGTGTACCAGGCGACCACCACCCGCCGCTCGCGTGCTGCCACTGCTGGCCCGTTGACGGGACACCCTGCGATCTTCCAGCCGTCCGCGTGCACTGGGTGGGGAGTGCGCCACCCCGTCTCCTCGCGGCCAATGATCCAGATGTCACGAGTCTCGTCCTCGCCGCGGTTGCGGTACACGACGACCGGTCCCTCGCTCGTCACGGCCGCCGATGTGCCGCAGCAGTCGCACACCCGTGGGTCCAGGAGCTCACCCGCCATGACCCCGTCTTCACCGACCAAGGCCGTGCGAAGCGTCATGGCGCCCGTGCCCTCGTGACCATCCTCGCCGGCAGTCTCGCGACCGTCGAGCCAGAAGGCGCGCACGCCTTTTTCTTGCGCGACGAGGGTCACGAAGCCATGCTCGGTCGGCGTGTTGTCGTCATGGGCTCGGCCCAGCGATTTCCAGGTCGTGCCGTCGTCCGCGGAGCGCACGAGCATGACGTCGTACGAGTACGCGCTCGGGGACGACTTTTGCGCGTAGTGCGCAAGAATCGTCCCATCCGCACCTCGCGCTACCGACGGGAAATCGGCCCAGTTCATGACAATCCCCGGTCCCTCGGCGACGGTTGCGGGAGAGCTCCATGCACCGCTTAAGTACCTTGCCACCCGAAGCCGCGCGCCCTCGTTGGGTAGCGGTTCCAGCCAAGACATCCAAGCTGACTCACCCGCGACATGCAGCGACGGGGCCATGGCGCCTTCCGCGGCCGGGGGGTCGATTTGCTTGGCAGGTCGAGGCGTAGCGGGCTCTTTTTGAGGAGCGCCGGTCGCGTGCGGGCGGGACTCGCATCCTGCGAAAAGGACCAGAAGAACCCGTGTGGTAGTGGAGAGCCCTCGCATGCGCCGCGCATCGTAGCGGCGCCGCTCGCACCGCACAACGGCCCGGAAATAAACGCTCCGTCCATTGAGTTCATGGAGGAGGCAACTGCCGTCCAAGCCTTGGAGACCAAAAGAGATCAGGAGGTGGAACCATGGATGAAGCTCGAACGGAAAATAAACCAGCAACCCCGTACAAGATAGAGCCTGGCGTCGGAATCCAGGCACTCGACTAAGGAATTCGCCATGCCGCTAAGTCATTCGTCCAAGACTCGTAGCCTGGCCCTCGCGGCGATCATCATGAGCTGTGCCGGAGGAGGGTCCTCTCCCGCTGTGTTCTCCCCACCTGCCCTTGCCCAATCGAGCCAACCTGCGACCCCGGAGTCGGCCGGGGGAATGCTCTCACTGGCCGATGGATTTGCGGCCATCGTCGGGCGTGTGAGCCCCGCCGTCGTGAACATCTCGACGATCCGCATGACCAGGACTGGCCATTCCCCCTTCGGCCGGGGAGGAGAACCGTTTTTCGCACCGTTCTTCAACCCGCTTGACGCACCACGGGAACGGCGCGAGCAGGGGCTTGGTTCTGGCGTGATCGTGAGCTCGGACGGCTACATCCTCACCAACAACCACGTCGTCGAGGGGAGCGCCGAAATCAAGGTGTCTCTCGCCGACGGGCGGGACTTCAGGGCCAAGCTCATTGGCACTGACAAGAAGACCGACATTGCCCTCATCAAGATCGACGCCAAGGACCTGCCGGTCGTCACGATGGGCGACTCGACGAAGGTGCGCGTGGGAGAGTTCGCGATCGCCATTGGCAATCCGTTCGGCCTCGACCGTACCGTGACCCTCGGAATCGTCAGCGCCATCGGCAGGGGCTCGATGAACATTGTCGACTACGAGGACTTCATCCAGACCGACGCGGCCATCAACCCGGGCAATTCGGGCGGTGCTTTGGTCAACTACAAGGGAGAGCTCATCGGCATCAACACGGCGATCATTTCTCGCTCGCAGGGAAACCAGGGGATTGGTTTCGCCGTGCCCACCCATCTCGTCAAGGCCACCATGGACCAGCTCAAGAAAAACGGCCGCGTGACCCGCGGCTACCTAGGGGTGGCGATTCAGGAGATCACTCCGGCCCTATCCCGCGCCCTGGGGCTCACAGAAACCCGCGGAGCGCTGGTGGGCGACGTCGTGGACGGAGGGCCTGCAGAGAAGGCGGGAATTCGCAGGGGCGACGTCATCACGGAGCTCGACGGGAAGCCCGTCGAGAGCAGCCGCGGATTTCGTCTCGGGATCGCCCAGACCTCGCCCGGCGTCAAGGTGCGCCTGACGGTCTTTCGTGAGGGCTCCCGCAAGGACCTGGTCGCCGTCCTGGACGCTCTCCCAGACGACGACAGTCAAGCGTCCATGTCACCGGGCGGGAGGCCATCGCGCGAGATCCTCGGCCTCGGGCTTTCGCCACTCACCCCCGATCTCGCCCGTCGGCTCGATGTCCCTCCAGACACCAAGGGAGCGGTCATTACAGAAGTCGACGCGGGGAGTCTCGCCGAGCAGGCGGGCCTGAGGCCGGGGGACGTGATCCTGGAGGTCAACCGCAAGCCGATCGTCTCGCCCGACGACGTGGAACAGGCGGCGAGAAACTCCAAGGGGTCCCTGTTTCTCCTGGTCCGGCGGGGCAGCACGACGAGCTACGTCGTGCTCGAGACCAAGTAATCCTCCTCGGTCTCTTCTATCTCTTCCGTCGCGTTTAAGTCGAAGAATAGGTCAGATAGCTCCAGCAGGCCGGCCCACTCCCAAAACACTCCTGGCAAGTGGCCGGTGAGATTTACCCGGAGTCGCCCGAGCGCATCCTCTTGCACGTGAATGCGCAAGGGGACGCTGCGAATACGCTGCGAGCCGAGTCGGAGGGTCTCGCCGTCCGAGCGGAACGACCAATCAAGGACGAGGGTTGCCTTCGTTTCACTGCTCCCCTCCGCTCCATGGTCGAGCCACATCGCTTGCCCCGTGGCCTCCGACTCGAGGCGTATCCGGATGTCCGTGAGATGGATGTCGCTTTCGATCCAACGGCTACGAGGGATGACGACGTCGCCGAAACGGATATCTAGGGACTCGAGGGTCAGCGCGCCAGCCGCTTCTCCGCGGACACGGAGCGTGCCGTCGATGATCGAAATCGCTTTGGGGACGCCGTTGTCCCTGTCGCGGGAGTGCCGGCCAGTCACCTGGAGGGCGCTCATTCTCGGGGCAATACGAAGATCTTGGGAGTGCTGGAGCAGGCGCTGGCGGGGTGAAGGCTCGAGTCCAACGCCGGGGGACATGGTGCAGGCGAGGGTGATGGGAGCGAAGAACATGGACAAGTACAAGAAACGTCTGGTGGTTATCGGCATTGTGCAACCTCCTGGTGTAGGAGCGATACCTACTTAACCATCGTGACGCATCGTGTCAACACCTGGCTGGTGCATTGGGAAAGTCCCGTGGCGGACGTCACAGGCGGGCGGCAAGGTAGCTGTTAACTATTCGAAAACAGGGATTTCATCCACGCGGCAAAGGCATCTGATCCCACGATTCCACGGAGCTCCTCGACCAACAGGGGCCGCAGCACGGGGATGACTGGCTCAAGGTGCAAGCGGACGAGCAGATCCCCCAAGGATTGGTTGCCGAGGTGTGCGAGCACGGCGGCTAAGCCGCGTTCCACATCGTCCACCGCGCTGTCCTTGTCCGACCATGCGCGCAAGCCATCGCGGATCGTGCGCGAGATGAGGTCCGGATTACCGGCCGAGATCTCTGCGGCCACTTCCCTGCCGTGCAGCGCCAGGAGCCCTTCGAGCAGGGCCAGCCTCAGGGCGGCCTGCTCCCCGGCGCGACCAGGGTCTGAGAGCTGTTCCGCCAACTGGCCGATGAGGCTACTGAGGGTAGAGTCAGCGAAGTCCGTGGCTCGCTGCTCGACTTGGCGCTCGACTTCCTGGGACACCGCAGAGGCGACACCACTTGCGAACACGCCCAAGGTCCCCGTGCGGGCCTTGATTTGCTCGGCAGCCAATTTCGACAGGCCGCCAAGACCGCGACCTAGCCCGGTGCCCTCCATGGGGGAGCGAAGTTTCTTGGCAAACCCGAGCAGCGAGTCGAGGAGGAGATCGCGGAGGAGCTTCCGCACCGGCTCCCGCTGGAGGAGCTTGAGGACCAGACCTGGATCGGGAGAGTACGGGAGTGCCACTATGCGGCGCAGGGCAGCACCGAGCTCCTCGGGAGCGAGGTGCTCGATCGGGCCGGCGTGCTTTTCGACAACCGCGAGGAGGTCTCGGGTCGCCTGGAGCAGGAAGGCGTTAAGCTCGTCGGAACGCACCGCGGTCCGCAACGCGCTCACGATGGCAACCGAGGCGTCGCGTGGGTTCACCAAGCGAGACGCCTGCTTGCTCATCGCGTGGTCGATGATGACTGTCGCCAGGCCTGAGAGGGGGCCATCCTCCGACTGGGCTCGCAGGCGATCCAGGAGGGTCGTGGCGTCGAGGGCGTCTTTGGCTTCCGGCATGCGACCGGCACTATAGTCCATCGGGGCCGTGGACCGCGTGGCTGACAGAAGGATGACCCAAGAATGACGGTTGCCTGCCGGGCGTCGTGGCACGTGATGACTTGACGCTGGCGAGCTCAGCCCGCATGCCCAGAGAGTGCGCTGGGCGCCCGAACGTGGCGGCGGCGGAGCAGAGTCGAGTGCGCTCAGTCAATGAACCTGTGGCGAATCGAAGGGTCGGGGGCAGGGCATGCTCTAGGCTTGCCGAACAAGCGGTAACGAACCTTGGCCACGAGATTGTAGGCGGCGTTCAGGATCGGGGTGGGAATCAGGCTTAGCAGGCGAGCGAGCTTCCACATGCCCGGCAGCTCACTCAGGATGAAAACCACGGCCCGTGCTTTCTCCAGGAGCCGTGGGCTCGTGGTCCCTTGGCGGGGGATGACGTAGACAGTCGTGAGCTCGCGGGGATCCTTGCCATGGGGGGCGAGTGCCTTGGTGGCAAAGCTGCCCTGGAGCGGAGCAAAACGGAACTTGTCATCTCGGTCCCGCGACAGGACGAGCTGGACGAAGCGGCTGCATAGGCCGCAGTCGCCATCGAAGAGGACGACGTGGTGCGGCGCGACAGGCGTTCCTGACAAGAGACGTAACCTCCCGTGACATTTGACAATGCACGTATGGTCACATAGTGTAGTGACCATGCCGCGGAACAAGGTGTCGACCACCGTGTACATCACGGCCGAGCAAAACGAGAAGCTCAAGGAGCTCCACGCTCGGACCAAGGTGCCGGTGGCCGAGTTCATCCGCCAGGGAATCGATCTGGTGCTCGAACGCTATCGGGAGCACCTCCCCGGTCAAGTGGCGCTGTTTGACTCCGAGACGCCGCCCGGTCGCGTGCCAACCGGACTCGACGCCCCGGCGAATGGGGTTCCCCGGAAATAGACCTGTGGTAGCTTTCCCCGCTCATGCCCGTACCGACCCATCTCATCCGAAATTTTTCAATCATCGCCCATATCGATCATGGGAAGTCGACGCTTGCCGACCGACTCCTGGAAGCGACGGGCGCGCTGTCAGAACGTGAAAAGGTCGACCAGTTCCTCGACAAGATGGATCTCGAGCGCGAGCGCGGCATCACGATCAAGGCGCAGGCGGTGCGGCTGGCCTACAAGGCCGATGACGGGCAAACCTACGAGCTAAATCTTATCGATACGCCCGGCCACGTGGATTTCCACTATGAAGTTTCGCGCTCGCTGGCGGCGTGCGAGGGGGCGCTTCTGGTCGTGGACGCTGCCCAAGGGGTCGAGGCACAGACCCTGGCAAACGTTTACCTGGCGCTCGACTCAAACCTTGAGATCGTGCCTGTCCTTAACAAGATAGACCTACCCGTGGCTCGGCCTGACGAGGTCAAAGAGGAAATAGAAGAAGTTATTGGTCTCGACGCATCGGACGCGATCCTCGCATCTGCCAAGACAGGCCAAGGGACGCACGAGATACTCGAGGCCTTGGTTCGCCGGATACCGCCGCCCAGGGGAAACCCGGCGGAAGTACTCAAGGCGCTTATTTTTGATAGCTGGTACGACACCTACCGGGGTGTCGTCACCCTCGTTCGCGTGGTCGAAGGCACGCTGAGAAAGGGGCAGACGATCCTCTTCATGTCCACGGGAAAGGCCTATGAGGTCCAGACCGTAGGCGTGATGGCGCCGCACGCCACCGAGGTGGAGTCCCTGTCGGCAGGGGAGGTCGGGTTCTTTACGGCCTCGGTCAAAGAGGTCGCCGACACGCGGGTGGGAGATACGGTCACCGACGCTTCGCAGCCGAGCGACACCCCGCTCGAGGGGTTCAAGATCGTGAAGCCCATGGTGTTTGCGGGGGTCTTCCCGACCGACCCCAACGCGTATGGGGAGCTGCGCGAGGCGCTCGAGAAGCTCAAGCTGAATGACGCTTCGATTACCTATGAACCCGAGTCGTCCCTCGCCCTCGGCTTCGGCTTCCGCTGCGGTTTTCTCGGGCTCCTCCACATGGAGATCATCCAGGAGCGACTCGAGCGGGAGTTCAACCTTGAACTCATCACCACGGCGCCCAGCGTGAAGTATCGGGTGGTCCTCGATGACGGGACTGCTTTCGAGGTGGAAAACCCCGCCAAGATTCCCGACCAAGGCAAGTACGACCACATCGAGGAGCCCATCATCCTAGCCACCGTCCACGTGCCTCAGGAGTACGTTGGGGCCATCGTGAAGCTATGCGAGGACCGGCGGGGTACCCAGAAGGGAATCACGTACGGGCATGCAGGCCGCGTCATGATTCGATACGAGCTCCCACTGGCCGAGGTGGTGTTCGGCTTCTACGATAGGCTCAAGACCGTGTCGCGCGGGTACGCTTCGCTCGACTATGAGCCGGCTGGATTGCGGGCGGCAGAGCTCGTGCGCCTGGACCTTCTCGTGAATGGCGACAAGGTGGACGCGCTTTCCGTCGTGTGTCATCGTGACCGCTCCTTCGAGCGGGGACGTGGCCTTTGCGTAAAGATGAAGGAGCTGATCCCGCAGCAGATGTTCGAAGTGGCCGTCCAGGCGGCCATCGGATCAAAGGTCATCGCTCGCACGAACGTGAAGGCGCTGCGAAAGAACGTGACCGCCAAGTGCTACGGCGGCGATATTACGCGCAAGCGAAAGCTGCTGGAAAGGCAAAAGGAAGGGAAGAAGCGAATGAAGGCGGTCGGAAACGTCGAGATCCCGCAAGAGGCCTTCCTCGCGGTCCTGAAGGTGGAATAGATGAGCGCTCCGGAAAATACGCGCCGTGGCGAGAGGAAGGCACGGCGCGATGCCAAGCACCTGCTCAAGGACACGCGCAAGATCCTCAATCGTCATGGCTACAGGATTCCCGAGGCCGGGAAGGTCGAGGTCCTGGCGGCTTGTGGCGAGCTCGAGAAGACCCTCGCCGATAGGGATCATGACGCGATTGTTTCGTCGCTCGGCCGCCTCGAGGAGGTGCGGGAACGCCACCTTGCATTTGCCAAGAAGTCCACGTTTCGCGAGTACGCCGAGTCCATTGGCGTCGCGGTGCTCATCGCTCTGCTCTTGCGCGCGTTCGTGGTCGAGGCCTTCAAGATCCCGTCCGGCTCCATGATCCCCACGATGCAGGTCGGCGACCATATCTTCGTCAACAAGTTCCTCTATGGGCTGCGCATCCCGTTTACGCGCACCAAGGTACTGGAGTACCGCGCCCCGCACCGGGGCGAGGTCATCGTGTTCATTTACCCGGTAGAGCCAGAGAAGGATTTCATCAAGCGAGTGGTGGCCCTAGAGGGGGACTCGATCCGGGTGGAGGGGAATCAGGTGTACGTCAACGGGCGGCCCGTCTCTCGTCGGGTAATGCCGGGAGTGCATCGCTTTTGGGACTACAGGGAAGGAGATTTCAAGCCCTGGCACCAGGCCGCGGGGCACCTCGTCGAGGAAGAGCTCGACGGACAGCGTTATGTGACCTTGGTTTCTGGATCCTCGGCCCACGATTACCCGTCGGATCTCGGCTGCGTGAACGGCATGCTTCGGGATCCCTCCAATCCCCGCGCCTGTATTGTCCCCAAGGGGCACGTGTTCGCGATGGGGGACAACCGCAACGACAGCCAGGACTCCCGGTACTGGGGCCCGGTCCCGCTCGCGAACATCAAGGGGAAAGCGCTTGTCGTGTGGTGGTCCTGGGGCGGGGGCGACGATTCAGGGTTTATGGGGTTTCTTAATCGGATCCGTTGGAACCGCATCGGACAGCTCGTGCATTGATGCGGTCTTGGCGAGGGCTAGGTCTCGGGTGACCGGGTCAACCATCCCGTGGCGCTCCCGCTCGAGGAGCTTCATGGCGAGCATTGCAGAGTAGCCCACGATCTGCTCTTCCGGCGTGCGACTCGTCCAGGTGGGCACCTCGGTCGTTATACCGGCCTCGGCTCCCTTTCGACGGAGGTATGGCTCGATCTCGGCGCTGACTTTCTCCGCCAGGCCGCGCAATCTCGCGCCTTGGCGGGCCCGGACGAGCGCGAGGGCAACGACGAGCATCGTGCAGGCGAAGACAAGCCCGAGCGTCCACATGCCTCGGTACATTGTACACGGGTCGCCATTACGGTGATTGGCTTTTCCCGGCGCCGTACCACCGACGAAGGATTCCCTCGGCAGGTTTCCCCTTCGGCGTGTAATAGGTGTCCTTTCCACCTCCAGCGCCAAACCAGTTCCACCAGAACACGCCCGCGAGCGTATTCTCTCCATTCCAGGCGGTCACAAAAGCCGCGTAACACCTTCTTTGCTCCTCGAGGTCAAGCGGTGACCGGCTGGTGTAATCCCAGGGGTGCACGGCGGACCCATCCTGGCTTGTATAGCCGACCTCGGTAATGATGATGGGCTTGCCTGCCTTCTGAGAAAAAGCCGACAACGATGCCCGTACGTTGCGCCAGGCAGTCGTGAGCTCCTCCTCCGACGCGTCGTGGCTTCGGGAGAGCTCGTTGTACGCCGTGACGCCGAGGTAGTCGACGAGATCCCAGAAAGAAACCTTTTCGTAGTGGTCCCAATTCGCGCTGTACAGGACCTTCCCACGGAACCCCTTTCGCACCTGGGAAATGAGGGCTGCCCAGCGATCGCGCCAGGTCTCCGTGGACAAGAGCTCGCTGCCCACGGAGAAGAGCTCCACCTTCTCTTCGGCGGCAATACGGGCATAGTGAAGGATGAACTTCTGGTATCCCGTCCACCATGCGCTCACGTCTCGAGGAGCTATGGTTCCCCTCCACTCGAGAGGTCTCCTGACGTCTAGCTCAATAATCGGAAACAAGAACACCTTGAGCCCGCGCTTGTGGGCATCCCGAATCAGGCTCCTTAGGCGCGCGTCGGGCAAGGTAGTCGCTGCATCTGGGGCAAGGGTGACCGAGCGGACGTCCGGCTGCTTCCATGAGACGACCAGGGAGACATGATCGGCGCCGATCGAGCGGATTTCGCCCAACATGTTTTGGAATGACCAGCCCTTGTAGTCCGCCTCGGCGAAGTAGAGGCCGAGCGCCATGCCTTTCATCTGGAGCGGAGCGGGCTCGGCGGCTGCGTTTCGGGCCAGGGCCAAAGAGACGATCAATACCAGGGTCAATCGCATGCTAAGAAAGATCATGCGTCCCCGTTGGCACGAGTGGGTCATTTCTCTCAGCATCGTTGCGCTCGCAGTGGGTGGCATTTTCGCGATCTGGGGTGAAGACATCCAGCGCTTGTTTCAAGAGGAAGGGATTCATGTGGAAGTTGAAGGGAGGCCGAGCAAAGAGGGCGTGCCCGAAGCTCCTTCTCTCTCGAACGGCCCAAGGGGGCGAGATGTTCCAGCCGTCCCGCCCGCCCCTGGAGCCAGCGAAGGTCCTGCCGAAAAGAAGACCGCGCCGTCTGGGACGTTTTGATGGTTGACCCCTCGGGAAGAAAAACGGTAACGTTTTCGCGCCTTCGCGGCCCACTAGGGGGAGCTCAACACCCATGTTCATGGTTATCGTCACTGAGAAGGGCGGAGAGCAGCGCCGGATGGAGTTCGACAAGCCCGAGGTTACCATCGGCCGGGTGCAAGGGAATGACATCATCCTTCCCAAGGGGAACGTCTCAAAGCGCCACTCTCGCATCGTGCTCAAGGACGGCAAGTTCATCATCGTTGATCTCAAGAGCACAAATGGCACCTATGTCAACGGTCGCAAGATCACGAGCCCCCTCGTGATCAAGGAGACCGACAAGGTTTATATTGGCGACTTCATCTTGCACATCGAGGAAGGCGGGGCAATGGCGAGCGCCGATCTCCCTCCTCCGTCATCGGCCCTAGCCCCGATGGGCGGCGCGCCGATGCAGGTTGAAGAGGAAAGGGTCGCAAGTCCGCCGGCGCCTGCACCTCACGCAGGGCCGCCCCCGCCTCCCCGAAAGTCGACCGTGCCTCCGACCGCGCCCCCGCCACGCCGATCGGTCGTGCAGGAGATCCCTCCTCCAGTTGCAGAGCCTTTGCCGCCGCCAGCGGTGCACGCGCCACAAGGCGTGCAAGCGCCAGTTGCCATGGACGGCCATGGAGCTCCGCCAGCCGCTCCACCGGAGCGCATCACCTCACCGCGCCCAGCGACGAAGCCTCCGGCCACGAGCACCGTACCGGCCATCTCCAGTCCTCCAGACCCGCCGAGACCGGCAAGACCGACAGCGCCCCAACGAGACCCAGTCGCCTTGCGCCAGGCCGCGCCGTCGCCTGCCGTTTCGCAGCGCATGCCCGAGCCTCCCGCACCCCGGGTGACAGAGCAGGTACCCTCGCCCCGCGCCGAGGGAACGCCCCGCGCTTCCGGCCCTGGCGCCCCTTTGCCGCGATCCACGGCGCCACTCGCTACGCCTTCTGTCGCAGTGCCGCCGGCCCCGTCACCTGCGGCTGCGCCGGTGGCGGCTGCGCCGGTGGCGGCTGTGCCGGTGGCGGCTGCGCCGGTGTACGAGCAGGATCTCGCCCACGCGCAGCTCGTGGCGGCGGCGTGCGAGCAGGTGGCATCACAGATTGACCCTTCCGTGACAAAGGATGGAGCGCCATGGCAGCAGGCCGAGCGAGCGCTTAGGCGTGCGGTCGAGAACCTGGATGACGAGGGCCAGCTCCTTTCCTCGGTAGACAAGGAAGAGGTCATCAAGGATGCGTTGCATGAGCTCTTGGGGCTCGGCCCGATTGACGAGCTCCTTGAGGACGAAGAGGTCTCGGCCGTGCTCGTCTATCAGCCACAGCAAGTGCTCGTGAACAAGGGCGGGCACTGGGTCGCTGGAAGGCGCGGTTTCTCTTCTGCCCAGGCTCTTCTTCAAGCAGTTTCGCGTCTCATCGCCCCGTCGGGATCCGTGCCCACGCCCGAGAATCCGGTGGTAGACGTGCGCCTTGCAGACGGCCTGCGCGTCTTCGCCGTGCTTCCTCCAGCGGCAGTCCAGGGTCCGTGCTTGTCTCTGACCAAGGCACGCCGCACTGCATCCTCGCTCGAAGACCTGGTCTCCAGCGGCATGTTGTCGTCGAACATGGCGCAGTTCCTTGGGACGTGCGTGGCTGGGCGGCGGAACATCCTGGTATGCGGCTCGCAGGGCTCGGGGAGGACAGCGCTCTTGGCCGCGCTCGCGGGGTACTTCTCGTCTACAGAACGGGTCGTGTCGGTGGAAGAGGTCGCTGAGCTTGGGATTTCGAGCGAGCGATGGGTATCCCTCGAATGCGCGCCTTTACAAGGCAGCAGTGGAGCAAGCCTTCGTGACCTCCTACGCATGGCGCTCCGCATGCAACCCGACCGCCTGGTCGTGGGCGATGTCCGAGAAGCTTGTACCCTCGAGCTCTTGTCCGCACTGGCGTCCACTGGCGAAGGCGCGCTCGTCGGTATTGCCGCCGACGGTGCCCGCGTTGCCCTCGCGCGCCTGGAGGCGTTCGCCCGGATTGCGGGCGAGTCCACCCAGGTGCTCCGCGAGCTCATCGCCAGCTGCATCCACGTGGTCGTGCACGTGGCCCAGCACGCGGATGGTGTCGATCGAGTGGCCTCGATCTGCGAGGTGATTTTCCCCCACGCGACTGGTGACGCGGCGGGCGATGACCGCCCCGTTCTCCAGGAGCTCTTCATTTTTCAATTGATTGGACGCGATGAGGATGGTCGGCTGCGGGGCAGGTTCGCAGGGACCGGAGTCGTGCCGCGCTTTTTCGAGCTCCTCGAAGCCAGGGGGCTTCCCACAGACCCGAGCGTCTTCAAGTAGACGAGCGGAGTTTCGTTCTAAGGTCGATGATTTCCAAGTCCCGCGGCGTGAGAGCTGCGGCGACCTCGAGGGTCGAGCGCGCTTCCTCCATTGCGCCTTCCGCAAGGAGCGCACGACAAGCGTCCTTTTGCCTGCGGGCGACGTCGGGAGCTAGCTCCAGCGCTCGTGCGGCATGCCTCGCGCGAGCCGCCTCGTCGCCCCGCATCGCGGCCACCCGCGCGGCATGGGCCGCGAAGGTGCCTGCATGGGAAGCATCAGGATCCGCTTCTGCCGCCGCCAGAAATCGGCTTTCGGCCTGGGCGAGCTCGCCCTTGGTCTCGAGCAGGCGCGCGAGATCAAACAGGGCCCACGAAAAGCGGGGAGACCGCTCGGTCACTTGCTCGAGCAAGCGAATCGCTTCCTCAACCTGCCCCTTTTTTTCCAGGGCGCGCGCAAGCCGCCAGGCAGGGGCCGGCGCGCTCGGATCGAGCTTTAGCGCCTTTCTTTCCCGCTTGATGACGGCATCCGGCGCGAGCTCTTCGCCTGTCTCGTCGAACACCCCTTCGCGGAACTCTCCTTCGCGATCGTAGATGACCCCTTCAGCGACGACGAACCCCTCGATCCAGCGACCGAACGATGTGCCTTCCACGAGGGTTTCACCCGTATCCTCTTCCAAGCGCACCACGTTCGGTCCTCCAGGCGCGGAGAGGTCCAGGGCCATGCGATCTCCTGTGCCCGTCTCGCCGAAGACGAGCAGGTCGCCCTCGCGTTCCACGTGCGCTCGATCGAAGATCGTCAACGCGTCGATGAAGAGCTCCGCCCCATCAAAGGAGCGCAAGAACGACGCCAGCTCCTCGGGGAGCGCCTTGACGGCCTCCGCCGACGGTGGCGAGCCAAGCCGGTGTACTCCGGGCGCATAGCGCGCGATTTCCTGGCGGAACCGTTCAAAAAAGGGGGTGCGAGGCATCCCGCGCTTCCTGTGAGTCTATCTCCTGTGAGTCTATCTAAGATCCAGCGTTCCCGCCGCGACCACGGCATCACCCGCCTCGTCGAGGCCGCGGAACGTGGCCACCACGAGCGCCGTCCCCTCGGGCGCAGCAAATCGCCCGATTTCTGCCGAGACGGCGCCAAAAGGGATCGAAATCGGAGCCGCCAGAGGGGTGCGGATTCCTTCCTTGTCTTCCGCATGGAGCGTCACCACGCCAGCTCCCAAGGCGACTCCTGCATTGCGAATGGATCCATCCGGCGAGAGGGTGAGGCTTCCACGGAAGAGCCAGTCCAAGAAACCCGCCGAATAGCTGCCCACGGTCGGCAAGATGACCGCCAATTGCGAGAGGGCACACGCATCACTGAGGAACCACTCCAGGCTCATGTTCACTTTTCGGGCGTTGGCGAGGCACGCGCCAAAAGGACCCGCGATCACGACGCCCTCGGGGCTCTCGGCACCGCGAAGATCCACGCTCGTGACGACGGGAGCGGGACGGCGCAGGGCTTTCGTCAAGAGCCCTGGGAGGGAACCTGCCGCATCGCGCAGGTCAATCGTACGAGGGAGGGTCCCCGACGAGAACCACCTGGCAGCCGTGACTTCTGCCAAGCCTTGCCCGTCTGAAATGAAGAAATCCCGGGCGTGAAACCGCCGCACGGGCGTGCCGGGCGCAGGAACCCCGAGTCGCCCAAAGGCGAGGGCGGCCAGTCGTTCAAAGCGCGATCCCCGGTCCGTCCTGCCTCCGCCAAGGGGTCGAAGATGCTCGTCCAGGTCGTTGCGGGCGCGCGATGGAGAGCCCACATCCTGGAGCACGTGGAGCATGGCGCCGGCGACGATGAGCGCGCGCGCCAAGTGGGCTTGCCGCTCCTTGGATGTCCTTGCCGCCGCAGAGAGCTCCAGCTCCAGCCAAAAACGATCCAGGTTGAGGTCGTTCTTCTCAGCTTCGATCCAGCTCGGGGCCGGGACGCCCGAGGCGAGGACTTGAACTCCGAGGAGCAGCCTCTTGGCGAGAGAGACGATCGCGCCCAGGAAACCCGGTTTGGGGGGCGTGAGACCAAGGCCCGAGGCAGGATCGAAGAAATGGTGTCTTCCACGCTCGGGCGGGATGTCCTCGAGGACCGCTCCAGCGACGAGCCAAGCGAGCGCGGCCTGCTCTCCCCTGGGATCGGGCACGACTCCCACCGTCGGGGAAATCGCGCCCAGCTTCTGATAGAGGGCTTTCGTCGCGTCCCCCCGGGGAATGCCAAGGACTTGATAAAGACCCTGAGACTGCCCATGCGCCTGCGCCAGCGCGCGATGAAGGCGCGAGGCCAACGCAGCCTGCTCGGTAAGGCCGGCATGGGTGCTGTCTGCCTCCCAAGCCCATGCCGAGGGGTTGGGAAGAAGGAAAAGGGCGACGAGAAATGCGGCGCCGGCTCTCCCGGCGTCCTTGCTCCATGAGATTCTCACGGCACGGCCCCCAGCATGAGATCCAGGCGCTCTTTCACGATGCGAGCCAAGACAAAGACGTTGTCGTGGCTGCGACACTGAGACGAGCCACACGAAAGCAGGACGACAACGCCCTTCTTGGCGTCGAGAAACGCGAGGCCGAGGATGTTGCCATCAGGCGAGATCGCTCGGAGCGAGCGATCTCCGATCTCATCTTTCGCGGCGGCGTTGGGCAGATCGGCGAGCAAGCTGCCAAAGTGGCTCTGCGCATCCCCGAGGCTCAGCTTCCACACCCTCAGGGCAATGTCGTAGGCTTCTGGCTGGTTGCGGGCGCGCAAGTGGACGCTGTCGTGCTCTTCCGAGGGTGGTTCGTTCCCGAGGCGTCCCACATCGAGCACGCCAGCGTAGCCTGTGACTCGCTTGACGTCCTCGGGAGTGAGGAGGGCGGCGGCGTTGAGAAGCCTCCGCTCATCTTCACTCTTGGTCTCGGCACGGGGGGCGCCTTCTGCGCGCGGGCGACCTTGGTCAAGCTCTGCGGCTGCCTCGGGCAGCTCCCAATCCGTGAGGGCGGCGATCGCCGGTCCACCGCCGAGGTAGCGGAGATGGCGCACGTGGGAGAAGTCGGAGCGCCAGCGCGCGAGTTCCACCTTGTGACCCTTCTGGGCAAATTCCGTGCGAGTGGAGAAGTCCTCAAACCGACGGTCCGATCGATAGCCGACGTAGCCTTTCTTGTAAATGACCAGGTAGAAATCACTGAGGCGAGCGCCTCGTGCTTTGGGACGAAGCGCCAGGCGCGGTACTTCGTAGTTGCCCGACGCGCTGGTCATGCCCACGTATTCTTGATGGCCGGATGGTGCGTTGAGCCCATTCCCTGCGACAAAAGCCCAGCTTGCATAGACCAACGCGCCCGCGATGGGCCGGCCACTGTCCGCATCCACCACGGTGCCATTCATGGGGCCCCTCAGGTCGCCAGGAACCACGGTGTCGGGACGCTCATGGAACGGCGCAGTCCGAACAGCCGTTGCGCAGGCTGCAAAGGGCAGGACGGACAGGGCGAGCACGATGCGAAACACGGTGCAGCCCTCCTGAACGATCACGGTAGAAGGACGTGGGCTCACTGTGGGTTCTTGACCTCGTCTAGGGATTTGTTTACGGTCGCAAGGGAGCGAATTTTTTATCAGAGCGGGTATCGCTTTGTAAAGGAACGGTTCTTCGATGGCGCGCTGCGGCAGCTGTGGTCGAGTGAATCCAGAAGGGTCGGCTTTTTGCCAGGACTGTGGGAACCGCCTGGTAGGGCAGGGGAACACGCAGACTCCTGCGTCCGGCGTGCCCACGAGCACCCTCGCCGGTGCGGCGCCGATTGGCCCCACCTGCTCGGCGTGTGGGGCCCACAACCCTGCAGGCATGAATTTCTGCAAGATGTGCGGCGCCGCGCTTGCCGCGCCTGCCCTTGCCGCGGCCCCGTCTCCTCGCCCGGGACAAACGCCCGCCCCCTATGCAGCACAGCCCCTCACGTCGCTGAGAACCTGTTCTTCCTGTGGCGGGCAAACCCCAGGGAGCTTTTCGTTCTGTCAACACTGCGGGAAGCGGCTTGTCTCGGTCGCGGCCCCGGAGCAAGCGCCACAGCCGTCCCGTCTCCCGCAAGCCCAAGGACCTGCCTTGGCCCATCGCCCGGCGACCGCGCCACCAGTCGCCCGTTCGGCGACGAGCGAGGCCATTGCGGCGACCATCGCGATTCCCGCTCCCGACCTCAACACGGTGAACCCACGACGTCCCCAATCCATCGCCATGGGGGGCGCCCAGGCTCCTTCGCCGCTCGCTCCGACCGTCGCGGCTCCGCCCATCGTTGCCCCTCCTGCCATGTCTCCGCCTCTTTCCGCGCCGCAGGCGGGCCGGCTAGCGCCCTTGGGAAAGCTGGTGGTCGTGCGCCGAGACGGCAGCGATGGCGCCAGCCTGCCGCTTCAAGGAGACCAGGTCGACCTCGGACGAACGGACGGGGACCTTACCTTTGCCGAGGACAGGTACCTGGCGCCGCGGCACGCGCGCATTGAGCGCCGCGGGAGCCACGTCGTCCTCGTGCCGCTCGATTCGCTGAACGGGGTCTACGTGCGCCTGCAAGAGCCCTGGCCACTCGGCTCCGGCGACCAGATCCTCATTGGGAAGGAAGTGTTCCGCTTTGACCTCCTTTTGCCCGAAGAGCGGGAGCCGTCGCCCGCAATCCAGCACGGGGTGCTGCTTTTTGGCTCTCCGACGCGGCCGCCGTGGGGCTGTCTCCGCCAGATCGTCGCCTCGGGCTTGGCCCGGGACGTGTACCACTTGACCCGCACCGATGTGGTCATAGGGCGAGAAGAGGGAGAGCTCCGCTTTGCCGACGATGAATTCATGTCGCGGCGCCATGCGCTCCTGTCGTGCCGTGAGGGGCGGATTCAGCTTTCTGACCTCGGGAGCTCCAATGGGACGTACATCCGATTGCGAGGCGAGCGTGAGCTCTGCCAAGGCGACCGTTTTCGCCTGGGCGACCAGCTCTTTCGGTACGAGCAATCGTAGCCATGTCCGAGTCGGAGGACTCTAGGTCTGGGGTGGCCAGCGATCTTCCCGGGGTGGAAATCGAGGTGCATGCCCGGACCGACGTCGGCTGCGTCCGGGAGCACAACGAGGATTCATTTCTCGTCGCGGACCTGTCGACCGGTAGTAGGGGGCTCGTTCCCCAGGTAACAAGGCACGTGGCGGGCGAAAATGGGACGCTGCTCCTCGTCTGCGACGGCATGGGCGGTGCTGCAGCGGGCGAGGTAGCGAGCGCTCTTGCCGTGGAGACGCTGTTCGCCGAGATGATGTCCGCCCAGTCCACGTTGTTGGGCGAAGAGGCGGTGGCCAAGGCGGTTCGCCGCGCGGTGCGCACGGCGAACCGCAGGATCGTTCAGTCGGCGCGCGCCAACCCGGGCCAGCGAGGCATGGGGACCACCCTTTCCGGTGCGGTCCTTTGCGGGGACTCGCTGCTTCTTGCCCAGGTCGGGGATTCGCGCGGGTACCTTTTCCGCTCCGGGCACCTCGTACAGGTCACGCAGGACCAGTCGGTGGCGGCAGCGCTCATCCAGGCAGGTCGGCTGTCGCCAGAAGAAGCACGGTCCTTTGCCCATTCGAACATCATTCTCCAGGCGCTTGGCACGAGCGAGAACGTGGAGGCCGCGCTTTCTCGGGTTCGCCTGTGCCACGGCGACCGGCTGCTCCTTTGCTCCGATGGCCTTCACGGCCAGCTTTCAGACGCGACCATCGCGCAGGTCCTGGCAGAGAAGAGCTCCTTGGAAGAAGCTTGTAGTGATCTGGTGACCCGGGTACGTGCCGCTGGCGCACCAGACAACGTGACCGTGGTCTTGGCTCGGTTTACGGGCAAGTCGTTGGCTGTACCGGCGAACGACGACCCTCCGAAGCATGTCGAGCTTCCACCGGATGAGGAGTCCGAGCGTCCCACGAGGATTTCCCGGCGGATGTCGGCCCGCCACGCGTCGACGAGCGAAGACCAGTCCACCGGCAGCGAAGCTTCCACCCTCGCCTCCGGGCCCGAGGAGAGCAAAGCGCCCAGTTCCACCGATTCCGAGCCGAGAGACGCCCAGGACGAACCCAAGGATGACGACAACCCCGGAGGCTCTGCGCCCGCGCAGGTACGGATCCGCTCCAAGTCGGGGATACCCAAGGCCGCCTGGATCATCGCCGTGTTCCTCCTTGTCGCGTTGATCGCTATCCTGTTCTGGAAGCCGTCCGGTGGGTAAAATGGCTCGAATCACGCACGCTACCTCGGCAGTCGGGAAAGGGGCGCTTCGATGAACTGTCCACGTTGCTCCACAAAACTCGACGACGGAGCACGTTTTTGCGGGGCATGTGGGACCAAGCTCGCAGGTCCCGTGCCCGCAGGGAAGTCCGTCGCTCCGGAAGCCATGATGAAGACCATGATTGGCGGGCTGGGAGCGTTCATGCCGCCCGCCCAGGCACCCAAGCCAGGGGCTCCTGCGCCTGCTCCTGCTCCTGCGAATCCCGGGAAGGCCATTCCCGAGCCAGTTCCGTCGACGGGCTCAGCTGCCCAGCACTCTGCGAATCCGCTGTCGCACGTAACACCGGGGCCCATGATGGTGCCGAATTTCGCGCCGGCGCCCGTTTCACCGATGCCAGTCGAGGGAGTGGCGACCGATGGCGATCCGATGATCGGCCGCACGCTGAACAACCGCTACCTGATTGAATCGAAGCTCGGGGAGGGTGGTTTTGGCGCCGTGTACCAAGGGAAGCAGCTCCAGATTGGCCGGGAGGTCGCGCTGAAGCTCTTGCACCCCGAGATGGCCCGCGATCCCAACCTGGTGGCGCGATTTCGGCGCGAAGGCGCGGTCGCCTGCAATCTTCGCGATGCCCACACGATCACGACCTACGACTTCGACCAGACGGCCGACGGAATCCTGTACATCGCGATGGAGCTCCTCAAGGGGCGGTCCTTGCACGACGTCTTTCACCAAGAGGCTCCGCTTCCCTGGGAGCGGGTATTCCATGTCATCGAGCAGATGTGCAGCTCCTTGGGCGAGGCACATGCGCATGGATTCGTCCATCGCGACATCAAGCCCGAGAACATCTATCTCGAGAACCGTCCGGGTCACGACGATTTCGTGAAGATCCTCGACTTCGGGATCGCCAAGATCGTCGGCGGGGACATTGGCAACAAGAACCCCCAACTCACGGCGACAGGCCAAACTTTGGGGACGCTCGAGTACATGTCCCCAGAGCAGCTCATGGGGAAACAGCTCGACGGCCGCTCGGACATCTACGCCATGGGGGTCTTGGCCTACGAGCTCTTGACCGGTCACCTGCCTTTTCCCGACGCGCAGGGACCTGCCGCGCTCATCGCCGCCCAGCTCAAGCGCACCCCAGAGCCACCGAGCGTGGCCTGCCCCGAGGCGCGTATTCCCCAGGGGGTGGATCAGGTCATTTTTCGGATGATCGAAAAGGATCTGACCAAGCGCTTTCAGAATGTCGGAGAGGTACGAACTGCGGTGGTCGAGCTCCTCATGTCGGCAGCGCAAGCCGCCGCGCGTGGTTCTGCACCGGCATACATGCCTGTTCCGCCGCAAGCGCCCGTCCTGCCTGCACAGGCGCAGCCTCCGCAGGGAAAGAGACCCCAGGTCCCTGTCGGTGAAGCACCTTCGACCAGGCAAGCCATGGAAGCCGCTACGTCGGGTGGAAAGACGTGGATTTGGCTCGTTGTGGCTGCTGTCGTCGTCCTCGGCCTAGTAGCGTTCCTCGCCTTGAAGTAGGACAACGCTCTCATGAACTCCTCCCCTCGTGTTTCCCTCCGCTCGGCCAGGCCGGGCGACGAAGATCAACTGGCCGAAGTCGCCTTTCGTTCCTACCGGTACCCAGCCGACAGCTCGTTCTGGGTCAGCTACTTTCGCGACCATGCGCACCTCTCGCCGCGCCAGATCGTCGTGGCCGAGGTCAATGGCGTCATGGCTGGGCACGCCTCGATGTTGTCGCTCACCATGAGCTTATGCGGTGAGGACGTGCCTGTCTCCGGGGTCGCAGCGGTCTCGGTCGCGCCGGAGTTCCGACGCATGGGAGTGGCCGACCGGTTGCTCAAGGAGTCGCTGCGCAGGATGCGGCAAAACGGTGATGCGCTTTCCTTGCTTTTCGCGTTCCGCTGGTCGTTTTACCGCAAGTTCGGCTACGGGCCCTGCGAGACCTGGGATCTCTTGCGGGTTCATCCACGCCAGCTCCCCGAGTCGAGGCACAGGCGGCATGTCCGTGCCCTGGATCGGGCGAGCCACGATGCGGATGTGCGCCGGATCTACGAAGCGGCTCGTGCCGGGACCACGGGGCAGCTCGCGCGCAGCGACTACTGGTGGACGGGCCGGGTCTACAGGCGAGCTCCGCTGGGAACGGTGCACGTGGACCCGGGCACCGGTCGCGTAGACGGTTACATGCTCTACGATGTCCCCACGAGCCCACCTTACCCCGCGCAGCATCTCCTCGTGCGCGAGCTAAGGGGCGAGACGCCGAGCGCGGTGCAAGGGCTGCTTGGTTTCTTGCGAGCGCAAGCAGACCAGTACGCCATGGTCGAGCTCGTCTTGCCCCGGGGGGAGCATGCGGCGTGGCTGGATGACTATGGCCTGTGGGACGCGCCGCCATCCCTTTGCGAGCATGAGCTGGCAGGCCTGGCCATGGCGGGCGCCATGGGGCGTCTCGTGGACGTGCCTGCGGCATTGCAGCACCACCCGGGGCCGAGGAGAAACGGAGCGCGCGGCAGCTTTGGCTTGGATGTGGAGGGCGGGACAGGAAGCCGTCCGTTGCGGCTCGACGTGAGGCTGGGAGCGCGGGGGATGCGTGCCGTCCCCGGTACGGCCGAGCGCAAGCGAGTCAGCTTGGGAAGCGACCGGCTCGCCCAGGTGTACTTTCGCGCCCTTTCCGCCATGCGGCTCCTGGACATGGGGCTCGCGTCGGGTAGCGTGGACGCCGCGGAGCTCTTGGACGCAGCCCTGGGCGGTCCCGAGCTTCACTTGGGACCCATGAACGCGTTTTGATCCTCTATTGCGCCTCGTGATCCGCGAACGACGCGCAGAGCTCCGCGTGGTGGGCGCGGGCGTCGGCGCGTCCAAGCTCGATGAGTTGCCTGGCGAACTCACCGTCAAACAGGAGGTACGAAAGCAGGTCGGCCTCCCTCGACGGGTCCCCATCGGCCAGGGTACGAATGAACCTCCCCACGAGCCCGCGGGCGCGCTTGCGAAAACCCACGGACCGCACGAAATCGGCGCTCAGGCGCCCAATATCCTGTGATGCCCGGATGAGGACAGTGCGCAAGGGCCGGATCCCCTTGCCTCTCGGGTAGCCGAGCTCTTCGTTGATCTTGTCGACGAAGCCGGGTCCGTAGGCGCGCTCGCCGGCGTCGAGGATCGAGGTGATTCGGTCCAGGCGGTCCATGTCGTTGTCAATGCGGTCGAGGAGGAGCGCGTTCATGGTCTTGCCGAGGAGGAACAAGGGTCCCGGGAACGGCGCATGGTGGTCGATCGGCGCCTCGACCGCGGGTGTCACGTGCCTGGGGTTGATCACGATGAGTCCGCTCGCTCCGAGGCGCCGCGCAGGGGACAGGGGCACGTTTTGCCTGAGGCCTCCGTCGCAGTGGAACTCGCCGTCGATGCGCACGGCGGGGAACAAGAAGGGGATGGCGGCAGAGGCGAGGGCATGCTCGGCGCGGATCCGGGTGGCGCGCGGAATGATCGTGGGGTCGTGGCTCCACTCGGGGAGCCCGGGATCGGCGCGCTGGACGAAGACGACGGTTCGCCCCGTGGCCACGTGCGTCGTCGAGACCGTGAGGGCGTGGATGCGTCCAGCCCTGAGGTTCTCGTCGATGTTGTT
The DNA here is from genome assembly GCA_016210055.1 of Deltaproteobacteria bacterium. GTDB lineage: Bacteria > Myxococcota_A > Polyangia > Haliangiales > SHYZ01 > JACQUZ01. The sequence goes on along the minus strand of JACQUZ010000058.1, from coordinate 1,456 downwards.
GAACGGGACCGACGACGCGATGATGCGCGTGAGCCCGGCGGGGTCGAGGATTCCTCCGCGCCTTGCGTGTTCGTCGCCGCCGTTCTTTGAGCCAAAAAGGCCGCGAACCATCGCCAGCATGGCGCGGGGGTCCGCCCGCACGACGTCTCCGACGCGGAGCTCCGTCCAGTGCTTGATCATGCGCTGGACGCGCCGTGGGTCGTCGGCCATCGCGGCGAGCGCGCAGGCGTTGATGGCGCCCACCGAGGTTCCGCACAGGATATCGAGAGGCACATCGCGTCCCAGGTCATGGCTCACGTCTTCGAAGAGGTACTGGATGACGCCGACTTCGTAAGCGCCTCGCGCCGCGCCGCCGGCCAGGACGAGAGCCATGCGACGCGGGCGCGCCCTGAGTCCAGGTGCCGGCCGATCGGGTCGTGTGGCAAAAAGGTGCGCCACCGTCTAGATTTTCCTACTTTGGTCGACCAAAGTCGACTTCGGATCGCGGGGAGCTACTCGGTGAGCGGCGGTTGCGGTTCCCGGCGCGACCTGGGACTGGGGCCGCGTCGCGGGCTGCGAGGCTTCAAATCGCCTCGTTGACGCTCTACGATGCGGATGCTAGCTTTTGAGTCGATTGTCTTCGTTTTCCCAAGTCGAGACACTCGCGGTGTCGCCCGGTGCGCAGGTGGCCCTGCTCGTCTCGATGGGAATGCTCCTGTTGGCGCTCGGGTTTCTGATTGCCTACGTCATCCTCCTGCGGCGCAAGGTCCCTGGGCCGCGGGCCGGTCGCGCCCAGCCGCGGCGTGTCGTCATCACTGCCCCCGATGGTCCGTTGGTCCTCCCAAAACAGGCACTTCCCACGCGGCCAGGACCCTCGGTTTCTGTGACCGGGTCCACCACCGCCGTGGCGGTGGCTCCTGCGCAACCCGGACCGATGGCGTGCCCTTCTTGTCGTCGACAGTTCGATGGCGCGGTGCGTTATTGCCCCCACGACGCGCGGCGACTGGTACCGGCCGGGGAGATCGCGGTTCGCGCCACCACGAGTGGAATGATTTGTCCGCGGTGTCGTCGGGGCTTCGAGGCGGGAGTGCGTTTCTGCCCGCTCGACTCCGAAGAGCTCATGCCTCTTTCGCTTTGGGAGGCCACGCAGGGGAAGAAACAGGCGGCGCTGACGGGAGTCATTGCCAAGATCTGCCCCCAGTGTGGGCTCCGCTACGACCTCGCCGCGACCTTCTGCGGCAAGGATGGCGCGGACTTGGTCACGATCAACTGAACAATGTCACATCGATAGGTAGTCAAACTGCGCGGGTAGCGCGCGGCAGGGGGGAGGCTCCGAGGGCTTTGCCCGAGGAGGGGGGACGGGAACGTCCCCCCCTGATAGGATGTGAGGAATGTGGAAAACTGCTGGCGTTGCAGCCACCATGCTCCTATCGACCCAGCCTGCCTGGGCGGGGATTTTCGAGCTGTACGGGCAAGT